>NZ_AP026830.1:0-304018 GCF_026000775.1 Vulcanisaeta souniana JCM 11219 | reverse complement strand
TAAATCGTGTCAAAGCCCATGGACCTAATGTAACCGAGCCTATCCCTCAGGCTGCCCTCCCTTTTACACCCAAACCTATCAATAAAGATCCCATAAATCGCCCTAAACAACCTGCGCCTAACTCCACGGATCCTCCTAACGACCCCGCTAAGCTCAAGTACATTAAAACCATTCTCCACAGGCCCATCATCAAGGACAACCTCACCATCAATCAAATACCTATAATAATACTTACCTGGAGGTAGTGAAACGTAGGCACAATAATCAGAACCACAAAAACCGAGTTCGATAGATTTCATGAATGCTGTAAAACTACCAACCACAAAAGCAGCTCTCCTAGGACGCCTACTCACCGAAAACCTAACAAAGTAAAGACCATAATTCCTAAATACGGTAATGGGCATTAAATCAATCGCAAAACCACGAACTTAAATTAATTAACCCACAAGGCACCAATTGACATAAAGACTTAAAAACCAACGTGTTTCTAATGATTACGAGCCCCGGTAGTATAGCCCGGTCAAGTATGTGGGCCTTTCGAGCCCGTGACCCGGGTTCAAATCCCGGCCGGGGCACCATATTTTACAATTAATCCTTCAAGTCTTGCGCATTTATTATGGGTATTAATTGTTGAGAGAATTTATTGTGTTTTTAATTTTGGGTTTTGGGTTTTGTTTATGGTGCGCCTATTATTTTTGCTACGTCGTATATTATTGTTGGTTTCCAGTAGATTGAGTTGCGTTCTCTTAGTATTCCGATTACCCACACTATTAGGAATGCCAGTCCAGCCAGGTAACCCAGTGCCGTTATTACTATGTGCATTGGTGGTATTAGGATGGTTAATAGTGATAGTATTCCAAGAACCACATCAACAACAATAATGACAAGACCAAAGGCAATACTCAAGTAAGACCAATGCCTAACATAACCCGAACCAGGCCTAACCACCAAACCAATCACACCACCAACAAGCGGAACCAACCAAGCAACCAAAGCCCAAACACCCTCATCCCCACTCAACTGAGACATACAAGCAATAAGAAAAAACCCCTATATAAACACTTCCGGTATCGTTATTATTCACGTGCAAAATAATCCTTGTATTTAGCCAAGAAAATTAATTACATAGTGTATTGCGCATTTAATAAGCAGAGAACAATCCATAGATAATTTCTGCCATTGCATGACCGTACCATTTATACTTAGTAAAAATAATAATTCAATTATGACCAAGAATTTATGGAATTATTGAAAATATAAAGTTTTTTAAAGTATTAGGGCATTAGTGGTTAATGTCAATTGTTGGTGGAATGACTTGCCCGAGATGTGGTTACGTGAATAGGGAGGGAGAAAAGAAATGCAAGGTTTCTCATTATGATTTTGGGAGGAATGATCAATTGGAGAGGCAGGTGCTCTATAGCCTTCCCTGGGTTCTAAATCGATCCCAAAAATGCAAGCTAAGCTTGAATTATATAGGGACGGGAGGCAGGCTTATCATAACCAATGATAGACTTATATTCTGGGGACTCAGGTCATATAGTGCATTCGGTCAAACGGATTTTGGCCTTATCAATATCAGTTTCCTGAATGATTTAGGAAGGATAAAGCTCTTTGCAGATCGCAGTGCTGGTCTGAGGAATGGTACGTATAATGGCAGGTTGTTCTCTGTTGAGGATGCTGAGGTAGGCAAATCATTGAGGGAAGTGGCGGCTGAACTCGGTGCAAGTGCGATGTGTGGATGCGGTTTACCACTCTGATGTGAGTGTCGTGGACCTATATGACGTGTCAACTCAAAAGGGTTTTTGGAGGAGTCGTACTGGCGTGTTGATAAGGCTTGACCTACGTAATGGTGAAGGTCGTTTCTCCAGCTTTTGGCGAGTTATCGTATTCCCTTCCTCAGCACCCAGGATTTGGCGGATATACTGAAGAAAACCCCACTGTCAATTAAGGATTTTAGGTTTATTAAGACCAAGAGCGAGTGAGTTGGGTCTTGCCTTTTCAACGCCTCCTTGCGGGTTTTTAGCCTTCCTCCACTGGGTTAGATTTTTATGTACTGTGTCTTTATCTCGGTTTGTGAGGGTTAGGGTTAAGTTTTTCGGCGATCTTTATGAACTTATTGGCACATTTAAGCTAGAACTTGAAGTTACTAATGGTCTTTCTATACGTGATCTTATCGATTTGATCTCGCATACATTCAATCCCAAGTTCACCGAGGCTGTACTTGACGGTGATGACAAACTGAAGGGTGAGTATGTGGTGTTGGTTAATGGTAAGGCTATTGAGTGGCTTAATGGTTTGGCTACAAAGCTCAATGATGATGATGAGGTTGTGTTCCTACCACCTGCAGAGGGAGGTTAATCGCTTCGTTCTCCTTCGATTTAATTAACTGTAGTTAATGGTTCTCCAGCGGCATGATTTTAATTGGGATAACTTATAAATTAGTCCTTGATTCCTTATCATTAATGAGCTATACTCATTGGGTCGATAGGATAGCGAACCAAGTCCTCGAGAGATGCCGCAATGAAGGTAGGGATGATTGTATACTTAATGGTGGCCTAAGTGTCTCGGGGCTTCAGCATATTGGTAGGCTTAGGGGCGAGATAATACTAAATAGCGTCATAGCCGAGAAACTAAGGGACGCGGGCCTAGGGGTTAGGCAGGTCTTGACCCTTTACACGGTGGATCCCTGGAAGGGTAAGGATAAGCAGCTCGAGCAGTTCCTGAATCCCGAGGTTGGTAGGAAGTACATTGAGTGGCCTCTTGAGCGTGTTCCTGATCCCAAGGGTTGCCATAAGTCCTGGGTTGAGCATTATTGGAGGGACTTTGGTGATTACCTTGATTACTTCGCAAAGAATGTTGAGGTTATAACAACCGGTGAGATGTACAGGGAGCATCCTAGGATGAGGGAGTTCATAGTGATGACTATGAGGAATAGGGAGAGGTTGATTGAGGTCATTAATAAGTATAGGGGTAGGAACCCGTACTCAAGGGATTGGATTCCTTTCGAGCCTATCTGCGAGAATTGCGGTAGGATTGGTACCGCGGAGGTCACTAAGCTTGATCTTGATAATTATGAAGTTGAGTATAAATGCACGTACTGCGGTCATTTAGGTAGAACAAAGTTGACTGAGGGTAAACTCCCATGGAGGATTGAATGGGTGGGTATTTGGTACACATTGCAGGTTGACTTTGAGCCCTATGGTAAAGACCACGCAATGCCAGGTGGTTCCAGGGATTCCGCGGTGGAGATCGCCAAGGTGGTCTACGGTGTTGATCCACCACTAGGTACTTGGTATGAGTGGGTTGGCTATGTGGTTAATGGTAAGGACGTGGGCGACATGGGCAGTAGTGACTTTATAGGCTTCACGCCAAGGGAGTGGGTTGAGATCGCTGAACCTGAGGTCCTTAGGTACATATACATATTCCATGAACCCACTAAGAGACTGACCTTCAGCCTTGACGCTGTTTATCAATATACCGACATTTATGATAGGGCCGAGAGACTTTATTACGGTGTAGATGAACCAAGTCCCAAGGAGAGAGATTACCTGGAAATAATCACTAGATCATATGAATATGCACAACTGAGGAAACCGCTCCCTAAGGAAATGCCGTTTCAGTTGCCGTATCTACATGCCGTGGCTTTAATACAGACATTACCACAGTTACTCACCAATGATGAACTTATGGAGAGAGTTATTAAGAGACTGAGGGAAACAAAGATCTTAAGTAAGGACTTGGATGATTTATCCCGTGAGAGAATTAGGAATAGATTGATTAAGGCCCGTAATTGGGTAAGCAAGTATGCACCAGAGACCTATAGGATTAAGGTGCTTGAGGAATTACCTGCCTCGGTAAAGGAATCATTATCGAACATACAGAGAGAAAAATTGAGGCTATTACGCCAGGAACTTGAGAAGATTGATGTATGGAGTGAAGAAAACATTAAGGAGGCCATGAAGAGAGTACCCAGGGAAGATAAGAGTGCCGAGAGGGCATTTTTTGAGGCAACGTACTTAGTATTCTTTGGTAGATCGAGTGGCCCTAGGATCGCGCCGTACCTGGCAATGCTGGGTAAGGACTTTGTGCTGAGTAGGCTAAGTGAGGCATTGGGGTGATGGCTATGTCTAGGTTGTTGGTGGTCGCAATAACGTTTGCAGTGTTCCTATACTTCCTCCTATTGTCTTCATTGGCAGGCACGTACCTGCCCAGTAAGGGCAACTTCACACTTGACCTGACCGTGCTTGTACTGGCCTTAATTAGCTTCTTTGTTTCATTCCTCTCCATAAAGCAGTCTTGGTATGACGTTAACACTGCATACACTGATAAGGAGCTGATTGTTGGAAGACTGAAGAGAATTATCGCATTCTTTGCATTGGGGCTAAATATTGTTAATATTATCCTCGTGTTTGCATACGTACTTATTATTGTTATTTAATATCTAAGGTTATTTCTTTATTAAAGCCCTTAGTTGATTTAGCTCCTTATCCTTACTCTCAATTATCTTCATTAACTCCTCCCTCTCCTTGAGCAATTGCTCATACTTCCTACGTATGTCCTGACACTCACTCTCGATCCTTGTTACCTCCTTCATCTTGCTCTCTAACTCCTCCCTCTCTCTATCGAGTTTCTCCCTTAATTCGACCAGTGTATTCTCCCTAATTATCAACGCCCTCTGGTAATTCATTAACTCCCTCTCTTTATCAAGGAGCCTCTTCTCCCAATCCGTGAGCCTCTTCTCCTCTTCAAGTAGTTTCGTCATTAGCGGTTCAAGTTTCTCCATGATCTCCTTCCTCCTCTTATTAATTTCCTCATCAAGGTTCTTTAGCGCACCCTCCCTCTCCTTAAGTAGATTCTCTAGGGTACTTAACTTGCCTTCTTTGTCCTTAAGCTCGGTCTCAAGTTTATTCAGTGCCTCTTGCCTTTCATTCAATTTCTTCTCAAGCTCCTTAAGCTCAGCCTCCCTCCTGGCCAACTGCTCAAGTCTCTCCTTGATCTCCTGCTCCCTCTTCTCCAACTCCCTAAGCCTTGCGTTCTCGGCATCTATCCTGACAGCCTCCATCTCAAGCCTCTGTTCACGTGCTTTCAACTCCATCTCCCAATCCCTAAGCTTAGTCTCTTTCTCGACAAGTGCCTTCTCCCTTTCATTCAATGCCTTCTCCTTATTATCAAGCTCATTCAGTCTTGAGGCCAATTGATTCGATAGCACTACTAAGGACGCCATTACATTACTCATCTCAGCTAACTTAGCCCTCTCCTCCTCGAGTGCCTTCCTATCGCTTTCCAGTCTCTGCCTAAGTTCCTCTATACTTTTCTCCTTAACGGTAACATCGCTTTCCCTCCTACTTACATCAAGCAGCTTGCTTTCCAGGTCCTTTTCCCTACTCAAGACCTCATTATACACCTTATTCAACTCAGCCAGTAGGTTACTTAGCTTAGAGACCTCGGAGACAAGCATTGACGCCTTATCAACACCCCCCTCGATCTTGGCATTAAGTTCCTTAACGTTATTATTTATTGTCTCAAGGGTCGTTGTCGCACTCGTGAGACTCTGCTGCATACTACCCGACAGGCCCTGGAGCTTATTGAGCAAGCTATTTATTTTGTCAAGAGCGTCAAATAGTGAGTCCATTAATTTCTTGCTTGTATCGCCAAATTGATTAACTATTGCATTCATCTGGGTGACTCTATTGGCTATGTCAACTGTCGAGGAGTTAATGACCTTGATGGCGTCTTGAATACTCTTATCACTTTTCTCAATTCCAGTTGAAATAGTTTGAATGCTCTTCTGGATCTGGCTGGCATTCGTTAGTAATGCTTGAACACTCTGCTGAAGATTCTGGAGTAAGTTGCTTATGTCGTTAATCCTCTGATAAAGCTCTGCGTACTCCTTAGGCTGTCTAAACACGTTACGTATTTTAAGCGAGGGAACTAATATATTTTGCTTTTATTATTCTAAATGAAATTGAAAGAAAAAGAAGTCAGGACTTACCAATGCCCTTATCCAAAAGATCCAAAATAACTGACTTAAGACCTTCAATAGTCTCAGAACTTTTTCTATACTCAGAGATCAACCTAATACCCTGCTCCTCAATAAGCCTCTGAAGCTCCGCAAGCCTAGTAGCAACGTTGGATAATTGATTAGTAATCTCAACAACCTGACTAACATCCAATGTCCTGTACTCCCTTAGGTCCGTAGACGCCTTTGCAAGGAGATCCACAGCATTCTCGATCTTACCTTGTATTGAAGATATGGAATCCCTATACGCAATTAATGAAGCCTCAATCCTAGTCAGTTCCCTCAGGGTATTAGATAGCATACTGGCTAATTCAGTCATGCTCTGCGGCGTTATCCCTGCAATTAATTCCTGGGCCTTAATAATGCTTGACAATGACTTCTCGATCTCATTAACCCTGGTCTCAAGCCCATCAACCTTAGCATTAAGATCACCTAAGTCCTTGGATAATTGATCAACCTTATTACTGAGGTTAATAAGCTCCCTAAGTACCCTAGTTATTGGGTCTTCACGCGGGGGCGGTGGTGTTGGATAATAACTCATTACAATAAATGTGCAGGAATTACTTAAATATTTATCTCATGACAATATACCAATGGCATACATATCACCAAAAGCCAAGGTACTTAGTGGAAGTATTAGTAATGAGGTAGTGGTGCTGGGGCCTTCAATAATTAATGAGGGCACAATAATAGAACCCTTCGTAGTCATAGGACACCCAATTAGGGCGAAGCTCATGAATATGAGGAATAGGACGAACCTCAATGAATTAATGAGTGAAAATAGTAATGGCGCCGTGATAGGTAAGGAGTGCATAATCAGGAGTAATGTTATTATCTATGAGGATGTGGAAGTCGGTAATAACGTAGAGACTGGCCATAATGCATTAATTAGAGAAAGAACAAAGATTGGTAGTGGTACTAGGATTGGTTCGGGCGTTATTATAGATGGAGAAACCGTGATTGGAAGCAACGTTAGTGTACAGAGCATGGTCTACATACCAAGGGGTACCGTAATAGAGGATAACGTATTCCTGGGTCCCAATGTGGTTATAACCAATGATAAATACCCACCAAGCAAGAGACTCGATGGGGTTAGGATAAGAAGGAACGCGGTTATAGGGGCTAATTCAACTCTAATAGCCGGTATTGAAATCGGCGAAAATGCCGTGGTAGCGGCAGGCTCCGTGGTAACTAAGGACGTACCACCAGGCGTGGTTGTTGCCGGCGTACCTGCAAGACCCATTTACTTAGTAGATGAATTTGTAAGGAAGAGAGTAACATATGAAAAGTCAGAGACCCCTTAATGCCCTCCTTAAATTCCTCGCCATCTCCTCAAACCTAGTGATATCCTGCTTAGCCAGTGACGGTGGAACAACCTTCAGAGCCTCCTCGAAGTGCTCAATCCCAACAGGCTTCACTTGATCAGTATTACTCCTGATTGTTTCCCTAAGTGCCAGCATTGCGGCCTCCCTAACCAATGCCGCTAAATCGGCGCCTGTATAGCCCTCAGTCCTCCTCGCCAAATCCCTGAGATACTTATAATCACTGTCCTTAATGTCGTCAGATAACCTCAAACCCCTGACATGTACCTTAAGTATTTCGAACCTAGCATTCTCATCTGGCGGTGGCACATATACAATTCTATCGAACCTGCCGGGCCTAAGCAGTGCCGGGTCCATTATATCCGCCCTATTTGTTGCTGCAATAACGACTACATTCTTCAGGGGTGCAATCCCATCCATCTCGGCCAATAACTGATTGACTATTCTATCAGTGGCCCCACTATCAACTCTCAAACCTCTTGCTGGTGCTATTGCGTCTATTTCGTCGAAGAATATTACGCATGGTGCTGCCATTCTGGCTTTCTTGAATATTTCCCTAATGGCCCTCTCACTCTCCCCAAACCACTTACTCAAAATCTCCGGACCCCTAACCGCAATGAAATTCGCATTACTCTCCGTAGCCACAGCCTTAGCCAACAAAGTCTTACCAGTACCAGGAGGACCAAACAACAAAATACCCTTAGGTGGATCAACACCGAGCTCCTCAAAGTACCTCGGGTACTTAAGCGGCCATTCAACCATTTCCTTAAGCTCCTGCTTCACATTGTCATAACCACCAATATCATTCCAATGAATCTCGGGAACCTCTACAATGACCTCCCTTAGTACTGTTGGTTGTATGTACCTCATTGCCTCAAGGAAGTCCCTCCTCCTAATCCTAATCCTTGCCAATTGCTCTGACGGTATTTCCGACTGCTCAAGATCAATCTCCTTCTTCTCTATAGCCTCCCTAAGCCTTATCATCGCAGCCTCCTTAACGAGTGCCGCTAGGTCAGCCCCAGTGTAACCGTGAGTCATCTCCGCCAACTCATCAATACTCACAATATCGCTATTAGGATCGCACATTTTCTCCTTAACATCTTCCTCAGTACACAAAGGCACACTCCTCGTGTGTACCTGCAATATCTCCTTCCTGGCATTCTTATCAGGCATGCTTATGTATATCTCTCTGTCGAATCTTCCTGGTCTTCTTAGTGCTGGGTCTACGGCTTCCGGCCTATTGGTTGCTCCTATTACGATTACTTGGCCTCTTTCCTGCAAACCATCCATTAGTGTGAGAAGCTGAGCAACGACACGCTTCTCCACCTCGCCCGTAACCTCCTCCCTCTTCGGAGCAATGGCATCAATCTCATCAATAAAGATTATGGCAGGAGCATTCTTCTTAGCCTCCTCAAAAATCTCCCTCAACTTAGCCTCAGACTCACCATAATACTTACTCATGATTTCTGGGCCATTGATTGATACGAAGTAGGCATTGGCCTCTGAAGCCACGGCCTTCGCCAAAAGCGTCTTACCCGTACCCGGAGGACCAATGAGCAAGACACCCTTAGGAGGCTCAATACCAAGGTGCTTGAATATTTCGGGATGCCTCAACGGTAACTCAATTAACTCCCTGATTTTTCTCTTGGCTTCCTCAAGGTCACCTATGTCCTCCCAGGTAACCCTTGGCATTGTTAATTCCATCTCCCTAACAGGTTCCTCTCTTACCTGCACCTCTGTGTCTATGCCGACATATGCCGCTGGGCCTGGCGTCACGCTGGTCACCATGAACCTAATGGAGCCCGTGTAATACGGTATCTCAATGATTGAGCCCTTCCAAACGGGCTTACCAAGCAGATAAGCCCTCTTTAGGTAGTCTGGGTCGACCCTGATGTACTCACCCACCGGTGCAATGGTGACTCTCTGCGCAGACCTTAGGCTTGCCCTCTTTACCTTAACAACATCACCTATACTAACACCGGCATTCTGCCTTAATACACCGTCCATCCTTATGTAGTCCTTATCCTCATCATCAGTGTAGGCAGGCCATACCTGGGCATAGGCGCTACGCTTATTACCAACTATCTCAACGTACTCCCCAGGCTCAATACCAAGCGCCCTCATGTAGCGTTGTGGTATCCTAACAATGAGTCTACCAACATCCCTCGTCCTAGCCTCCGCAACCCTGAGACTTACCTCATTATTATTAGAACCCATGATTAATCCTCACTGCTTAATCCTCGGCTCAGCTTATATAATTATCTTCACCATGCTAATTCAATGAGTCAATATCATGCGTTTACTAATAAGTTCAATTCCACTTATTACCTAATTTAATTACCGAATGTGCTAACCACAAATATTTCATAATACTAATTATTGCATTGAACATCGTGCAATGACCAATAAAATGATGCAGATCATTAATTTTAAATAATGCTCATTATAAGCACCTTTAATTATTTTTAAGGACAATAATTACCAATGTGTATTGCTCAGAACCTAGGTTAAGAATGTCAAAAATAAAAGAACAAGAAAGAAAATAACTTGCATTAAGAAAATTAGCACCTTCAGAAGGTAACTGTGAACCCTAAATTTTATTAAGGAAATAAAACAACAGGTACTGTGAGCAAGGTAGGCATTGTAGGCTGGGGCGTCTACATACCAAGGTTCAGAATAAGCACAAAGGAGATCGCTAGGGTATGGGGCGATGATCCATTAAGGATCAAGGACTTATATTGGGTTGAGGAGAGGAGTGTTGGCGGGCCTGATGAGGATGCAGTAACAATGGCCGTGGAGGCTTCAAGGAATGCACTGAGGAGAGCAGGCATTGACCCTAGAGAATTGGGATCGGTATTCGTTGGTACAGAATCAAAGCCCTACGCAGTCAAGCCAATAGCATCAATATTAATTGATGCCCTAGGAATGAAGAAACAGTCCTTTGCCGTGGACATGGAGTTCGCGTGTAAGGCAGGTTCGGACGCCGTTGTTAATGCTACGGGACTCGTTAAGAGCGGACTCATCAAGTATGGTCTTGCCGTGGGCGTTGATCATAGCCACGGAGAGCCGGGGGACCACCTCGACTATACCGTGTCCGGTGGCGCCGCTGCCTACATAATTGGTTCTGAGAACGTCGTAGCCGAAATCGAATACATATATGCTTATAACTCCGATACACCGGACTTCTGGCGTAGGGACGGCATACCCTATGCGGTGCATGGTGAGTCATTCACAGGAGAACCAGCCTACTTTAGGCATATTGTGAATGCCGCGAAGGCGCTTATGGAGGCAACCGGGTTCAAGCCAAGTGATTTTGATTACGTGGTGTTTCACCAACCAAACGCCAGGTTTCCAATAAGGGCTGCCCAAATGCTCGGTATACCCCTCGAGAAGGTTAAGCTCGGTATAGTTGTTGACAGGATAGGCAATACATACAATGGTGCAGTACTGATAGGACTGGCCAACATACTGGAGAATGCAAAACCTGGTTCCAGGATACTCATGGTATCCTTCGGCAGCGGCGCAGGTTCCAATGCCTTCAGCCTAGTTACCACAGACCTACTGCCCGAGAGGGCCAGCAGGGCTAGAACAGTTAGTTATTACCTCGAGAATAAGTCGTACATAGATTACGCACTTTATCTGAGGTTTAGGAACCTAATTAAGGTGATACAATAATACCGATTTGTCGGTATCTTAATCTTTAAAAATAAACAGTTAAAAATCACCGTAATGCCTCGCAAGCAGACCGTTAGGATCGTTGAGAGAAAGAAGGAGATCCTGGAGTTATTGATTAAGGAGGGTGAATTACCCACTAACGAGATCGTTAAGAAAACGAACCTAAGCCACAGCCAAGTCTTCTATGCGCTCAAGCTTCTACAAAGAGATGGATTGATCAGGGAGATCAAGAGAGGCAAGGTCGCTTATTGGAAGGCCTCTGATAACGCCCAAGAGGCACTGAAGACACTTGAGCAAGAGATTAAGGAGGAGTTCATGGAAGGAGAGGGACCTACGGAGGAAGCTTAGGCTTTTAAGCACAGAAACCAGGATAAAGCCTAAGTGATGATGCAGGGCAGCCACTGAATTAGGGTTAAATTTGATGAGACTGTCTCACTCTGATTGAACAAGTGAGGTTTAATCCCAAGGAAAGCGTTAATAAGTGGGTTTTATGCCAAAAAGCCTGAGTCTATGGAAAATACTGTAAGCCGGGCATCACTGGGCATTGACTACAAGCTACTCCGCAGGATCCCATACCTAATTCTCTTGGTTAAGTACGGAATCAACGATAGGGACTACACAGCAATAAACCTAACGAGGCTTGCTAATGACATAGGGACGACACCTCAGAACGTATTCAAAATCATAAATAGGCTCACTGACGAAGGATTAATAGTTAAGGCGTCTGTTAATGGGCAATTAACCATTAAGTTTACACAGAGGGCTTCGGAGGCTCTTCGATTCGTTATAGACACGATTAGGCAATACCTTGATGAGAGACTGGTGATTAGGCTCGTGGGCAATGTCATCTCTGGGTTAGGTGAAGGTAGTTTCTACATGAGCCTTGATGGTTATGTTAAACAATTCATTGAAAAGCTTGGGTTTAAACCGTACCCAGGAACCCTAAATATCAAGTTGAAACCTGAATACGCTAAATACAAATTATACCTAGATGTACTGCCCGGAATATACATAGAGGGCTTCAGCAACGGCGTGAGAACTTACGGTGGTGTTAAGTGCTTCAAAGCCTCTATACACGGCCTGCCAGGCGCCGTGTTGGTAATCGAGAGGACACACCATGGCTTTGACACGATCGAGGTAATATCACCCTATAGATTAAGGGATGAATTGAGTCTCAAAGATGGCGATGAGGTTGAAGTCCTCGTTAACCTGTGAACTACTTACCGTGGCAACTCGACATTAATGTTATATACGCAAGGTCCTCAAGTACCTCCGCCCTATTGAATGCCTCGTATGGCGTTACGCCCACCGTAACCAATCCATGATTCCTAAGGATGACTGCAGTTACGTTCTTCCTCGATAAAGCCCTACTCACGGCCTCGGCCAATTCATTACTTCCAGGCCTTAGGAAGGGCACATCGATGACCTCACCAACGTATGAAATCGCCTCACTAAGTGACATATCTATCTTCAGCCCAGCCCTCGTTAGTGCCAATATGTTTGGTGGGTGCGTGTGAAGCACGAACCTTACATCATCCCTAACTCTGTAAATAGCCACGTGCATCCTCCACTCACTACTGGGTTTTCCTCCAGACACCACGGTTCCATCAAGCCTAATCTTAACAATGTTCTGCGGCTTTATAATGACCTTAGGCGTTGACGTTGGCGTTATCAAAACCTCGTCACCGCTCAACCTGGCACTTGCATTGCCGCCAAGTAGGTCAACTAACCTCCTCGTGTATGCCAATCTAAAGATCTCAGCAATTAACTCCCTCAATGATTGCTCATTCATACTAGGCAAAATACATTAACGGGTGCATAAAAACATAACCAGATTCTAAATATAGCAAAAACGTATAAACACATAAACCCAAGTTGGGAAGCTGATGGGTTATATCGATGCTCACACGCATATCGTATTTAGGGAGACAATAACCGAGGAACTGATGAATTTCGCGATGAGAGAATGGGGTGCGCCTCGTGAAGCAATTTTAATGAGTGTGAAGGACGTTGCCAAGGCTCTTGACGAGACAAACATTGACTATGTGTGTGTCATGGCATTCCCAGCGAGAAAGCTGGGTACTGTAAAGGAGGACTACGCAATAAGGGTGATTGATGCTGTTAAGGACTACGCGGATAGATTTGCCGTGATAGGTGGCGTGGAGGCTAATGAACTATCCATCGAGGAGACCAGGTACTGGCTTGAGAGACAGTACGAGGCCGGCATAAGTGCGATTAAGGTGCATCCACCGCACATGTGGCTCAAGCCAAACGCGTATAGGCCGGAGGAGGGTGGTTTAAGGCAGCTTGAGCTTGTTTATCAATTTGCAGAGGACCACGGACTACCGGTGTATATACACACTGGAACAAGCGCCTTCTCAAGGGCTAGGAATAAGTATGGTGACCCAATATTCGTGGATGACGTTGCGGTGGACTTCCCAAGGCTGACAATAATAATGTCCCACGTGGGCAGGCCCAACTGGGTACCCACGGCGTTCCAATTAATCAGGATAAGGCCGAACATAATTGCCGACCTCTCAAGCATACCACCGAGAAGGGTCCTGGAGTACCTGCCAAGGCTTACGGAGATAGGCGACAAGGCAATTTACGGCAGTGACTACCCAGGCCCTGGGGTTCACGACATAAAGGCAAACCTAAGGGAATTCCTAAACATACCAATACCGAGGGAGGTCATGAAGAAGATCGTGGACGACAACCCAAGGAAGGTCTTAAAGCCATTATCGAGAAATAGGTAAAAACCAAGTCGATCAATGCCGCGAAGCCTCGGCCAAGCCACTGTTCAATCCTGCTCGGCTCACCTTTTATGAACAACTAAGGTAAAAAAATCCGTAAGTAAGTACTGAGTTGATGTCTATGCCCAGGTGGGTCCGTAACCCACGCCTAATAGCCCTAGTGATGCTCTCGATGGCGGCCTTATCCATAACCATCATAGCCCTAGCCCAAGCCCAAGTATCAACTCAACCAAGGCTCTTCATGACGCTCGCAGGGCAGGCCTACGAAATAAACTACTACAACGTAACCATGCTCCCGGCACCCACGGTAGTAGTCCACGGCTACGTGAACGGGACTCCAGCCCCATTCACCGTAAGCCTATTCGCAATAACACCAAGGAGGATATACACGGTGGGTTACTACTACGGAGTAGGCACAGTGAGCATAAACTTGACCGGCGCAATAATGAGCGAGGTAGCCACTATCTGGCTAGGCGAGTACGGTAATAACGTCATGCCGTCACTAATGGCCTTCATAACCTACGGAAGTAATAACGAGACCTGGACCGTGATAGCGGCAATACCCTACAACCCAAGCTGGATAATCGAGAAAAAGCCTATAGAAATATCGATAAATGCGGAATTCAACAAAGTAAGGCCAGTCCACGCGATACCCCTCAAAGGCACCGCTGTGAAGGTAAGTACGCAGAGCACCCAGGCGGGTCAGGTCAATGGTAGTAATGACCCATTTGGATTCACGTACGTAGGCAGTTGCTCATCAAGCAGTAACATTGCGTATCCACCAATA
This sequence comes from Vulcanisaeta souniana JCM 11219, assembly GCF_026000775.1. Classification (GTDB taxonomy): domain Archaea; phylum Thermoproteota; class Thermoprotei; order Thermoproteales; family Thermocladiaceae; genus Vulcanisaeta; species Vulcanisaeta souniana. The sequence continues at coordinate 289,462 of NZ_AP026830.1, read as the reverse complement.
CCGTCAAGTACCGAGACTGTTACTTACTATTGGGTCCTCGAGCAATGTAGTGAGTTTGAGGGTGGCATACCCTTAATGTTCGTTGGTTGGGGTTCTGATTTATGGAACATCAACGCAAAAATAATAATTGGCAATATTGGCGGGACTGCGCAGAAGGGTTCGGGACTCTTTGGCGTGCTTAATGAGAGTGGTATAAACGTCCCTAACGGGCTTGTGCTTGTGGGCCCAACATACACATTTAGTAATACGTACACTATTCTCATGTCCAACGGCATTGTCGCCGTGCAGATTGGATATGGCTCTTTAAATGAAGGGGTAAGCTCAGGCATTATTTACTACACCATGCCGGGCAGCGGGTTTTTCTACATTGGCTTGCCCTCCTACGTCGCTTACGTGGCCTTCCAGGAATATGAAGCTACCTCATTTTACTCTGAGCCAACGGGCTTCTGGGCTAATGGTACGGAAACCCTGGCGCCGCTGCCCACGGACTTCTCCGGCTCATACCTCTACGTCTACCCATACCTGGACGTTGGCAATGGCTCAATGACAGGCTCCTTCCTAGGCATAATCTATGTGGCGAGAAATTACGGAAAAATACTCATCAACCTTGACGATGCATACTCAACAGTAAGCTCATACTGCGGGCCAGCACCACCGCTTACAGGGTATTCAGGTAATCAATACTACATAGGATACTCGTTGTCATCAATAACAAGTGCTTATAGCCCAAACATAATTGGCTGGACATTTATGATAGGCGGTTTATTTGCCTTGGCAGCACCTGAAATAGCGGAAGCCATGGATTTAAGTCAAACACTTTTAACATTTATAAATGCCCTTAGCATAGGGGTTTCCTCAGCCTTAACCATAGCCGGCGCATTTGTGAATACGGCACTCGTGAACCAGTACAACTTTGGCCTAACCGCCACTGTGTACGTCTACTTACCCTCACAGTATACGCCATTATACGTCACATTTATTGGAAGCCCAAAGGTAACGAGTACAAGCGGTTCGCAGTCCCTTTACCCAATAGGTATTATCGTAAATTCCACGAATTATTACAACATGGGAGGATTAATCGGTGGATTACAATGTAATAAATGAAAGTACAAAAGTACGTAACCTCATATAACGCGAGTCTAAAATCAAATTACCATAATTCTTGACATTGACTCATAAGGCAAAGATTAAAAAGGGAGCACGGAATTATTGATCTTGCGGGGGTGCCCGAGCCAGGTCAAAGGGGGCGGACTCAAGATCCGCTGGCGAAGGCCTGCGTGGGTTCAAATCCCACCCCCCGCACCAGTAATTGAAAAGCCCACGAATCGCATCGTTTTCATTTCAATTGGTAAATATTTATGCGGTGATGATTTAATATCGCGAGATTTAATATTGAATAAGTACTCGATTATGTAAAAATTAATGGTTATTTTTTAGGTTCAATTAGAAATGCACTAAATATTAATGAAATTATGCCTAGTATCATTATGAATATTATTGGTATGAACCAGGGATCATAAATAAGATAATACATCTTTAGCACCCTGCCTAACGTAATTGAGTAATAATATAAATCGCTCATTACTATAATTATGGTGAATGCTCCGACCTGTGATGCTAGCCATAATAAGCTAGCTGCTACACCCGCTGATTCACCACCTACTGTCTCGAGGGATAATTGAAGACCAACAGGTGCTAATGATAATAATAGAAAACCAATCCCTATTGAAATAACCAAGTAAATAATATATATGGTTCTCAATGAAAACAGGGCAAATAAGAAAATTAATAATGATAGATTAATTAGTATTATTCCCTTCCTCATATGATACTTATCGGAAATGAATGGTATTACCACCATTCCAATTATACCGCTTATGAGCATTGACATTCCAGCAAGGTCTCCATAGAGCGTTGCTATACCTCTAGAATATAGTATTGATTCAATCCATTGAGCCAGGGCGCTAAATACACCAACTCCTATTAAGAATAGTATCATTAATATTATGATGTTTCGTTGCCTAATAATAGTCCTTATTTGAAGGCTGAAGTTTTGCTGCGAGATAATCTCACGAGCTCTTCCCTTAACTGGTGACTCGCGCGCCGTAGTGATAAAGAAAAGTAAGGATATAGTAACTATTAACGAGAATGTAATTATGTTTAGAATTAAGTCGTGAAATGAAGGTTTAGGAACCATGATGGGCGTTATTACTAATGCTAATACCATACCGATTATTTGCCCCATTGTGCCAATACCATTTGCTAATGTTTGTTCATTTTCAGGAAACCAATTATTAGCAAGCTTAGTTATGCCATTATATATAAAGGGTTGACTTGTACCGGCTAGGCTTTGAAATAGAAGTAATAGTATAGAAATTAGTACTGGCAAGTAGCCTCAACCAGGAGAATAACGCGAGTAATGCACCACCTATCGATACCGCAAGCTTAAACCCATATTTATCAACTATGAAGCCTGCAGGTATTGAAAGAGGAATGAATATTAATGGCCATATGGCGGCCATTAATCCTATCATTGTTAAGTTCGTATGAAATAAAGATACCATTTGCGGCACAGCAATACCTGCAAAATTTAGCCATATAATCTGAGACGACATAGCAATAAGAGTATAACCAGAGAGCACGACCCATCTCCAGCGGTTTTCATATATCATATTCATATAAAAATAACAATATTTACTTAATTCTTTTAAATACTTATTATAAATAAAATATTTATATAACATGTATATCAGTAATTTTAAGAATTCTATTTCACTAACTCTTTTATAAACTTAAATAAATATATCTCGTAGTATAAATTCAATATCGTGATATATTTATAATAAAATAGGGGAGGTTATTGCGTTCGTTTAAAAAGAGAAATTATTGCAATCATGTGTAATATTACAAGGGAAAAATATCTGTTCTCGAAATTATTGATTTAAATAAAGTATTATATTTTATATATTTATGATATTTTTAAATAAATTAATAGATTTCAGAGTAATGGCATTATCTGATATATCTAATCTTATGGCTGGGTTAGGAAAATTATTCAAGCCCTATAAGAGGGCTTTTCCTGAATTTAGGTCGTTACCATCCAAAGGAGTTAGTAGGGATGAATTACTTTCCATTTTGAGAAAAATGGCATCTGAGGAAGATAAATCATGGAAAAACGGTAAAGTATCGGGTGCTGTCTATAATGGGAGCGATGATTTAGTGTCTTTATATGAGGAGGTCTTTTCAATATATCCACTTGCCAATCCATTGCATCCTGATGTTTGGCCAAGCTTAGTTAAGTTGGAGAGTGAGGTTGTGGCCATGTGCGCTAATATGCTTCATGGAGACGGCAATGTGAGAGGTTCAATAACTGTGGGCGGTACTGAAAGCATTTTATTAGCAATGAAGACCTATAGGGATTACTATAGGCATAAGAAGGGTATCATAGAGCCCGAAATAATTATTCCTAAATCTGCGCATGCAGCCTTCCTTAAGGCTGCCGAGTACTTTAACATAAGGGTGAAGATCGTAGATCTTGATGATAAATTTAGGGTTGATGTGGAGAAGGTTAAGAACGCTATTACGAAAAACACAATAGCAATCATGGGTTCTGCGCCGAATTTTCCCTAGGGAACTATAGACCCCATTAAGGAGTTGGCTGAGGTAGCTATGGATCATGGGATCAGTATGCATGTTGATGCTGCATTGGGAGGATTCATATTACCATTTGCGCGCAAATTGGGTTATGATATACCGCAATTCGACTTTGCCGTAGAGGGAGTGACTTCGATTAACTTAGATACTCATAAATACGGATATGCTCCTAAAGGTTCCTCGGTAATACTTTATAGGGACCCAGAGCTATTTAGTTATCAGGTATATACCGTTGGTGACTGGACTGGGGGTATTTACTTCACACCAACAACACTGGGTAGTAAGCCTGGCTTTACCATAGCCGCCACATGGGCTGCAATGCTCTATCTCGGTGAGGAGGGTTATATGAAAATAACAAAGGAGATACTTGAGACCGGTAAATACATAGTTAATGAGACTAGGAAAATAAGTGAATTGAAGATACTTGGTGACCCACTGTGGATAATTGCCATATCCTCAGATTCCATAAATCCATACGTTATAATGGATTACATGGCACAGAGGAATTGGCACTTAATAGGTTTAATAAATCCACCAGGATTTCATATAGCACTCACGTATAGGCACACTTTACCAGGTGTTAAAGAGAGCTTCATAAATGATTTACGCGAATCAATAAAGGACGCCATAGAGAAGGGCCAACCTACAACTGGCATGGCGCCCATCTATGGAGCAACAGCGTTTCTGCCTAAGGATCAGCTAGACCTTATTTTAAAGTACGTAATTGATTGGCTGTATAATCCGTGGGAATAACTATGGCTTCATTAAGTGAATACTATATTGGTATTGACCTCGGTACATCTTCATGTAAAGTTGCTTTATTTAGTAGGGATGGAACATTAATAGCATCATCCACTAGGTATTATCCATTAATTCTTGGTAAGGATGGAAAGGTAGAACAAGACCCATTAGCATGGTGGGGTGCTGTTAAGGATTCCCTAAGGGATATTGTTACTAATATGAAAATTGATGTTAATAAAATAATGGCTATTGGTGTTACTGGACAGTGGTCGGATACAATACCAATTGATAAGGATGGAAATCCATTGTATAATGCCATCATATGGATGGATACAAGGGGTAAGGACGAAATAAAGAAATTGATTGGGAACTTTCCATCAATATCTGGATACCGTATAGATAAACTATGGATGTGGATACACGTAACTGGCGGAGCACCGACAAGGTCGGGTAAGGATTCCATAGCCCATATTCTCTACATAAAAAATAACATGCCTGACATATTCAATAAGACGCATAAGTTTCTTGACGCAATTCATTTCATAGTAATGAAATTAACAGGTAAGATTGCCGCATCCTGGGATACATCAGTCTTATTGTGGATTACTGATAATAGGAACCCAAATAATGTGGTTTATTATGAACCGTTGTTAAGACTTGTTGGTATACCCAGAGATAAATTGCCTGATCTAGTTTCACCAACTACTATTGTTGGTTCAATAGACCCCAAAGTGGCTGAGGAAATAGGATTGCCGAGTCACATTAGGGTGATTGCTGGTTGTGGTGATCTACCATGCTCACCAATAGGTGTCGGCGCTGTTGATTATTACGAAACGCACCTATACATTGGAACATCGTCATGGATAACAACGCACGTACCATTTAAGAAAACAGATATATTCCATAATATTGCATCGCTACCCTCGGCACTCCCTGGTAAATACTATGTACCAGTTGAACAGGAAAATGCGGGGAGCTGCCTTGATTACACCATGAAAACTCTCTCCATTAAGGATTACGACGAGATCGATAGGCTTTGTTTAGAATCGGTAGAGGGGTCAAATGGATTGCTATTCTTACCCTGGTTACTTGGAGAAAGAGCACCTGTTGAAGATCCATACCTTAGAGGTGGATTTTTCAATCTAGGTATATATAATTCAAGGAGCGATATTGTGAGGGCTGTTATGGAAGGCGTAGCGTTAAATATTAAGTGGGCGTTTCAGTCTTATTTAAGGTTCATAAATCATAATGTTGATTACGTAATAATGGGCGGCGGAGGCGCCCAATCAAAAATATGGCCGCAAATAATAGCTGATATATTGAATATTAAGGTGATTACTGTAAAGAATCCAAGGCATATAACAGCAAAGGGAGCAGCTATGTTAGCGGCCTATGGCTTAGGCGCAGTTAATCTTAATGATATAAAGAGCACAAGAAAAAATGAACAGGTATATGAGCCAATCAGAGATCTAAGAAAGCTATATGACGAAAAATATTTAGTATTCATGAAATATTATAAAAATAATAAGGAATTAATGAAATCAATCAATAAATTATAATTCTAAGGATTATAATTCAACAGTATCATCTCTTGAACCGCAATGTAACCAAGCCTTTTGTAGACCCTAATTGCTGGTGTGTTATCTTCATCAACGTGAAGCATCGCCACGGCACTACTATTAATTACATCCTTAGTTATTGCAGAGACTACTGCCTTTGCGAATCCTCTATTCCTGTAATTAGGGATTGTGAATACATCACCCACAACCCAAACCTCCGGTAGCTTCAAGTACGTACCTGCAATGGCCACTAATTCACTATTCATGAATAATCCATAATAATGCCAATGAGGCGATGATAACCTAATTAACGCCTCAGCCTTACTTATCCGCGTTCCCTGTATACTCTTTACCCTAAGGAATTCCCTAATGTCATTAATCGATAATCTGCGAATAACAACACCATCATTAATAATGAACTCTCTAAAGGAATTACTCCAACAAATCATTGTTAAGTCTCTGGATAATGATATCGTGCCTTTACTGGATAGCTTATTGATTAAATGATTCACGTGCTTAGGCTCGGTTTCTGCATGAATCATTAGGTGGTTGCTTAGTGGAATTTCATTAAAGGCATTGAGGGGTGCATTACCGATTATGTGAATTGCCGTGTATCGTAATCCCCTGAATATTAATAGGTAGCCAACTATGTCGTTATTAGTCACGTTTAGGTAAGCCTCCGTGAACTCTGGGTAGTAAACAATGTCGTAGTACAGGTAGACATACCTGACAGGATCCATTAAATAAGCCCTCCTGACCAGGCTAAGGATGTTCCTATTCAGTTCCCTAAATACATCAATAATCATTACACCAGGCAGGGAATAATCATTACCTGGATTTATTAATCAATCTCCCAACAATTGGGCAATAAGGATCAGGTGAATTTACGGAGCCGAAGGCTGTAAATGCCCGGGCAGGGCAACCAGCATTGCATAGGTCAGCCATTGGGCAGGTACTGCATGGCTTTATACTCACATAGTTCCTATTCCTAAACGATCTAAAACCGTTCCTCCAGATGACCTTAAGATCATCCCTAAGCGCATTGCCCTCGTAGAACTCCTTATTCATGGCCAGTTCACACCCATAGATACTACCGTCTGAATCTATTACGAATCTGCTTCTGCCCGCGGGGCATGTCGAGTAATTAATGATCCTAAGGGCATTAAGTTTCTCCTTGGACCTCTTATACGCATTGTATAGATCACTGAGACTAAACCTAAAGCCATTCAGGACAAGCTTAACCCTGGTCTTAATGCGCATTAGGTCATTAATTACCATCCTTGCCAACTCATTACTAAGCGATAGGCCGTTTTCACGGGCCCTACCAAACTCTTGAACGCGTATGAAGGTGAGCACTGGGACGCCTAACCTTTCCGTTAACCTAACCATGTCGACTACATAATAGGCATTACCAGGTATTACGGTGTATGATAGCGACACGGCAATACCAACCTCCCTAAGCATATCGACGGCCCTAACGGCCTTATTAAAACTACCAAAACCCCTAATCACATCATTAACTGCAGGGTTCGGACCATCAAGGCTCACCTGAACTTGATCAAGTCCAGCCCTCTTAAGTTGAAGCGCATTCTCCCTATTAACCAATGTACCATTAGTGCTCATTGATACGTAGAAACCGAGGTCCTTCGCATGACTTATTATTTTCAATAAACCCCTTCTGATTAATAGCATTGGTTCACCACCCAATAGGTAGACATACTTAGCTCCAAGATCCCTTAATTTATCAAGTATTAGTAACCAATCATCGGTACCTAATTCATTACTTAATGGCTTACCCGCTAATAAGTAGCAGTGTCTACATTCCAGGTTGCATGCGTGGGTTAGGTAAATAGTTACGTCATTGATGGAGCTCATGCTTAGGTATGGAAGTTCGTTATTGTCCTCGACACTACCTTGCAGAGCCAGTATGTGGCTAAGTGGGGATGCTGGGCATTCATCCAGGAAGAACTCCAGTTGATTAATCACTTAATCGCCTAATTCCTACTTATGTACTCCAATTTAAATTGCAGACTTTAGAGGGAAAGAAAAATCAGGTGATCCGCTGTTCCTCATCGATCAGCGATTCTTGATTTTCATCAATCAATAGCTCTTAATCATAATTGAAGTAATAAAGCTATTACTGCTCCTTCCTCTTGGTATTGTCTTGCTGCTTCTCCTCAACCTTACCCTCTGCTTTCGTTTTCTTCCACATTGATGGATACGTGCCTTTTTTCATAATTACTCTGGTAGTCTTAATTGCAATACCTCGCTGGGCATTCATTATTTCATCGCTTGTCATTTCCGCATAGCCTAGAGCCACTAGTTCATTCTTTAAAGTCATGATTGCCGTTAATGATTTCCTCTTTATATTATTCGTTAACTTAACAATGCCAGGAACAGCCAATGCGGCTCCATGACAAATCGCATCGACTGCAGAATCCCTGACCCAGACCTTGGGTAAATGTCCGACCATGTACTCAACAGATTTTACATAAGTTCTCAGGAGATCCTCAATGCCATAATCCCTATAGAGCGTGTATGCATCCTTAAGATCCTGCAACGTAATTGCCTCCTTCTCAGTGAAGCAACCAACCCTAATTCTCCTGAGCTCCCTCATGTTGGCGCCAACTCCAAGAACCTCACCAATATCATAAGCAAGCTTCCTTGCGTACGTCCCCGACTCCACATTCATCCTTATTAATGCATACTTACCATCCCTCTCGAGAAGCTCAAGCTCATAAACATGCTTAACCCTTAACTGCCTCTTAACCGCACTCCTCAATGGCGGTCTCTGGTATATGGCGCCCGTGAACTCTCTAAGGACAGCTCTTAACTTGCCATCATCTACATCACCGTGAAGCTTCATAACCATTATGTACTCCTTATCCAGGTTATTAATCGCAGGCATTGCCTTCGTTGATTCTCCAAGCGCTATCGGCAACACGCCGGAAACTCTTGGATCAAGCGTACCAGAGTGGCCTGCCCTATCGAGATTAAGCATCTTCTTGATCCATGCAGCGACCTCATGACTTGTTGGGCCCCTTGGCTTATCAATAACCACAAAGCCATACCTAAGGTGCAGATCCGTGGACCTCTTTTCTGGAGGTATGCCCCACTCAGGGTTCGTCTGTTCATTAGCGATCCTAACGAGAACCTCAGGCTCGTTACAGTAACTTGGTAACGACACGTCTAATCATTATTGCAGGTTCTATGAAATTATAAAAGCCTATCTCCGCATTACGATGAATTAACTTTTATTTTACCCTTCATTATTATCCGTAGGTGCCCAACATAAAGACACTAATCATAGTAATCCTAGCACTGGCACTAGCGATAGTACTCGTGTATTTAGTGCATTCCCTTTATATCATTAAGAACGAAGTCGTGGCAGGTAATGCCTATGTTAATTCAACTAAATACGATGAATTACTAAATAATTATACGAACCTTCTTGTTAAGTATACGACAGTGCTTCAGGAGTTGAATGAGTGTATGGCCAATGAGGGCTCGATACAATACCAGGACTCATTAAACCATAGGGAGATTATTACGAGTAACCTAGTTTTAAACGCCACATTATCAATAATGAACTGCAACAGCTATTCGCTTCAATCAACTAGGGAACTCTATTTTGAAACAAAGGAACCTGGTTATCTAGAGATAACGTATAGGTTATCAAATCCCCAGGTAATCTCAGGCTCGGTCTCGTACTACGTATACATAATGGCTCAGGCAATGCCATCAATCCCAATGACTGCCGTGTACACCTACGAGAGCTCAACATATGCCTATGAAGCTGGTCAATACGGACAACTAATTGTCCCACTTCTGCCGAACTCAACATATACACTCACCCTCGGGTTTACATGCTATGCCACTGAGTACTACCCGCCAACTAATGCTGGTACCATGGTTAATGGTGAAATACCGGAGAGTGCCGTTGTTAATGTGACCTACGTATGGTAAAGGCGCTAAGTTACGTGGTTATATTCCAGTGCAGGGATGGTAATGTGATCACCAGGGGTAGGAAGTTCACAATAGGTAATGGGCTTTATGCTTACGTTGGTTCCTGTGGCAATGCATGCGCCGCACGCATAATTAGGCACCTCAGTAAGGTTGTTAATAGGTTCTGGCATGTTGATTATCTACATGACATATGCAATGAGATTGCCGTTATGGTGTTACCCTTCAGAGAAGAGGATGTGGCTAAGGCATTACTAGGTAAATTTCTCGGTGTTTCAAATTTCGGAAATAGTGATAAGAGAGAAGATATAACGCATTTGTTTAGAGTTGGTTCGAGTAGTGAGAGCACAATAAGGGTCCTCTACGTACTAAGTAAAGCAATTGATGAAAAACTGTCCAGTAAAAGTTATTGGACGAAATAAAGAGGGTGGGCTTATAAGCCCCGTTTTAGGTTTATACCTTAAATGATGTCTGCTGGTGTGTCTGAGTTGACTATGATGACGGCTCGTGTTTCTGATCCTCATTATTATTACCATCCTCATCACCTTCAATTGAATGGTTTGTCAATAAATCCTCTAGGCTCTTTATTCTCAATTTCTCCCTTATTAACGCATTAATGCTGCTCCTTAACTCATCAAGGTCTGCCTTGCTTACGTACGAGAGAGCATTGACAACCTCCTCACCGTACATGCTGAATATTGCGTACTTCATGAGGAGCTCCTGCTCCTTCTCCTTCCTCGTTATGTAAAGCCTGAGCTTCCTTGCAACCTCCCTAACCGCGTTCCTCACTTCATTCTCTATCTCAGGTACCTCGGCGATTGCCTCCTTACCAGCGCTTGCGTATGGTATCTTCGTTGAGCATATATGGACTACGATGGCCAGTGGCGCTGGAAACTTAACCCTGTACTGGGTCCAGTCTATCTCATCAACTATCTTCCTAACTATGTCATTACCCTCATCGTAGATCAGCGGCACCTTATTGGCGAACCTGTAAATGGTGGGTTTATCACTTGGTTCGATGGCGCCTCCCCAGGCAAGGGCAGCCTCAACAATGAAGGGATTACCCATGTATGAACTAGGCTTCCTGGTTACCGTAAACACCACCTCTGGCCTCAATACAAATCTCACCCCCTCTGCCAATATGTCCTCGCCTATTGGCGATAACCAATCAGCCCTCGGTCTCTTCCATTCATTGAACTCCCTCATCTTGGTAACGAAATTGATCAATTCATCATTCATGAGCTTACCTACTGGCATGTCTGGCTGTAGCCCAACAAAATCAAGGAACTTCTTTGCGATTATCTCGCCTACACCGTCAAAATTCTCAATGAGGAATTCGAAGATTGGTACATTCGGATCCCTCTGTATTAACTGCTTTATTAATTCAACATCGACGCTCTTGGGATGGGGCAAGCCCTCCTTGGGTGGGTCAGGCATCTTCGTTGTTACCCTGGGTATTTTAATGACATCATCCTCGTCGGGCCCCCTGAGGATGAACTCCGCGTATGGCGCCACCATGGCTGTCCTCCTAAGGTACTCCTCAACCCTCCGCTTGGCCTTAATCCAATCGCCCTCAAGGACCACCTTTATTGCCGTGCCATGCCATCCATGCTTATTCTCGATAGTCCTCTGTGAAACTATCACCGGTTCGTTCTTCGTTATGTCTATCATCAATTGATACTCATAAATAGCATCACTCTTTAATGGAGCGCTCCTAACTAGTATTGGCGTATTAGTGGTTGACTGGGCATATAGAACCACCATCTTGGCGCCAAGTCCAAAGATACCCCTGTGCTGCTTAATCCTATACTTACTGCTGTAGAATACCCTGCCGAATACATTCGGTATTTCATTACCGGGTATCCCAATGCCATTATCCTCAGCGTAAATACTGATCCAACTTTTGGATTGATTAGCATAATCAATGTAGATCTTTATGCTTGGCGGGATCTTGAATGTCTCGGTGGCGTCGAGGCTGTTCTCAACGAGTTCCCTAATCGTCTGATAAATAGCCCTAGTTGGGTTGCTGAATCCCGCTATCTCTCGATTACGCCTAAAGAACTCAGCCGGCGATAATGCCTCAAACTTAACAATATCGCTAGTTCCCATGATTCTAGAACCTAGGAGACGGAAGCCAATTTAAACTTTATGCATTTTATAATATGCAAAAGTTATCAATAACCAACAACGCCCATAATAACGCAAGTCCTCACTGTCCCATTAAGCCATTCAAATGATAAAAGAATTAATGCAACCAAGGCCCTTGCTTTAAGTTTGATGAATTAATTCATCATACCCTATACTATTATTGCCTTGAGAACTTGCTTAATATCCTTTAAATTCTCGAGATTCTTCATGAGACTTATCACGGTGTTCACTTGGTTTAGTGTTAGTAGGCCGTCGGTCAACCTCCTAAATTTATCCTCAACCTCCTCATCGCTCATCGCATTCTTGGGATGACCTCTGGGGTGATCCACGCGGACCGTTAATTCTCTACCGTCCTTGAACTTCACGGTTATCCTATTGGGTATTGCCGATGGGTATAGCTTGTCGAGCTCTGGATCCACATTAACCTTCATCTTTCTCATTAATGAGAGTACCCTGGGGTCACGTATATTCTCGGGCCTGTAATGTTGCAGTTCCACAGTTCCGTGAAGCAGCGCTACCGCCGTAACCCACATTAGGCTATGGTCCGCGGTCTCCTTAGTCTTCGGATCCCACTTCTCGGGATCCTTAACTATTATGTCATAGGCGGCCTTAAAGGTGTCTATGGTTATTGACTCTACATCGTCAGGCTCAATGGCCTTACCGTACTCCTGCCTAATCATCTTAGCCGCATCAACTGCTGACTGTGCGTGGTACTCCACTGGGTGTGGCTTTATGTAGGTGTCGAGGATCCTCTTGGGGCTTGGCATGGAATTCAAATCTAGGATCAACTTATCATTGAACTCTCCAGCCAATAACTGCCTTATGAAACCCATCTCGCCTTTCAACGGCGCATCTGGCCCTGTGAAGCCCTCCCTGGCCAGTAAAACCGCGAATACGGCATTCCTGGAGGAGTTAGCCGTTGCAGCGGCCTTCCAGTGGCTTAGTTCACCAACCCTGGACTGCCTCATGGCTGCGTGGGGTACCGTGGCGATCGATAAGGCATTCAAGGCCTCATCATCATTAAGCCCCATTAATTTTGCGAGCCCTGCCGTGACGGCAATGCCTATGTAGTTAACGTGGTCCCAGCCATGAAGCCTAAGACTACCTGCATCACAAAGCCTAACGCCTATCTCATACGAAGCGGCTATTGCCGTTATTAAGTCCTTACCACTTAATCCCCTGTACTCGGCAGCCGCGAGCAATGCCGGTATCATGTCACTTGGATGGAGGGGCTCCCTGCCCAGGTACGTATCGTTATAATCAAGGTACCTAACCATGAGAGCGTTGGTAAATACCGCCCACTCAATCGATGACGTATCGAGCGTACCCCATAGCGTGGCCTCCACGTTTGACCGGTGACCCTTGGCAACACTTCTGGCTATCTTAACGGGCTCAGCGGCAAATGCCGCTAGGGCAACACCAAAGCCGTCGAGTACCCTACGCTTAACTTCATTAATGACCTGTTGATCGAGGTCCTCAAACTTAACATTGAGGGCGTAATGAATTATGGCCTCACCAAGGGAATCCCTGACCATATTAACTAATGGAGCGGCGCCTTGATTTTAATGCATAACCTCAGTGAACAATAACAAACTACTTATTAACCATGGCTACAGCACCATTGATACATGGGAAAAAGGGCCATATTGCTATTATCTGGAGGCGTTGACTCAGCCGTGGCGCTATATCTACTTAGGTCTCGGGGTTATGACGTGACCGCCCTATCAATAAATTACCCAGGCAGAGGAGAACGTGAGAGGGAGTCGGCGAGGGAACTCGCCAGGTTAACAAATACGAAATTGATTGAGGTTGACCTACCATTCATGAGGGAGGTTGATGAACTATGGAATAGTGATGATGAAAGACCGAGCCATCTAAGAAGTGCTCACCCAAGTACGATACCCGCTAGGAACGCAATAATATATGCCGTCGCCGCGTACTACGCAGAGATACTTGGAATAGATACAATAGTGGCCGGCCATAACGCCGACGACACGAAGTACTTCCCAGACACATCGAGGAAATTCAGGAGGTTAATCTCGAGAGCGTTAACAATAGGTACCTACATAGGCAGGGCTAGGGGGCTCAGGGTAATAGCGCCACTTTCAAGGTTAAGCAAGACCGATGTCGTTAGGCTAGGCCTTAAATTGGGCGTGCCCTTTGAGTACACGTGGTCCTGCCATAATAATTACGATGTACCATGCGGCCAATGCAGTGGGTGCCTAGCCAGGAAGAGGGCATTTAATGAATTGGGTATTAAGGATCCACTCGAAGAGGCAATAAGTAATGGGAGTGATTGGTGGTTATTAAGGAAGAAATCGACGATCAAGCCCTAGACCTAATGTACGCTCTCAAAGCCTCAATCAACCTCTCAACCTCCTCAACAGTGTTATAACCATGCGGTGACACCCTGATGATACCAGGCCTCGGAGAGACCACAATACCATTCCTACCGAGGAATTCAGCAAGTCCGTAGGGATCTGAGTACTCGAAGGTCAATATCGCCGCGTGGCTATCAAGCGGCGTCGTTACCTTCAGCCCTAAATCCCCTAATGAATCCGCCAGGTGCATAATTAACCTGCTAGTATGCTCCTCAAACCTATGAGGCACCTCGTACTTAAGCAGTAACTTCATGGATGCCAAAGTCCCTTCGAACGCGATTACCGGCCACGTACCCCACTCAAGCCTCGCGGCGTCCCTGGCAGGTATGTACGTGCTTACGTCTATCGGTTTCTCAAACAATTTCTCACCCCTCAACCTCCTACTCACTTGGTTATCATCAATCCCCATCCAACCCGATAACGAAGGCTTAAGCCTACTCAATAACTCGTCACTAACGTAGACAAAACCGGCGCCATGCGGGCCAAGCAACCACTTATATGAACCCGTAATTAAAGCATCAACACCATCCTTAGTTACATCAATTGGCAAAACACCGACTGCATGAAACGCATCACTTATTAACACCGCACCCCTCGCATGCGCAATCTCAGCAATCCCCCTAACCCTCTCCCTATACCCCGTTATCCAAGAAACATAATCAACAAATACAACAACAGTATTATCATCAATGAGCCTCTCATACTCCTCCAGAGGCACGTACCCATTAACGGACCTCGCGATCCTAACCTCCTTAATTAAGCCGCGGGACCTAAGAGCGTGGAATGAGAAGACACCCGTTGGGAAGTTGAGCGAGCTAATGACCACGTTACTACCAGGCCTAAACTCCATGGCAGATAATAATGCATTTAACCCATACGCGGCACTCGGCACAGCAGCAATGCTTCGCCATGATGGGGCATTAATAAATTGCCTAAAAACTTTTTTGCCTCGATAATATGATCAAGGGCCAATTCCCACGGCTCACCCTCCTCCTGCCATAGATTAACGAAATTCATAATAGCCTCAGCGGCGAATAGAAATAATGAGGATGAAGATGATCAGGGACACGAGCCATCATCAAGTCTCAGGCGCACTCTCTGAAGGTACCCAACAATTCATTAAGCCAAATAAAGTAAGTTAAGGGAATAAGGAAATTGTTTTAGGCCCGTGGGCCCTGGGCGGGGCAGTTTAGTTTCTTCATTGCCTTAGCTACCCTCCAAGCCCTTCTTTTATTCCCCTCGCTTATTGCCTCCTCGTGCATCCTCCTAAGTATCTTGCAGACCTCGGCGACCAGCCCTGGGTGCATCTTTATTTCGTCATTGATTATGGAGACCACGAACCCATCCTTTAACTCCCTAAGCATGGCGTTGTAGCCAGCACTCCTTAGTCTCTCCTGGATTACCAATGCGTCTTCGCGATACTTACGTGTAATCTTCAACGCAACACAGCCTCTGCCGACCATTTGTACGCTCATCCTTATGCCATCAATGACCTCGATTGATGATCTACCCAACGGCTTAATCCTCAAGCTTGCCAGCGTCAATAATCGCCTAAGCTTCTCTGCATCGGGCAGTTGGCTCAAGTCCTCGACCAAAGCCCTAATCAATGGGTCGCCAAGCCACCTCTGAGCCAGCGCGACGGCCCTCGAGGAGTAAATACCGATTACCTTCACTTTCAAGCGCTTATTATCGTGCTCCTTGAAGCCAAGGCTCACCATCCTCTCGACAATGCCCCTCCACAGCCCATACTTCGAATTGCCGATTGTGAGCCTAATGCTCTCCCTCTCCTTCTCTGTATCAACACTGCCATCGCCTAGGACTGCGGAGAGCAGGAAGGTTATGAATGCATTGTCATCGAGCCTAAGCACCTCCTCAGCGACCTCAGCCTTACTCCCGAAGACACCTCTATGGTCAATAGCCGTCAATTGCCACGTAATCTTTACATCACCATCATTAATACCTAAGCTACTTATGAACACGTAGTTCCTCCCGGGCCATGTTAACGGCCAGATAATGGCCTGCCAAAGTTGGTTAGTATCCATTTGCGGGTAGCCCTTATCGATTGTGGCGTCGGTCATGAGCAGCCCATACTGCATCGGCCTTAACAAATCATCGCTGAATAGCTTTGGCGTAATCACGTGCACACCATCAAGCCCGGTCAGCGTTATACTCACTGTTATGCTTCCCGACTTAGCAACTCTCTCGACCTTAACCGCCAGGTGGTCAGTGTATAGGAGTACTGTGAATGGCTTATCAATGTTGAGTGGTTCACCGCGTATTACTACCGTCGCCTCACCACTCCTCAGCTTCCCAAGCAACTCCCCGAGTTCTTCCCGATAGGTGCTGAGCCACTCCTCCCTTGCTCGCCTAGCCAACTCGAGCATTTTCTTGCCTGCTTCACGCATTGCCTTCCTCAAATTAGCGATGCCCTCGTCATTACTATCCTTGATTCTCCCCTCAATTGTTGAAAGCCAGTTGCTTAGCGCATCAACGGCGTAGTCAAACGGCGTGCTCGAATCACTCAGCAGCACGGCTTTGTGCCTCTCAACCCTACTTAGGAACTCGTCGACTAGCCTCATTGCCTCATCAACAACCCTCGGGTCGTTTACTGGCTCGCCACACACCAGCCTTTTACCTGACTTGACACCCCGGCAAATCCTTGGCCCGGAGCCCACGGGCTGGCTTCCACTCCCTACCTCAATTTGCACTTCTCCCCCCGCTCACGGAGTACTGGATTTCCTAGTGCCTTAAAAATACGTTAGCCTACGGCACACACCGGCGTTGGGGCTATGCATGACGTGGGTGAACCAGACTCTCCAGGGCGTGCCAATAAGCGGGTCTATGGTCAGGAACTGGCTGGAGGCAGTGAGGAGGAGGGTTGGGCTTAGGTACGCGCTCATGCTGGACTCCTCACTCAGGGAATACGCCAGTGAATTCGGAATAGCCCCTTCGCGGTGGCTATAGTCACTGAGTTCAGGGCATCGACTAGGTAGTCTATGATCAATGCATTGGCGTAGGTGATTAAAGCCAGCGCACTGGGCCTAAGGCACTCAGTGGCTTTGGCCATAATGCAGATTGCCATCATTGCAATCACGCCGATCATCAAAGCCGCGAGCATGGTGAGTGAGTTGACCTCGTAAATGACCAAGCCGCTTAGGCTATGAATCACGATTGAGTAGGCAAATGAGGCTATTGAGGCTATGATTACTGAGGAGGTCATCGTCAGCTTCAAAGCCCTAATTAACCCACCCACTGAGTCGAGGCTCAGAGCGAGTACGGCTAAGACAACGGCGTCGATGATTATTGGCACTGGGTTAATCCCAACACAACCAACATGAATTATAAACGGTGAACCCAAACCGAGGCTACCCATGAACATTGGGTTTGCGATCAAGCTAGACTGAAGCCAAATAACGAGGAAGTAAAGGGATAGGAAAAGCAGAGCACCGACGAAGCCGGCAATTAAAAACCTGGCGAGGCCCATCAAACAAAACAACAAAAACACCAACTTAAAATTAGAGGACACAAAACAACAACCGCAAAGATAATGCCCAAGGCACTAATCAAGGAATTAAGGAGGTGCGTTGGGCTTGTTAAATCTATGCACCGCCTAAAGCTGCTGCTCGGCATTACTGCATATACAGCAGCAGTACCAAGGAGTGGGTTTCAGCGGCACTACGACCTAGTGGTCACGGGTGACGTGGACCTAGCCACCCATGAATTACTGAGGAACAACTACCAATCATCGAGGGTCTCACCCACAATGGCACACATTGACTATAGATTAATCAATAAGTTAGAGATGTTAGGTCTGTACCGAGTATTTTCATTAATGGTGAGTTGGTGTTTGCTGGGATAGTTGATTTCAAGAGACTCAAGGCATTGTTGGATGGTGAGTATTTGGGTAATAGGTTTGAGGGCGACTTAAAGGAGCTTGAGGAGAGGTTTTTCAGGGGCGTCCTCGATAGTGTTGCAACGGCTTTATGGCTATACGTCAATGAGGACTGTGATACCTTTCTCCGTGTTATTTCTATTCTACCCCTAAGCTCCTCTAACCAACCCATTGATTAAGTAAGTATTACTGGAATTAATTTTTATCGCATTTGCTAAGTAACTCCATCACAACCTCTATAATTGCCTTCATGACTGATACCCTCGTCGGTTCATCAACCTTAACGCAGGTGCCAAACTCCATACATAACTCATTCAAGTACTGAAGCACTGTACTAAACTCCTCATTTGGGTTCACTAACCAATTAACTAGGTGGTAAATGGCCCTAACGGCCTCCTCCTTATCCATCAATAAAAACACTCACTAAATAATTAATAAGGTAATAAACTCAGGTTCCGTGAATTTCAGGGTTACGGTATACTAGGTATTGAGCTGATGGGCATGCCTTGGAACAAAACAGGCAGTTTATGCATTTACTCTCATCAACAATGAATGATGGGCCAGAACCAACGCGCCTCAGGGCCTTTGTTGGGCACCAGTTAATGCATAGATTGCACTCACCGCATATTGATGCCCTAGCCACAAAGCCTGCAATATGAATCCTCAACTCCTTACTGGCCGAGGAAATAAGCACCTTGTTACCCTGCCCAACCCTGACCTCAGCCTCTCCAAACTTTCCCCTCACAATGTATGATCCGTCAGTGCCCTCCACTGAACCGAGCATCTTTAAGAACTCCGTGAAGGTGCTCGTGTTGATGGGTTTATCAACATCAATAATCAACGACTCACCATCACCACTAAGCCTAACTGGGTACTTAACCCTGAGGCTTACCTTAACCCGACTACGGATATCGCCTGGTAAGCCCCTCCTCCAGCGCCAGAGACCGTAATCAATGAATTCCCTCGGCAATTCCCGACTATGTGAGAATTCTGTGAGGACCTCGTGAAGTCTCGTGTAAATCCCAGGATATCTCTCACGTACAATCTCAAACTCACCCAACTCATTTGCCGGACATATGACGCAGCCAAGCCTATCAAAGCCATACTCATAGGCCTTGTTATAGGGCAGGTTTCTCAGCAGTATGTAGCCCCAGACCTCCAGTGCCGTCCAGTCCTGTATTGGGGCAACAACGATATCCTTAGTAACCCACTTACTAACCGAAACCCTGGGCAACCTAGCCCTTTGAAACGACTCAAAGGCCCTCTGGCCAACGACACTGATGAAACCCATTGGAAACTTGCGTAGCATCTCATCAGTTATTGGGCCGAGCTTTATCACCTTACAGCACCAGCGGTAATCCCTGGCCGGTGGCCCGAACTCCCTAATAGCCCTCCAGTACTTATCCCCTGCTGAGGCTATGATTAACTCAGCATTATAGGACTTTGCAACCTCCTTAACATTGTCATAGGACTCCAGTGGTTCAAGGCCTGTGTCGTTAAATAATAAATGGAATTTAACGCCTACCCTTGCCGTTAAGTCAAGGGCTACCAAGGAGTCCTTACCGCCTGAGTATGAAACCACGACAGGCCTCTTATACTCATCGAAGACCTTCCTCAGGAATTCCACGGCCTTCCCCGCCTTATGCTCTATATACTCCCTATTCAACTCAATGAAGTCCTTTAATGTGCTAGGTTTAGGGCTTGGTAATGGTCCCTTCGCCATCCAGCTCTTAATTATCCTGAGCCTGCTGCCCCTCATTGTCTTAGCAATACCGTGGTATTTACCATCCTTTGCGGACACTGCGACGTGCACATACCTCTCGCCGGGTAGGTTTCCCCTGATGATTAACTCCTTATGAACATCGAATCTCTCAGGAAGTCTATCCAACTTTATTATGGCCCAGTAACCAAGGCCCCGATTAATCATCTCAGTAATGCCCTCGTGCAATGGCCTGAACCTCCACATTCTCCTCTCTACGTCGTAAAACCTATGACCAACCACCCTACCCCTCACAATTACCTCATCAGCTTGGTCCGCATAACCAGGTATTTTATTAAGGAGAACGACCTCATCATTAGGTATTAGTAATTTGGCTAACTCCTCACTCCCAAACTCATTAATCACCGCCCTCCTTGTAACATCGATATCAACGGGGAAGGCAGGCCTAACATCGCCGGGCTTGGTAACCCTAACAATACTCATTGATGAACAGTGCCTAGCCCCTAAGTCCTTACTAAGCACTGGCACGTTTAAGTCATCGCACCAATAAATCACTGAGGGCATTTTGCCACGGGTTTAAGAATGAGGAAGATAAATTTAATTCTTTTGACGAAGCCGAGGACACTCACTTCATATTCCTCATTAACTTCTGCCGCGCGCCCTCATCAAGAAGCTGCAAAACCCTGCCCACAATTGCCTGATCCCTACTCTGTAGGTTCTTATCCAGGCTGGAGACTGCCCTACTCCTTAATGCCAGCCCTGCCTTAACGACTTCGTCTGGATATGACGCTAGGATTCTCATTGTGGTCTTGCACCAATTAATGTACTCATCATCGGTAGCCTTCTTGGCGAGGGTCTCAATGACTCCGCGAAGCGCCTGGAATGCCTGGTCCTCCTTAAGTGTGAATAGCATTTGGAGTATCGATCTTATCTGTTGCTCACGCTGGTTCTCGGGTAATCGGGCTATCTGTATTGGGTCTACTTGTGAACTCATTAATGCCTTTTTAATGTGGTGTTAAAATAAATGAATCCCGGCACACCAGTAAAAATAACAAAATCCCAAATTAATCCAGGTTTTACGGAGGTAACAGGAGACGCAGTGGGTTACCAACATCCCTTAGGAAGTCACGTAGTTCACGCCTAACATTCTCATCGCGCAGTATCTCGATTATTAAGGCCTTAAGTGATGACCTGAACTCCCTGTCGTTTATGACTGAAAGTACTGACGCTATAACTATCTTCCTTAGGTTTGGGTCATTAACGAGATCCGCCAGCACCACCTGTATCAATGGTTTGATTGACGTTAGTATCCCGGTCACGAGCATTTCCTGGTTAATAACCTGCCCTGCTTGCACCGGCTGCTTATCATTACTCATTAACATACTCATTAAATCAATGGGTTAAAAACCTATGTATCACCCTAAGCAAAAATGCGAGGTAACGTCGATACCGTGCTTAATTAAATAATCACTAATAAGCTGTAGAGGTACATGGTGATTACAAAGAGTGCTATGAGCATTGAGGGTATGACGTAAGTGTAAAGTGGTTTCCAGGTAATCCTCCTCCTTATTAACGCAAGACCAATGCCACTGGCTATATGCAGTATGAAGAAGAGCGATAGCGGTGCAATTAATAATATGTGCAATTGAAGGGATAGCCCCCTCGTCAAGGCGCCAAACGTTAAGGAGTACACTATGGACGAAGTCGTGGGCCCAGCACCAAACCCCGTAATTGCCTCGGCAATGGACAGCGCAAGTAATATCCATGCAGTCCTCCTTTGAAAACTCGGTGAGTAGATTGAGTCGGAAATATCGATACCAAGGGCTGGGTAAACCGCCATCACAATACCAGGTACTGCAATGAACCATGACTTAAAATACATCGCTAAGACCATCGTTAGAACACCAGGGTATATCAAGGTGGTCTTATTAATGCGTAAATCACCAAAACGCAGAGACTGCATTGTTAATCACCGTTCTTCCTAGCAACGTCTGGGTAACCCCTCGACTCCCAATAACCCAGGTAATTCTCGTTACTCACCGTGATCTTAACCAGCCATTTCACATACTTATAACCCCACCACCTAGGTACGACCAATCTTACAGGATAACCGTGGGTCCTTAATAGTGGTTGTCCATCAGCCATGAATGCGATCAGTGTGTCATCCTCCATTGCCTTCCACAACGGTAAATCACTTGTGTACCCATCAGCCCCATAGAGTATTACCTTAGTTGCACCTGATTGGATACCTGCAAGATTCAACACGTACTTCAACGGCACGCCAGTCCACTCAACTACTGCCCTTAGGAAGTACGGATCTGAAACGCACTGTATTGTGTCTAGGATCGTTTTAGTAGGCATACTCGTTAACTCAGGGTAGGTCAGGCTCAATGGATTATTCACGAGCCCATCAATTACCAGCGTATAACTGCCGACATTTACCTGAGGTGTGGGCCCTATTTGTACGATATACCAGTCATCCAGTGGCGTTAGACTTACGTTAGTAACATTACTGGTACTACCCGTGTTATTTACGGCATTGCCTACAGAAACTGAACTGACGTTTACCTGCTGCGTCCTGTTTGTGGGGAAGGTCTTAATGGCTGATATGTGTGATGTGGTTGGTACGGTTATGTTGACCGCGGACCCATTAGTGATTAATTGATTTGCACTGGATTCATTAATTACGGAAGAAGTTGCAGAATTATTGGCGAAAGCGCCTTCAATGTCTTGACCATCATTGGTTATCGTATTGGGTAACATGCTTGCGAGCATGGCGGCAGCACCAGCGGTTAGCAACATGGTTAGGAACCTCCTCCTACCACTGATGCCCGCATTCCTTGGCCTCCTACCCTCGGCATTATCCGACATTGATGAGTGCGCAATTGGGCCGTTAAATAATGCTTATTCAGAATCCCTTACAAACTTATTACTAATCCCCGTACACCCTAATTCATCCTTAATTCTTAATTTTGTAACAACCCTAATGCCTATTACTAATTTATGAACTATAACCTCAATTATTTAAGGTTGGGACGCCATGGTTACCCGACCATCATGGTTGAGATTGGGGAAAAGGCTCCGGACTTTGAGCTCCTGGACACGGAGTTAAAACCAAGGAAGTTATCCGAATTCCTCGGTAAGAGGTTCGTAGTCATACTAACCTTCCCAGCAGCCTTCTCTCCAGTATGCACAAAGGAGTTATGCACCTTCAGGGATAGGATGGCGCTACTAAACAAGGCAAATGCCGAGGTTATAGCTGTAAGCGTGGACACACCATTCACACTCAAGGCATTTAAGGAAGCAAATAGGCTAAACTTCACATTATTAAGCGACTTCAATAAAGAGATGATTACGAAGTATGGAATCGTCCACGAGAACCTACTCGGCCTTAAGGGCGTCGCCAAAAGGGCCGTACTCATACTCGACCCCAAAGGCACTGTAGTCCACAAGTGGGTTAGCGATAACCCAGGTGTTGAACCACCCTATGAAGAGGTAATACGCATAGTTGATGAATTAAATAAGAAATACTCCCCATGATACGAGACACACATAAGCCAATAACCCACTCAAAAACAACAAAATCATCACCGCAACAACCCAAGGCTAAAAGCTTAAATTCCCAATAATCCGTTCTTTTCCCTGGGCCGGTAGTCTAGCCTGGAAGGATGCCCGCCTCGCACGCGGGAGAACCCGGGTTCAAATCCCGGCCGGTCCACCACGGGTCATTCTTTTCCCTGTTTCTTAATGCACTGGGTTTGTTCCCAGTTAATTTGGGTTTCGTCCCTTGAATTACTCGTTCATTGACTTCCAACGCCCTTATGAGAGACTCTTGATAGCGAAATTTCATGATTTAATACCCACATCCCTCGTTCTAGAGGAAGTAATGTGGATAATGAAAAATGGGCTTCATGAATAACGATTACACTATACGGCTCTTAAGCTAACCATTATTCATCGAATTCTACGTCACATTTAGGCAATAAATCGTCAATCACTCAAGTAGGTATTAGTTACAGGACTGAAAAACTGAACTTGCTCGATTCACTTTCTCTGAATAGCCGAAGTTAAAAAAAGTCCCGTGAAATAATAGATTCTGATGGTTATGGGTTTGGGAAGGGGGTGGTTGTTGGTGGTTTTGGTTGTTGTCGCTGTCCTTTCCTTGGTCTTTGCTTTCCACGTGGCTAATAGGTTGGGGGGTGAGGTCGTTGGTCAGGCAAGTCCTAATGCCGTAGGTGGGTCAGCATTGGTAAGTATTAACGTGCCTATTTACGTTGTTGGGCCGGCAACACTCATTCAGGGATTAATCAACGCGGGCATAAACCAATCAACAATCAAACCAACAACCACAAACCAATTAACAACCCTACCAAACAATAGCATAATAATCATCGACTGGTCAATAATAAAACCGAGCATCATAATGAACGACTCAGGTGATAAGGTCAAGGTTAACCTAACAAGCCCGGTGATTCACGGGCTGGCTAACGCAATTGCCAGGGGTGATATTGTTGGTATATATGCAAACGCAAGTGATGAGGGCATCATCGAATTCGTACTAGCCTATTCATGGGCTAAGGCAATTAATAATGGGTTGATTTTAAACGGCGTAATGCTCAGGGAGGAAGTCCCAGACTATTTAATTGCTTACCCAGTAATCCCAGTGAGCGATAGAGAGCCAGCGGTGTTCGTTGTAAAGTGGGTTAGACCAAGAGGCCTGATCATAGGCCCAATATACCTAAACCAACTACCGCAGTTCATAGTAGGTATTATGAAGCCTATCCTTAGGTTGAAAGATCCATGTTATGCCGAGTATGAGAAATACATTGGCGGTTCTTATTCAAACCCCGCACCTGGTGTTTATTCGACAAGCAGTAGTACCCTCATATGGACAACACCAATGTGGGTTGGTATATCGGATAGTGGTGTAGAGGGGTATACCGACGGCAATGGAACGTTCTATTGGGATACATGTCTCGCCGTGGCTAACTCGATTAATGAGGAGCAGCTAGGTGGATATAACCCAACTTATTATCTAGCGGCTCAGGTTCTTGGCTATGAGAATTATTATGAATCCTCAACTATGTATGGTAATAATGGTTATATTGTTTCACAGCTAGGGGCTATTGATTATTATTACGGATATCAACAATACAGCGCCGGTGCAACCAACGCATTCATTGGTGATCAAGGTGGTGGTACGTTCAGTCCTAGTTCGTGGAATCCACCATCAACAAGTAATACGGCTAGCTACACCGTGTCGTTTGGTGTAACCGTTACGGGAATTCCAAGCGTTAGTGTTAGCATATCATTACCCACCGGTACTAGTGAGAGTATTAGTGGTTCACTTAGCCCTGCCGAGACAACAAGTTTTAATGGCTGGACTGTAGAGGTGGCTAACATTACGTGGATCTTCAACATAGGTTATGGTGCTAATCAGCGGGATTTCCCAAATTCCTTTGAAGACCTAACACCGGCTAACATATACTTATCAAGTTTAACATCGCAGAACACGGCTGTGTTCAATGTTGATTTTGAGAATAATGTGGTCACGGCACAATACCCATGCGCCTATGAGGTTTATCAAACTATCTGGGCCGATATTAAGTGGGTGGTCATTGTTACCCCGCAATCAAGCACAGCAGCTAGCATATCAGGTCAATCATACATATATGGCTCACCATATTCCTACGTAACCGGTGTAACGTCATATGCGGTGCCCATAATATGTCCATTCCTGAGTAAATAGGTCTTATGAGTTTAATTACCAGGTTTACATAAGCAACTTAAGCAGTTACTACCCAGCACCCACACTCTACGCAGATTTCAATGCAGGCCCATGCTCATAACCCAAGAATCTAAGAGCAAACATTTCCCTTTTCCCTCTTGCCTTTATGCACTTCGTGTTTGTTGGAAGATAATGCGCTGGATGTTGCGGATCTTAGTAGGGTCTCAGTCCACGACAGCCCAGCCTTAGTCCTCGAAGGATTGACCCTGGCCCACGCATTGGAATATTGATTAAGACCAAGAAATCACCATTTTGAGGAAGATAAAGCATTACTAGCTAAACTATGTTATTATGTCACCGCAGGTGTATGGTATGGATTCGCTGTATGATGTTACTCCGGTTATGTCGTACGGGCTTTGTTGATTTACTATCTGAGCGCTGAAGCCTGTTGGTGGTGATGAACCTGGGTTGTACTGTAGTACCCACTGGATTTGGGTCCATATAACCTCGTAGTTATAGACCCATGCAGTGCACGGTATGTCCTGCACCGACGTGACTAGATTAACGCCTAATTCATTGTTAAAGGTGGCGGTTTGATAAGTATTGAGCCCCTGCGGTAGTACCCACTCATCGGCGTCCTCGGCGAATGCCACTATGTACTTCTGATTAGCCTGTTGGCTTTCACCCATGTAGAACCGCCAGGTGTTATTAAAAGCTGCCGTATTCGTAGTTGGCGCTGTATTCTCACTCTGAATCCTGACGGATGATGGCGATTCACTATACTCAACCTCGAATGCCATATTCACACCACCAGTTCCAAACTCGACTGTGAATCTCACGACGTAATTTGATGACGTTGATGCCGGGTTCGCACCACTCTCATACTCTAGGTATGAATTAGTGGTGCCGCTTTGGTAATCATCCCACCCCAGCTCATGGTCCATGGTGCCTATGAAGTAGTTTATGTAGCCATTGTTACTAATCATGGTGCTTGACGGTGAATAGGCGATCCATGCGGCAGTTGCCACAGAGTAATACGGCGCAGCGCCGGCGGGTATATATGGTTCCCCATTGCCGTTATAAACGAATATGCACGTATCGTAGTAAAGGGTGCCATTGCCATCATTATAAGCCTCGGTATCAACGCCATTATAATAAGGTTGATAATCAAAGACGACACCGCCTAGGCTATTCTCATTTTGAACATACTTCTGGCACGGATCAACATTCGTTAATGTCGTACTCTGTAACTCATATTGTTCGTAAATATTAAGAGGCGATACCTGGTTTGACCCTACTTCACGACCCCATGTACTGATTGTTCGTTGGTAGTTAGTTATTATGCCTATTATGTCTTTGGTTTTGTAGCTACTGCCGAATACTAGTGCGTTTTTGCTGCCGAAGGCTGAGAGGTACTGCCCGGCGATGATTGGGTAGGTCGTTATTTTACTGCCGTAGGCCTTGGCCCATGACTGAGCCAAGGCCAACATTGCCAATGGGCTTTCCTCAGTACTTGATACGTGAATAATCACCAAGTCACCCCTCCTAAATAGTACATTCAGGACGCCAGTAATTACCGAGTAATCACTACCCGAATAGCTCAATAAAGAATCCCAATCAATAACAACAACACTATTGTTTGGTAGGGTTGTTAATTGGTTTGTGGTTGTTGGTTTGATTGTTGATTGGTTTATGCCCGCGTTGATTAATCCCTGAATGAGTGTTGCCGGCCCAACAACGTAAATAGGCACGTTAATACTTACCAATGCTGACCCACCTACGGCATTAGGACTTGCCTGACCAACGACCTCACCCCCCAACCTATTAGCCACGTGGAAAGCAAAGACCAAGGAAAGGACAGCGACAACAACCAAAACCACCAACAACCACCCCCTTCCCAAACCCATAACCATCAGAATCTATTATTTCACGGGACTTTTTTTTAACTTCGGCTATTCAGAGAAAGTGAATCGAGTAGGTTTGGTTTTTAGCTTCGTGATTAGGTAGGAATTAAATAAGGGTGATGCGCTGTTACCCAATGTTCTGTTTAAATTTCGGTAGGACTTCACCGCGGGTTGTAAAGCTTATTTAGGGTGTAGCGTTAATGCTTCTAATGTTTTCGTTGTCGGACGTTTATAGGGCTAGGCAGGTGATTAGTAGGTACTTGCTGAGGACTCCCCTCGTCTATTCACGTCAGTTATCTAGGTTGCTTGACTTTGATGTTTACCTGAAGCTTGAGAATCTTCAGCCAACCAGGGCGTTTAAGGTTAGGGGTGGTGTGTATTTCGTGATGGTTAGGAGGGATGAGGCGCAGAGGAGAGGGTTGATTGCGGCGTCCACGGGTAATCACGCGCAGTCCGTTGCTTACGCCGGTAAGTTGATTGGTGCCAGGGTCGTGATAGTAATGCCCGAGGGCGTGTCCAGGGTTAAGGTTGAGGCTTTAAAGGACTTGGGCGCTGAAATAGTATTTCACGGTAAGGTGTTTGATGAGGCCTTGGACTACGCAATGAGCCTTGCCAATAGGGAGGGCTTACTATTCGTGCATAGCACCAATGAGCCACTGCTCTATCCAGGGGTTGGTACGATGCACCTAGAGGTTATTGAGGATTTGCCTGACGTTGATGTGGTGATTAACCCAATAGGCGGTGGCTCGGGGGCTTCGAGTGCCGTGATTGTCTATAAATCCGTTAGTCCATCAATTAAGGTCATAGGTGTACAGGCCGAGGGCGCGCCAAGTGTTTACTTATCGCTTAAGGAGGGTCGGTTAGTCTCCGTGGGTTATGCTAGGACTATTGCTGAGGGCTTGGCCACGGCTAGGGCCTATGAGTTGCCGTTCAGCATATTGAGGGGTAGGATTGATGATGTGGTTCTCGTTAGTGATGATGAGATGCTCAGGGCCATTAAGGAATTAGCCCTTAACGCTGGGCAGGTCGCGGAGCTGGCGGGTGCTGCTGCGTTGGCCGCTGCCATGAAGTTGAGGAGTCAGTTGGTGAGTAAGAAGGTCGTTGTCATGGTTACTGGCGGTAATATTGACCCAGAACTATTTATGAAGGCCCTTGAGAATTATTGAGTGGTATGAGGAGAATTATTGTTTTGGGATTTGTGTCCTCGTTGCACAGGGACAGAGTTCCCGCAGTTAGGGGTATTGATAGGATTGTAACTAGTACCGATGAACTAAGAGGGTTGGATATTAATAATGCGTTCGTCACAGCCTTAATACTGTCTGGTGGTGTTAGTCGCCTGGTTAGGGAGTTTGCTGAAGATTATGGGTTACGTAGATTATTACTCGTTTCTCACCCAGATTTTAATAGCCTGGCCTCGGCCCTTGACGCGAAAGCCATACTTAGTGAAATTGGTATTGACTCAGGGATTCTACATCTAGATGATCTAAGCGGTATCGATTATGCATTGAGAGTTACCAGAGCCATTGCATCAATACTAGGTGTTAGGGTTGCCCTGCTTGGTGTTGGAGCTAAGGATAACGTGGCCAAGGCGTTTGAGGATAGGGTTGAGGCTAGGGTTGATACCATACCCATGGAGAACCTTGAGGAATTGATAAACAATGCTGATGAGAAGATCGCCACCGAATTCATGAACCACACCAAAGGTAGGGTTAAGTTTGAGGTTAGTGATGAGAAACTTAGGAACGTTGGTGAGATATATGCCGCCATGCGTAGTCTTTATGGTAAGTATGATGCCCTAGCCATTAATTGCTTCCCATACCTGGTCAAGCATAGGGTCACTCCATGCCTGGCGCTGGCTAGGCTCAATGAGGAGGGGTTGATAGCAGCATGCGAAGCCGACTTAAGGGCGTTGTTCTCCATGATCATTGCAAGGGAGTTAACTGGTTATAGTGGTTGGATTGCAAATACGAACCGCATTGAGGGAAGTAGAGTCACGATGGCCCACTGCACCATAGCCCTTAACATGGTTAGCAATGCCAGGGCAGTTACACACTTTGAATCAGGGTTTAGTTATGGTTTAACTGGTAAGTTGCTATTTAATGAGGTAACTGGAGTTTCCGTCTCAAGTGATTTCAGGAGGATGGGGATCTTCAACGCTAAGGTTATTGAGTCAGGGTTACTGAGTGATAGGATGTGCAGAACGCAGGCAGTGCTCGATCTTGGCATTAATTCATCAGTCATCCTTAGACTGGCACCGTATAATCACCACGTCATAATACCCGGCAACGTAACTAGAGAGCTGGAGACCATAGCCAGTGTCCTTGGTATGGAAGTCGTTAAGTATACACCATAGACTCAGCACTCGCCTTTCATGCCCTTTGGCGGCGTGACTCCCCTCTGTCCCAGGTACTTACCAAGGTACTTCGCTTCGCCAATAGCTCTAACCGGAACCACGTGTAGGAATCTCATGCGGGGCCTAAGAACCATGTAGTTACCGCTATTGTTTATGACCTCTATCGTCACGTTGCCCTCGAAGCCCGCGTCAATTATTGTCGGTGGTACACTGAGGCCGTATCTGGCGAGAGTTGAACGTAGGTTGCAGAAGCCGACTACGTCCTTTGGGAACTTCACGTACTCCATGGTAGTTAGTAATGCGAAACTTCTTGGTGGTATTACGATTCTACCGTCCTTAGCTTCAACAATACTGAACAAATGCCTTGTGCTCTCCAGTTCGCATGGATCTATTACTTGTCCATCGAAGGCGTATATTGCGTATTCAGTGCCTACTCTTAGATCAAGTCCATTTTCCCTAACAACATCCTCACTAAAGGGTTCTATTGATAATACTCCATCCTTAATGAGTTTTAGTAACTCATTTCTTGCGAGAACCGCCATTGATCAGTAACGGGTTTTCGCAATTTATTTTACTACCACGTGTTTTTTATCGGTATCTCTCACGTATTACTGATTGACCATGTATACCTGAGTCCATGGGTACTTACCCTTGTCCTTAGTATTCCTTATATCATCTAGTTTCTTCATCATTTCCTTGAACTCATCATAGCTAATCTTCCTGAATAATGGCCTCACATTACTAACCCTTATTCCAGGCCTGGGTGGTTCGTATGCATCCTTCCAGGTCAACTTACCGAAACCTGACATGGCCCATAGATCCTCCATAGACCTTGGCATCACAGGCCACAGCCCAATGGATAGCATCTTAACCATGTGGAACGCATTAAGCATGACCGCCCCCGCTTCATTCCTATTGCTCTTTATTAGTTCCCAGGGCTGTCTCTCGTTTAGGTACCTATTGCCAACCCTAGCAATCTCTACTGTCTCCAACAGTGCATCCTTAAGCTCAATTCTTTCATAGTGCTCCTCAGAACTCCTGAAATGATTTAGTGCCTCATCCCTGTACTTAATATCAGCATCACCTAATGAACCACTGGGTACCTCTCCATTGAACCTCATGATGATGAATGAAAGGACCCTGTGTATGAAGTTACCAATTACGTCATTAAGTATTGAATTTATTAATTCCAGGGTTTGATGCCAGGAGAAGCTCGTGTCCCTACCCTCTGGTCTTTGGTATATTAATACGAACCTCCAGTAATCAGTTGGCATCAAGGCAAGTGCCTCGTCTGCCCAAACGCCAATCCTCTGGCTCTTGGAGAACTTCTTACCCTCAAATAGTAGGTACTCGGTTGATGCCGTGGTGTACGGCATTACATACGGATCCCCAGAGGCTATGAGCATTGCGGGCAGTAGTATTACATGGAATGGTATGTTATCTTTACCCACGAAGAACACGACCCTCGTGCTGGGATCAAGCCAGTACCTTCTCCACTCGGATTCATTGCCCTTGCTTCTAAGGTACTCTATTGTGGCCGATATGTACCCTAGCACAGCCTCAAGCCATACATATATCGTCTTACCCTCTGCACCAGGAAATGGTGCCTCAATGCCCCACTTATTATCCCTTGTTATGGCCCTTGGCTTTAATCCCTCCTTCAGCATACCCAGGCTCATTTGCCTGGCATTCTCGGGTAATGCTGTGTTTTCCACCACGTACTTCCTAACCTTATCCTCAAGCTTCGTTAGGTCCAGGTACCAATGCCTTGTCTTGACCCAGGTCGGTTTAGAGCCGCATATTGCACACCTTGGGTTTATTAGGAGCTTCGGTTCCAATAATCTGCCGCAATTCTCGCACTGGTCTCCGCGTGCCTTATCATAACCGCAGTAGGGACATGTGCCTATTATGAACCTATCGGGTAGGTAAATCTTATCCTTAGGGCAATAGGGTACCTCATCCTCCTTAGTGAACACGTAACCATTATTATAGAGCTTCATAAAGAACCCCTTAACGAACTCCTTATGGACCTCTGACTCAGTCCTAGTATAATTATCAAAGCCTATTTCCCATAACTCAAAAAGCCTCTTTATTATCTCATGCATCCTATCCGTTAACTCCCTAGGCCTTATGCCAAGCTGTAATGCCTCAACCTCAATTGGTGTTCCATGTTCGTCAGAACCAGACACGAAGATCACGTCATCGCCCCTAAGCCTCAGGTACCTCGTAAATACATCAGCCGATAGTATAGAACCAACTAGGTTGCCTAGGTGAGGCACTGTGTATATGTACGGCCATGCAGACCCTATAACCCACCTTCTCCTATCATTTCCAGGTTGATCACCCAATAACACAGGATGGGCTGGGAAATTTAAGTTTTAAGGATTTACTACAGAGAAGTTATTCAACTCGGATTTCGAACCCCTTCTTTCCAGTGCTCTTTTTCTTTAATTCCACGGTCAGTACGCCATTCCTGTAGGTGGCCTTTGACTGGTTTGGGTCAACCTCGACTGGCAGGTCAACCTCCTTGTAGTACTTCCTATCGCTGTTCCTGGCGCTTATAATTAACTTCCTACCATCATCACTAACCCTAATACTTATCTTGTCCTTATCGACGCCGGGCATATCCATTATAACCTTTACTGAGTCTTCTTCCTCAATGACGTCAGTTAATGGTTCAATGTCCTCCTCTATAATTGGTCTTTCGCCCCTGGGTCTTACGTTGCCGAACTCCTTGATCCTGGGTTTGCCATCGGGACCTATTGAAATTTCAAAGCCGTAATAGTAATACTTAGGCTTGGCCTTACCGCTACGCTTCTCTTCCTCTTCCTCTGGCGCGGTTCCCCTCATCATCCTCTCCATATCCTCCTCCATCTCCCGTTCAAGCTCCTCGAAATACTTTTGAATTCTCTTGAACCAGTTATCTATATCTTCAAACCACGACATACAGTGCTAGATTTAATATAAACCTTATAAACTTTTATTGTTCCTCCAACTCTATCTCTGGTTTCTCCTCAGTACTCTCCTTCATTCTCCTCATTATTCTTGTTATTTCACCAGCCACTTTATTACGAACAGGTTTGCTGGATATATCGGCTAACTCGGAAACCATCCTCTTATTGTTCTCGAAATCGTCAGTAAACTTATCTGGGTAGACCTCAAGCAACCTCCTCGCAAGACTCTTTATGAATTTTTGCCTTACTCGTCCCATTGACTTACCGTATTATTAACTCCCTTTAAAATCTTATGTTATGTACGTAATGCTAATGCTTTTAATACCTGGCTTAGGTGTTGTTATTGCCGTGAATAGCGTAAGGATTAATGTCATGGAACCAATAATGAGACCCACCTACTTCCTCACGGGATTTGCTGGTATCGGCATGGTTGGCTATCTGGTCGTTCAACACCTGTCTAATTCCCTTAATTGCCGTAGGGTTGGATTCCTGGTTATGCCGAGGGAACCTCCCTTCAGTGCCTACGTAATTAATACCAACATGTTATCGACGCCTGGCGAGATTTATTATTGCCCAGGTCCTGAATTCACAATATCCATTATTCACTGGGATGGGGACTTCATGACTAAGTACGCTCATGAAGTTACCAGGGCACTTGCCCATTGGGTGTACATCAATAATTTTAAGGAGGCAATACTCTTTGGGGGGCTGGACAATAGACTGAGGGGTGAGGATGCTGATCAATTAAGGGTTGCGGTAACCACGGAATATAGAAAAAGACAGTCCCTGGGTGGCATTAAGCTTATGGAATTGAACTACGCAATAGTGGGGCCCCTCGCACTGCTAATGAATGAACTAGAGAGACTGGGTATACCGGCAATTTCCATATTGCCGTATGCCGAGCCTTTCCGCGCAGACCCCAATGCGGCTATTGTTGCAATTCAATTCTTGAAGGAATTAACGGGCATTGAGGTTGATGTGAGCAGGCTAAAGGAACTAGCCGATATGATTGACAAGGAATTAAAGGAGATCCAGGAAAGTATAAAGAGGAAGGAGGGACCGCCGCACTACATATGAGGACTGCATTGAATACTACTCACAATCTTAGCTATCCAGGGTATTAATGAGGATAATTCCTGCCTGGAAGCAACCCCAGTCACAATAACGCCTCTAAAGCCACCAAGTTCTGTAATTAGTCTCTTCATTGATTCCTCACGTCCTCTCCTGGTAATAATCAGGACATCAGTGAATCCCATCCTCAGTAATTTCTCAAGATATCTGCGTAGTAAGTTATGGGAGAAAAACCGTAGGTAATTGGGTGTGGGTTCAGGATATTCATGCTGCGACAGTGGGTAAATCTCACTTATTTCATACGGCACTGGGCCTAGCACTGGATTATTTATAACCACGTTTACCTTGCTTAGCAGGTTATTTGTTAATAATTGATCTAACAACCAGGAAAGTACAGAATCCCTTATGTATGGTCTATCTAGGAACTCACCGGGTAGGATAACTACAAGGCATCCCTTGGGTGGTTCGTAGTTATTGAGGATCTTCTCCACATGCCTAATAACTTCGGGCCTATGCAATGAATCAATTGATGTGATGTGTAAGGCCCTTACGCGCCCTGAGGCTTCGGGGATCATCCTAAGGAAAGCCCTTAACCCTCTCCTTAATGCCATTAAGGCTGACCTAGCCCTTGCATCACCACCAGCCTTTTCCTCGATGTACTCCCAAAGGGTTCCCTCCTTGATCCTGGCCTTAATCTCCTGAAGCTCCTCCCATAGTACATATAGGTTATGAATTGCCAGTAATCTTTCACGCTCAGCTTTGCCCATGCTCATTAACTCCTTGACACTGTACCTCCTACAAACAGGGCAGTTGCAGGGTATCCTATCAACCTTAACCTCACTAAGCCTTACTGTCCTGTCCCTAAGGATTACCCTATCATCACGGGCGTAGAGTACGTAACTCGCTGAATCAAATAGGTCAATGCCCATGGCAACGGCAAAGGGCAGTATTAATGGGTGTCCAGCCCCGAAGAGATGTACTGGTTTACCTGGTGGTAGTTTCATTTTTGCAGTGGCTATCATCCTCATTATTGTTGAGAAGTCGTACTCCTCAAGCAACGTTGTTGGGCTACCTACGGCATAAATATCAAAATTCAATTCACTCATTTTCTCGGCAGAGTAACTAAGTAAATCTAGCTTATCACCGCCCTGTACTGGGCCCACCATCAACATCCTATGCCCGGGATCCCACATCTTGGCCTTAACAAGGGCTGACTTGGCCCTCCTCAATGTCTCCTCGACTTCAAGTAATACCATGTCCCTAGGCCTACCCCATTGAGTCGGTATGTCGAGTATCACGCCGATGTCCGTGCCTATGTCAATTTCGTACTTAAGAATCTCGTCAGGAGACACCTCAACCTTACCATACATCAGCAGTTGGTATGCACCCGAGTCTGTCATTATGGGTCCATCCCAATCAAGTAGTTTGTGAATGCCGACCTCCCTGACTAAGTCACCATAGTGCCTCTTGAGCAAGTAGGCATTGGTTATTACCTGGTTGAAGCCAATATCCTTGATCTCGTCTAGTGCCACAACTTGTTTTGCGGGATTTATCACGGGAAATAATGCAGGTGTTTCAATAATGCCTGTCCTGGTCCTCAATGCACCGATCCTTCCCATTAAGTCCTTATCCAACACCTCAAATGACATCCTTGACAATAACCCTAGATCCAGAGCTATTCTAAAATGTATCTTATGATCGCCGCGTGATCATCAATAATTACTCATTGCTAGGTTTTTCGTTTAGACATGAACTCATCAAATAACTCCTTAACACGTTTTGCCAGTGGTCCTGAACCTTCAATGCCCGCTGTCGTCACCTTGACATTACCTACCTGGACTATGTTAGCCTCCTCCACATACTTAACCATGCCGGGGAAGTACTTATCGATGTACCTGGCGAATTCCCTGAGGTCCACGAATTCTTGGACGAGGACTATATCTATTATTGCGTGACCCATTATGAGGACTCTCGGGAATTTCTCGTTCCTATTATTCACGGCGTCTACAAGCATCACATTTAACGAATTGTCTATACCAACGAGGGTTCCTTGGTACGTTGTACCCGTACTTGTGGTTATCCTGACCTCCTTATTGATCATGTTTAGCAATTCCGCGTTAAACCTCCTCGTTACGTCTGCCAGTAATGACATAATCAATCGGTACTTACATAAGATAAGCTTTTTTAGTATTTTTCCTTATCACGTATCAATGCAATTAAGCGGTGATTTCAGGGTTATTAATGTCAAGGAAACTGGTTACAGGGGTGTGGTTAGGCTCGATATGGAGGGTGACTCCGGCGTATCCCTGGGTCTCGAATATCCTAGGGATGCTGTTGGTGTTGACATTAAACAGGGTAGTAATGTCAAGGTTAGTATTAGTAATGATAAGGACCCGAACTACGCATCCAATTGGGATGTCTACATGAATGGGGTTGTTTATTACGTGGGTGGAAACTCCGTGAAGATATCAATTGGTGGACTTATAATGGATATTAATAATTTTAAAAATGATGCTAGGGTTGGCGAGAAGGTTTACGTTGGTTTAAAGGTGATTAAGTAAGCCGAAACTTTCAGCTAACTCCCACACCCTACTGCATTTTAATAACCCTGAGCTATACATAATATAAGCACTGGACTTATTAAAATACGAAAATAGGCATTAATGTCATGAAGTGCCCATACTGCGGAAGTTCAAGGATAATTGAGAGAGATGGAGAGTATGTATGTATGGATTGTGGTAGTGTTTTGGGCTCTGTATACGTTTACGATACATATACACAATCATCACCATTATTAGACAGTGAGGAGATTGATTTATCGCCAATATGGAGAACCATAGATAGAAACATAAGGAGCAATAACAGTGTGAGGTTGAGTATATATAAGAGATTGAAGGTCATAAATGATAGATTCAGGCTGAAACACGAAAGCTATTCAATGTATAGGGCATATGAGTGTATGGCATTCATTGCCAGGTCCCTCGGTATTGATAATCAGTATGTGGAGGAGGCGAAGCTTATATTCCGAAAAATAATGAATGCAGACAATGTATCAGCCACGTATTATCAAGCAGCCGTCGCTGCCATGCTTTATGTAATACTCTCGCACAACCTGCCAGTAAATACCAAGCATGTCATAAATGTTTGCAAGTCAAGAGGTCATAAGCTCACCTTTGAGTCAATAAGGGAGTCCCTGGCAATCGTTAAGGTCAAGTATAGCCTTAGGGATAGGTTACTATCGTACGTTAAGTCAGGCCTTACAAAGTTATTTGGTGATTCCTGGGTTACCATGTATCCTGAAGCCGAGAAGTTCCTTGGCAAATTAAGGAAGCCCATGATGCAGTCAAAGAGTCCATCAACATTGGCAGCGGCAATTATTTATTGCATTAGCAGGGAGTTCGGCTATAAATTGAAAATAGAGGATGTGGCCAGGGCTACCCAGGTTAGTCAATTTACCCTGAGGGATTACGTGCATAGGCTATGCCGTGATTAACACGGTAATAATTAAGCATGGAAACCTCCTTTTATATCTCGTTGAGGTATTTAATCCTGATTCATATGCTTGCCCCCTTAAAATCCTCTAGGTATCGAAATACCACGCTTGCCCGGCTAATAATTGCGCACCAGGTTCTTAATTGCCTTGGGTGTCCATCGATCAATAAATGCAACTTTACAAGGGTTCTTTCTAACACGGCTATTGCAGGTAGAGTTGATGCGGATATCCTTGAGACCTTGAATAACTGTGGTTCATTAGACTTAGGGTCTTTACTCCATACCACGCGCAAGTTAGGCTCCAGGTACTTCATTTATAGGCTCCTTAATGCGTTAACTAAGGGGAGGATTAATGATTCAATGAAAGTGGTGATGCTTAAGGAGGGTTTTATCATTGGCATGAACGATTTTTCATTAATAGTTGACAGGAATTTAGCAATGACAAATGATTCTGCGATTTTCCTGTCTAGATTAGTTAATGATAATGATGATTGCTTGCTTGAATTAATTAGGATCGATAATGAATACTTAAACTACCTCATTGAGTTGACCAGGAGGGTCGTCCCCAGTGGTGACTATTCCCTATCATCATTATTAGGCTCGAGGGAGAGATTCCTGTCAAGATTCATAATCAATGATTCACTAAGGGCATCATTATTACTTGCCAGTATTGGTCTAGGGGATTTAGCACCCATTATCTTGAATGCTAATGTTGAGGATATTTTCATAACTCAGGATTCCATGTACATAAACCATAGTAAGTATGGTATTTGTAGGGTTTTGAATGCTGATCCACAGGTAATTGCAAGGCAATTTCTCAGGATCGCTAATATAAGCGGTATCAGGATCTCCACAGATAACCCAAGTGGGAAGTTTTCAATCATAATTAATGGCAAGAGACTTAGGGTAACTGTGGACAGGTGGCCGTTAGTTGAGGGTGTGTCTGTTCATGTTAGGCTTCATAAGAAGCCATTCACAATAAGTGACTTGGTTGTAGCCGGTTCAGTGAATGCTGTTGAGGCTGGGAGGCTAGTTATGGCGGTACGTAGTGGTTATAATATCCTAATAATGGGCCCTCCATCAAGTGGAAAAACCACGTTATTAAATGCACTGGATATGGCGCTACCTCTGAACTTAAGGAGAATTTACATAGATGAGACAGACGAATCCCTGGAGCTACCTACACCCAGTGTTAAGGTTAAATCACTAATTGGCAAGACGGAGGAGGTACTGAAGTCACTACATAGGGGTTATGGTATATTAATAATTGGTGAATTAAGGGAGAGGGAGCACTTTGAGGCATTAATACACGGTTTCAATGCTGGGCTCCAAGTAATGGCTACAACACATGCAGAGAGTATTGAATCCCTAGTGACTAGGTTAAGGGCGTTTCTGCTGAGTGATCTTATTGATTTAAGCAAATTCGTATTAGTGACCATGGAGAGAGTAAGATCCACACGTAGGGTTAAGTCTATTATATATCCTCAATCCTTTAATCCAGACCAAGGGAAGATCGATGTCATTACTAATATCATAACCAAGATGAGGCATTACGGAAATAGTTATGTTAACTACTCAATCCAGCTAAACAATGCCTTGGGCAATCTCGGTGATCCAGAATGAGCATTAATGAGTACCTGTTGGGTGAAGCTAAGGCTAGGACGCAGGAGGTACTTGACTCGTTGGAAAAATCATTAACCATAATGGTCGGTATAGTGACCATGGGCCCCATAGCTCTATTCGTATTCTCTGCCCTTACGAATCCCTACTTATCATTAACCCTACCCCTGTTTGTTTCAATAACCGTATTTATCACCCGGAGAATACTTATGAAGTTTAGGAATAGGTTAAATAACGAACTGTTGAATGCTACGGGTATCAATGATGGCTTCATAAATGAGGTTTTGGGTGGCGATGGCTCATTAATAATGAGTGTACTTGGTGCAGATAGCGCCCAAAGATGGCTCTATCTACTAAGGGTATTGAACAATGCCCGCTATGATTTATTGGACTTCCTATTATCTAAGGAACTAGAGGGTGATTTATCGAAGGCAGAGGTTGGCCTTTCCAGGTACATACTTGCAATTAGGTATTCAAGTGATAAGGCAACGACCAGTGCGTTAAGTAGGGGTGTTAGAACAATAATGCTTGGTTACTACGTATTATTGTTTGCCGTACCCGCAGTAGCGAAGTCCCTACAATTCCTAGGTATTCACTGGAACGTATTATTTGTCGTAATGATACAGTCAATGACATCAATGGCATTATTTTCCTTCCTAAGGATAATTAAGAGGGATTTTGAGATTAACGTAAATGTGCCTGTATTTTTTACGGTGGCTATTTTAAGTATTTTAATAAGTTTATTTTTATTACTCAAATGAACCTGGAGAGCCTCCGATCTCGCCGCCCTCCTTACCCTCCTCCTTCTTTCCACTCTCCACTTTACTTGCGGCGATTATCTCATCAATCCTAAGTACCATTGTTGTGGCCTCAACAGCGGCCTTAAGTGCCTGTAACTTGACGGAAAGTGGTTCTATTACATCAATAGCCCACATGTCAGATACCTTTCCAGTGAAGGCATTAATACCGTACTTCCACCCGTCTTCCCTACTCTCATGTATGTGCCTAAGCTCAGTCAATACATCAACTGCGTCTAGGCCAGCATTCTCAGCGAGTGTCTTTGGAATTACCTCAACGGCATTGGCAAAGGCCTCCACTGCGTACTGCTCCCTACCACTAACCTTGGCCGCGAATTGCCTAACAACCTTAGCAACCTCCACCTCAGGTGCTCCACCGCCAGGCACTACGTAGGGTTCTTCAATAACATCAGACACCACACTAAGCGCATCGGTTAAGTTCCTCTCGGCCTCATCGACAAGCCTCTCGAAGCCGCCCCTAATCAGTATACTGACGGCCTTCGGATTCTTGCACTGTTCAACAAACACCATCTTCTCGTCTCCAATCCTCCTCTCCTCAATTAAACCGGCAAAGCCAAGATCTGCCTCGGTCATATCCTCAATGTTAGTCACTAATCTACCGCCAGTTGCCCTAACGAGCTTCTCAATATCGCTTCTCTTAACCCTCCTGACAGCCAGGATACCTGCCTTGGCAAGGTAGTACTGGGCCATATCATCAATGCCCTTTGTTGTGAAGACTGCGTTCACTCCAAGGGCCTTGAACTTATCAACATAGGACTTTAGTATGTTCTCCTCCTCCTCTAGGAACGCCCTTATCTGATTAGGATCATTGATCCTGATCTCTGCATCAATCTCTGGCTTCTCAACCTCAAGTGGCGCATCGAGTAAAGCAATCTTGGCATTAACAACCCTCTTAGGCATTGCCGCATGCACTACTTCCTTGTCAACAACTATACCATAAACTAATTGGGTGTCCTCGAGAGCACCACCGTGCTTCTTAACGATCTGCACATTATCTAGATCAGCAACCCATTTTCCGTTCCTCTCCTCAGCGACCTGTAGCATTGCCTTAACGGCTAACTCCGCGAAGTAGTCCTTAACGGTCTCGCTTATCTTACCGTGCATTGCCGTGGACGCCACCTTCTTTAGTGTGGCCACGTCATCCCTCTTTACAGGAATGGCTATTTTCCTTAGGTGCTCCATGGCCACATCAAGTGCCTTCTTAAATCCTGAAACTACCACGGTGGGGTGTATGTTCTTGTCGAGTAATTTCTCAGCCTCCTCAAGCAGTGCACCGGCTAGTATGACGGCAGTTGTTGTTCCATCGCCGACCTCGTCGTCCTGCGTCTTAGAGATCTCAACTAGTAACTTACCGATTGGGTGCTGTACATCCATTTCATCAAGTATTGTGGCTCCGTCATTGGTAATTGTTATGTCACCAAGACTGTCAATCAGCATCTTATCCATGCCCTTAGGGCCAAGTGTTGATTTCATGACCTCGGCAACAGCCTTTGCAACCATTATGTTTATCCTCATTGCCTCCTTACCAAAGGCCCTCTGTGTGCCTTCCTTTAGAACTAAGACTGGTACTCCACCGATCTGTGCGAGATACGCCTGTGTACCGCTACTCATCGGCGAGTCCGTAAAGCACTTCTATAAAAACCTTTCTTTTCACAGCACCAGGAATAGCGACTGCGGCTTGTTGGGTATTCCTCAGCCGTTATTAGTGCCGGTGATTACATGAATAACTTAAAACACCCTGAGTAAATGAGTAGTGCGGGTTTACCTGGGTCAATACCTTAACACTCCCTTTACTAAAGAATGAAGCCAACGACAAGGCAGGGAAAGGAAGCATGGAGAAAACCCTTGAAATACCTACCGAACTAAAACTCACTACCAAACCAGTAGGTTGTTTAAGTCAAGGGTGTTTGTCTTAAGGATATCACCAGCATTAACAACAGGCTTAATGAACCTGTCTAGATCATCAATACCCACCCTCGGGCATGCAGTGTTTATCACAGCATCTACGGGCAGGTTATTAATAAAGTCAGGTGAAACTTCATCCAGTTCAATAATAACGAAGTCCTTACCCAACTCCCTCA
Source organism: Vulcanisaeta souniana JCM 11219 (assembly GCF_026000775.1). Taxonomy (GTDB): domain Archaea; phylum Thermoproteota; class Thermoprotei; order Thermoproteales; family Thermocladiaceae; genus Vulcanisaeta; species Vulcanisaeta souniana. The sequence continues at coordinate 247,383 of NZ_AP026830.1, read as the reverse complement.
TTTTTTTGATTAATGGGTTAACTAAATCCTGCCTAAGTTGACCCGGCTTCCTTGATATTACAATACCCACAAGCTTAGCGTTTCTGAATTCATCAAGCATCCTGACTTTCATTGCTAAGTACCTGCGGTATACGTGCTCCACGTCCTCAACCATGTTCCTAAAGACATCCAATAGGTAAACCGTTGTTCTCGGCCTTAACAGCTTAAATGTTAATGGGTAGAAGTAACCAGAGCCTACGAATAGTACTGGGCTTGATATTGGAAACTGAATGAAGCAGCCAGTCATGGGACCCTGTGCAATAGGTAGATCAAACATACCCGCAATTTCGCTGGCATACAACCTATACGGCGATGCATACGCAACGAGCATACCAGGGTTAGTCTCAACGATCCCTCCAGCGGTTTCTCTAAGCCTGACTAATAACTCGGGCTGCGGTTTATAATAAACAGGTGCAAAGACTACGTGAGAATTATTACCAATCTCGACGCTTATTACATCACCATTATGCTTCTGCCCAATGACCCTAAGGTTATTATTTATAATACGAAATATATTAAGTGGTAATGCATGACCCAGGTGAATAATGAGCCGGTAATCACTAACCATAGAGAAGTCGCAGGCACCCCACACATTACGACCACTTAAATAGACATTGAAGCCCTTATTGGATAGATACCGAGCCAGTTCCAACCCAACGCCCTTAAAGCCAAGGGGAGTCTCGATAAGCAACTTACCGCCCTTTCCATACTCATTGGCTAATTCCTCAATATTCCTAAGCGGCAATAGGAAAGAACCTTCCATTATTTCCGTTAATTCTCCATCGTTATTCATGATGGCCATAACTAAACAATGTATAAATAAACCCTATGCTCCCTAAATGGACCCTTAATAATTACTGACTTAATGGGCTTTAAGCCAGGTACTTCGAAGTCATGACTAACAATACGAGAACCATGCCTGAGCTCTCTCATTAACTTAGGTCTTAGCTTCCCATTAATGTCACTACCTAGGTATAAGGTCACTACATCGGCTATTGAATAATCAAAATCAAATAGATCACCCCAAACAACGTAGGCCCTACCCCTCAATCCCAACTTCTCGAAGGACTCAATGCAGGATCTAACCAGCGCTGGGTTAATCTCAATACCAATACCAATTGTATTAAACACCGTAACAGCTAACGTAACAATACCGCACTCGCCAGCACCCGGATCAACAACAATCTCACCAGGCCTCACATTAGCTAGTTTAAGCATTTCGATGGCTATGTCACGTGGCGTAGGTACATAGGGTGCGGTCATGATCAATATTCTCTTTATCTAAAGGAAAAAGATTTTAAAAAGGTATGTATTAACGGGTTTTAGAACATAAAGCCATGTCCACAACATCCCAGCTGGAATATGAAAGGTCAAATGGGGTGATTGGTAAGCACGTGTATGGTAATCTATACGGTATTGACCCAAGCCTCTTAAGTGATGAAAACTTCCTGCGGTCACTGGTTATTAAGGCTGCCGAAATAGCCAATGTGCACTTGGTTGAGGTTAAGTCCTGGAAGTTCATAAACGGTGATAAGGAGGGAGTCAGTGTACTTGCCCTAGTCGTGGAGAGCCACATAGCAATACATACGTGGCCCGTCTACAGGTTTGCGTCTGTTGATGTATATACTTGCGGAGATCACAGCATGCCCGACAAGGCATTTAACTACATAGTGAGCGCCCTAAAGCCTAGAAGATACGTCGTTAACCACGCAGACAGGTCAAGCGATTAACAATAATTTATTTTAAAATTTCTTTAATTTCGTATCATTAAGAGGTAGGTGCAGGAATACATCTTAAAATTCTAATTGCTGTCTTAACATCATCAGCAGTTACCGTCTTTCTTCCCGCATGTCTCGCCAATTCTATACTCTTTGTTGCAATATCAAACCCAATATATTCAAGAATATCTCTCAATGCTTGTATTGCATCTTCACCAACCCTTTCAGCACCCGCCTTATGGAAAATTCTGTCTATTGGTGCCAGTGGTAATTCAGGCATCAATGTTGCTATTCAAAATAAGTATTTAAGGATTTTTCCTCTTTTTACACATGAATATCACTAAGTGTATTAAAGACCTGTATCTTCTAATTTATATGTTAATGTTGAGAATTTTGTTTTATATAAATAAAAGATCTTACCGCAATTATTACAACGGCACACCACAATAAAGTTCTCACTACCCCTCTTACTGAGAAATTGAACCATGGTCCAATTATTCATACCGCAATATGGGCATGTGATCACCATTATTTACCACCGAGAAAATCCATTATATTACGCTTATTATTAATGCTATCCCCATCCTTTTTATTATCCTTATTACCAGTACCCTCATTAATTTCCTTAACCGCCTCGTCAATGGTTATTATTGAATTATTGGATTCCTCACCATACCTAGTGGTTAATACCTTCCTAACGAGACCTACCAAATTCTCATTAATGTTATCAACCCTCCTGGTCCACTGCCCCAGGTTATTTAAAGCCTCAAGGGGGGTTCCAAACACCCTCAGCAAGGCCTCGGCTCTCTTCGGCCCTATGCCCGGTAAAGATGACAGGAACTGAATTTGCGCGTCCTTTATGGTCTCGCCTCTCTTCACAGGTATCGCCTTAATGCCCTTATTACCTGACTTCTCTATTAATGACTTCATGATATAAGCCGTACCCTCCTCATCAGGCGTGTAAATCACCCTTATCCCCATATCAATTAACGTACTTAATGCACCAAGTATGGAGTGCCTATGAACCTCCCTCCTGCCAAGGGCTCTCCATAAATCACCCTCAACAATCACGTATGCTCTACTGAAGGCATTAATTAATTCCCTGCCCTGTTCAAATAATCTGCCATCAACTATCGAGGAGATGAAGTCCATGGCCCTCTTACGTTCAATGCCGGCATTATTGGGTAGCACGTAATCGCCAATGTCCAATTTACGAGGAACGACACTACAGCCAAACCTCTTAATCCACTTAATTACCTCCTCTGCTGTTTCGTACTCCCGTGAATCAACTATTATGGTGCACTCCACAGCATTCCCGCACCAGTGAATTAGAAACTACTTAATTTACCTATTCCATACTTAAGTATTCCCTGCACTAAGTCCCCAGTGGGTCCTTTAGCTTAGACCTGAATTATACTAATAACTCGCCTCGCCAATAATGAACCTGGTGCCTTGGGTAGCGCAATGCAGTGATTAACTTACCTAAGCATGCCGCGTCTGAGCAACCTAAATAACTAAAGGCAGATCATTCATAATCACTATTACAATAAACCACCCAGGGCCTTGCCCTCTATGACGGGATCGTGGTCTTTCATGTTCAGTAGGGTTAGCTTGTAATAATGATGAGGCCACATAGGACAAAGGCATTAACCAGCTCCAGTACTTTCCTCAGAAATAACCATGTATATTCCGAACAATGTAGCCACAATACCAACCACCGTTAATGGTTGAGGAATCTGATGAAATAGTAACAAGGCTAATGATGAGGCGCCAATTGGTTCGCCCAGGGTTGATGTTGTTACTGTTATGGCCCTTGAGTACCTAAGTGAGTAATTCAACAATGTATGGCCGAGTAACATGGGGCCGAGCACTATCATTACTATGTAGAACCATGTATATGGTGGGTACGGCCAAAGCCTCACATGCAGTGATAAACCAATGGGTAGTGCGATTAGGGCTGCGGTGCCGTAAACAGGCACTGTGTACATGGCAAGGGATGCCCTTATCCTAATTACCCTGCCTATCATGAAATACGCAGCCCCAGAAACAGCCCCAGCCAGGGCGAGCAAGTCACCCATTAATGCCCTCAGGTTTATGTAGAATTCGGGAATAGTAATTAACACAATGCCTAGGAAAGCCACTAATACACCAACCACTGAGCGTCTCCCTGCTCTTTCGCCTATTAACCGTCCCATCGCTAACGTGAATATTGGGTAGGTGGATACCAACGTTGTACTCGCAGCCACAGTGGTTAGGTACAGACTCTCTATCCAAGTCATGAAGTGCGTGGCCAATGCAACACCACTAACCACAATGAGTAATGCCTCGACTTTAGTCGGTACGTATGCACTATTTCTCCTCTCCATTATCAATAGTGGTAATAAAACCGCAGCTGCTATGGCCGTTCTCCAGAAGGCCACGGCTATTGGCTGGGCGCCAGAGAGTAGTATTAGTATTGAGGCCCAGGATATTGCCACCACCGCTACGGCGAGTGACATGTAGTACTTAATAGGCATAGATAGGGCCTAAACCAAATCTGTTCTAGTATTAAATTAATGCTGTTCCTGTGTGAACATGAAATTTATAAATCAGTCATAGGAATTATCAGAAAACGTGGTTAAGGTACCAATAAAGCTTGTTAGTTGGGATGAAATAACCGAGTGGGCCAGAGTGTTGTCAATGAAAATAAGGGATTCAGGGTGGTTACCTGATGTTGTGGTTGCAATAGCCAGGGGCGGTTATGCACCAGCTAGATTAATCTGCGATTACCTAGGCATTACTGACCTGATAAGCATTCAAGTGGTTCATTGGCCTTCCACAGCGCAAGTTACCGAGAAGGCATACATTAAGTATCCGCTTTCTGTGGACCTAGGTGGAAAGAGGGTCCTTGTCATCGATGATATTGTCGACACAGGCGACTCCATACAATTGGCCAGGGAGTATATAGAGCGTAATAACAGGAATGTAGAGGTGAGAACGGCGGCGCTTCAATGGATATCAACCGTAGCCAAGTTCAAGCCTGATTACTGGGCCATTGAAGTTAGGGATTGGGTTTGGTTTGTTTATCCATGGAACGTCACTGAGGACATGACCAACTTCATAAAGAGAATACTACTTGAGGAATACAAGGGTGGTAAGAGGGAGTGGACGCTGAATGAGATAGTTAATAGGATGGTTGAGTGGTATGGTGACGAAGTCCTCAAGGTTAAGGTAACGTACATAGACCTAGCCCTCAGGAGCCTTGAGAAACAAGGCGTCATAATTAGGACCAATAAGGATGGCGTTGAGCATATACTGTTCAAAGCCTGAGCTGGTGAGAGAGTAATCATTTTTAAAGTCTATAGCTTTGATTCACCAATGCTAACGCAGGAAGATAGGGTAAGAATCTCAGTAATAGGCAAACTGGGAAGATTCAGAATATACCTTTTCCTAGTCCTACTTTTGCTTTTTCTAGCCGCTTACTTCCTCGGTTATGCCGTAAAACCCAGCCAGCAATTCGCAACCGCAGTAAACCAGGATATTAACCAGGAACAAACAGAGAGAAATGACCTAGCCTCAATATCCCAAATAGCGGTGTTCTCCTATGAATTGACAGGCTTCATGACAAGTCTAGGTCCATCACTAATACCATTATATGGCATATGGAATACGGCAACCCAATGGGCGCTTTACGGAATAGCAACAAACGCAGTTCCCAATACTGAGGCCACATCCATAATGGCTGAAACAATAATACTATCGTTAATTATAGCAATACCATCAACCGATGGCCTACTCTTCATACTGCTACTAATAAACTATGCAAGGAATAGGCTATTCAAGGACTTGGTCATTTTGTCCCTACGTTGGTACATAACATCCCTCATACTAAGTATAGTCTTCCTAATACTACTCGCGGCAATATCATGACGCTAGGCAAGCGACTTTGGTTCAACACGCCTAAACTCTAAACCGTAATGCCTTAGATAATGATAGGCCGCGGATGAAATGGATGGAGCAACCAGGATCCCCCGCACGTTCTTTCCCTCCTTCTGGCTCAAGTGCTCCACATAACGCTTAAGTTGATTAACGGCCTCAGGGCCAGCCTGCGATCGCTTGCACTCAATAACCACGAGGTTGCCCCTAGGGTCCCTGCCAAGGATATCAATGTCGCCAACAATTGTGTGGTATTCCCTGGCAATTACCTGCAGGCCATCCTCAACGATGCTTGGGTTATTGGTTATGGCGTTCACCAAGTCCTCCTCTGTACCAAACACCCTATAATTCGACGTAACACCAAGTCTCACAGCACCCACAAACCTAATAACAGGGATATCCACGACAACCACCTCCCTAGGACTAACCCTAACACTCCTAAGTGTTAGCACACCCAGGTTAACCGAAGCATACAGGTTTGAAGGTGGAGGGTTCCATAACCTTGGCTTTTCCTTATTGGATTCATGAACCATGAAGGTCCCGTCGGGCTTCGAAATGACTAGCCTGGGCATTAAATCCTCAAGTTGAGACTTGGCTCTGCCTTCGTACGAGGCAACCATATCGCCGTAAATAAGTAACACGTGCGTGCTCTTCCTGAGGTTAATGAGCCTGAGGGCTTCCGCGGGCGCTGGATCGACTAGGGTATCTAGGTCAGGCGTTTGCTCCCCATTGTTGATGAACCCCGTTATATCCATTACAGTACTACTGCGTTACCTAGGCATAAGAGTTTTCTCTTACTTTGTGAATTCAACATCCTCCTCATTAACCAGTTCTAGTTCAAAGTCTAGTTTGTAGAGTATCCTGGCGATGTCAAGGGTGCTAAGTCTCAGTGGGTTAACGACTACGTTGAGTAAATCGTTCTCGATCCATAGATCAAATGGTTTGATCACGTCCAGGACATTATCGATCTTGCCCCTCTTGATCATCCTGAACCTATAGTACCTGGCATACGCTGTGCATCCTTCATCGATTGCCTTAATAACAAGGTCTCTATCATTATCAGTACTTATGAGTATGCCGTCACTGCCGATGTTAAGTATGTGCATATTGTAGGCGTTTAAAAGGCTATCAAGGCATTTTTCCCACTTTATCAAGTAAACAAGGCTCATTTACTTCTCAGCCTCGTGATCAACTCCTTAACCCTATTGATATCCCTTTCCTCAACCTCAATTAACTTCATTGCATTTAACAAAACCTCCTCAAGCTCCTCCCTATTCACAGAATTGATCTCACTAAGTTCAACCAATAGGTAGTTAATTACGGCCTTGGCAGCCAAGCCCCGTAAATCACCACTCAAGTTCCTTAACTCCCTCATTAACTCATTATCATTGGCCATTAAAATCAAGAAAATTAAATGGTATTTTAATACCTTTAGAGATTATGCGAGTCACTGTCTCTTATCGATGGGTACATAAGGCACGTCATGAGGACCTGTATAGCAAGCCCTTGGCCTAAACAGCCTATGTTGGTCTAGGTATTCAATAGCGTGTGCAGACCAACCGACGACCCTTGACATTGCGAATATTGGCGTGTAGTACTCATAGGGTATCCCGAGCAGGTACATGGCTATGCCGCTCCAGAAGTCAATGTTCGGATAAAGCTTCTTAGAAGCGAGTTTCTCGAGAACCACCTTCTCTACCTCCTCGGCAATCCTATACCAAGTCATGTTACCCTTAGCCTCACTTAATTGCCTAACGAGCTCCTTATATATCCTGGCCCTTGGGTCATAGGCCTTATACACCCTATGGCCAACACCCATCAACCTCTTACCCTCACCAAGCAGTTTCTCCGTATATGACCTAGCATTCTCGGGCTTTCCAATCTCCAGGTACTGCTTCATTGCTGCCTCATTGGCGCCGCCGTGCAGTGGGCCCTTCAGTGTGGCTATACCGGCTGCAATTGCTGAGTATAGGTCAGTCCATGTTGATATTGCAACCAGCGTCGCAAAGGTCGAGGCAGGCACCTCATGGTCTATGTGGAGCACTAGGTACAGGTCTATTGCCTTAGTTGATGTTTCGTCAGGTTCCTTGCCAAACATCATGTAAAGGAAGTTAGCTGCATGACTAAGATCCTTCCTGGGCTTAACAATATCAAGACCCCTACTGGCCCTGTAATGCGCAGCTATCATTATTGGTAATGCGGATGTTAACTTAACAGCCCTCTTGAGGTTTGCCTCCTTACTATAGTCGCTTGGGTTTTCATCAAATGCCCCTAGGGCAGCCACACCAGCCTCGAGTGCGAGCATCGGGTGGGCCTTGGCCTTACCTAATGTGGTCATTACCGTATAAACATCATTTGGTAGGTCCCTATATGATGCCAGTAATGCCTTAAGGTCCTCGAGTTCCTTCCTATTCGGCAACTTGCCATAGAGTATTAGGTAGGCTACCTCCTCGAATGTGGAGTACTTCGCCAAGTCATCGATTCTGTAGCCCCTGTACCATAAAATACCGTTTTTGCCATCAATATCGCTTATTGTGGTTGTCTTAACGAGAACGTCCTCAAGCCCATGAATTATGGGTCCACAAGGACTTTGAATGACCTTACCACTGGTCTCAATCTTAACTTCCTTAATCTCCTCGCTCATACACCGTTGGTTATACGGGCACTTATTTAAATACTATCTTAGTATATAGTTTAATTATATTTAATACATAAGTCAACTAACGAATTCTTAATAATTAACTGTGCAAGTGCGGTCAACCGTTCATATTTAAAAGCCCAGCATCACTATACTAACTCACCGATGAACAAGCCAATAATTAGGGGCCTTTTCACAGGCAGGTTTCAACCACCGCACTGGGGGCATGTTTGGGCCGTAAGGGACATACTAAGGGAGGTTGATGAGTTAGTAATAGTGATCGGTTCAGCACAATTCAATTACATAATTAAGGATCCATTCACAGTGGGCGAGAGGATATGGATGCTCCGGGAAGCATTAAAGGAGGGTAGTATTGACCTATCAAGAATCATCATAGTGCCAATACCCAATATTGAGAATAACGCTGCATGGTTCGGGCACCTGAGGTCATACGTACCACCATTCCAAGTGGCCTACACGGGTAACCCATTCGTAGCCATGCTACTCAGGGAGGCAGGCATTGAGGTGAGGCAACAACCACTTTACGATAGGGAGAAATACAACTCCACGAGGATTAGGGAATTAATGCTTAAAGACAATCCCGAGTGGGAAAAACTCGTACCAAAATCCGTAGCCGAAATAATAAGGAGGATAAACGGAATAGAAAGACTAAAAACAATAACCACAGGCGAGGCAGAACCACACAAGTGGTAAATGGCACTTAACAGAAAGATAAAAGTGCTACTTTCAGCATAATTATGTAAGAATTGACATAAAGTGAGTTGGTTGTTACCCTTTCTGAGTTCATTAGGGCCCGTGTGGTGAAGATAAACCCGGACAGTCCTCAACGTAGGTGTAGGGAATTAACGCTGATAAACGGAAAACTCCTAATAACACCAACGCCAAGGATCAGGGAGGGCTTCCTAATACTTAACCCACGTAAAATACCAAGGCAACACTACGACAAGGCATAAACAATAATGATGAGTTGGCATCTCAAAGTATTGTGGTCCTGCTTTAGTCATGTGGGCGTTAATTGGTTCAATGCCTGTCTCACTGGGGTACATCAATAATAAAGTTCAACCTGGGTACATACGGCTACCTATGGCCCAGGGATACAACATTTGGAATTACCTATTCGATAAGGAGAGGCCTTTAGATCGTAAAAATAATAAATTAAATATTTAAATAATATCAAGATATTTTTCTTCTTTACCCTGTGATTTATAGTGAATTGTTTTGTTTAGGGTTGATTCTCGTTTGTCTGTTTCGTCCTTATGCTTGTTTTTCTGGTGGTTTGTCTCTATCGTTCATTACCTTGATCTCCCTTAATGCCCTTGGGTGGTTGCTTATGATCACCAAGTGGGTCTGCCGCAATGGCATTGAGGTATGCCAGGAATTGACGGAATCACCAATCCCACACATTAGCCACGTTAAGGTTAACCAGTGCCTATTGTTATTAATGCTGCGGTCTTGATCAAATTAAATACAAGGATTAACTCACGCCCCTTCTCATTCCCAATCTGCTCAATGTCAATGAGCTAACAATCAACCATTGTTTTATCAGCAATTACTTGGCAAGCACGTATCTAAGTCTTCCGAGAACGACTGATACGGAGCACGGGAATGATTCGACCACGTGGATTGCTGGGTTGAATGGGAAGCTGGCGCCGCCGCCGGGATTTGAACCCGGGGCCTACGGGTTAACAGCCCGCCGCTCTGACCGAGCTGAGCTACGGCGGCGCTGGGTTGTTTGGTTTTAGGGATTTAAGTTTTTTCGTCTTGTTTTTCGTCGTTGTTTCTATGGCATTTACATTATATTTAAGTTTATACAACGCATGAGCATAAAAGGCCATGGCAGTGTTTTATTATTAAGTGTATTGCTCTTTATTGAGTAATTATTTGTTTGAAGTTTTGTATGGCTGTGTCTATTTTGTTTAGGTCTTCCTTTGTTGGTGTTCCATTTACGCTGATTGTGTCTATCACGGTAAAGCCTGCCTTCTCCAGTCTTGCCCTTATGTGCCTGGGTATGACGTCGCCCCAGCCGTAGTCCGTTATTAATAATATTGGCTTTCCACCCCTTAGTTTCTTTATTAGTAGGTTAATTACAAAGTCCATTAGTGGGAATGGCTCAGTGTCGTATGTGGACACGCCAAGAATTATACCAAGTACGTTATTAACGTCTCCAATTAAATCACCAATGCTTGCTCTCTCCTTATCCGTAAACCTATAGACACTGGTGTTAAAGCCCCAGTCGTTAAGCACATGAGTCACATGGCTCATTATATTATCAATGAAACCATACATTGAGGAGTATGCAATCACTATTTTTCTATTAATTGGCGTTTTAAGCGCAAACTCCCTATAAAGGCCAATGGATCTTTTTACAATATTGCCCTTAATCACGGCTCCATGCGCAGGTGCAATCATGTCAATATTATCCCTGGTCATGGTTAATACCTTATCGAGGTTCTTGGTCACATTATTTCTGTAGAAACCAATGATATTAGCAAAATACTTTCTCATTGATGATATGTATTCATCATCTAGTTTCTCGATGAACACCGACTTAGGTATCGTGTAGGCGCCAAAGACATCACAGGTTAATAAGGCCCTTATTTGTGGTATATATGTGAACATGGTCTCAGGCCAGTGGAGCCACGGTACATGAATAAACATTAATTGGTAATTCTTCGTACTTAAGGTCTCCCCGTCCCTAATGGCCTTAAATTTAGGGTTAATTCCATAGAGGCTCCTTATTAATTTATTAGTCATTGGATGTCCAATGAAGGTAATTCTTGGATTTTTCTCATACAAAGCCCTTATTGAGCCGCTGTGGTCTGATTCCATGTGGTGAATGACTACGTAGTCCAGGTCACTGATGTCAATTATGGAATTTAGGGCATTAAGAAATTCATTCTCTAAGTTCTTTTTCCAGGTATCGAAAAGTACCGTAGTATCATCATCGGTCAATAAATACGCATTGTATGTGACTCCCTCGGGTATTTCCCACAATGCCTCAAAATACCTCGTTGTTGTATCGTTGTATCTTAGAATAATTAGATCCTTGCTCACCTTATCTATCACTATGTTATTCTCGATTCTCATCACAATATTTAGAATTATGTGAATTTAAAGTCAAGGGTGGTATGTTTATTTAAAATAACTGATTTAATTTAATTGGGGGTAATTATACAAAAATATGAAAAATTATATTTTTGTATTTATTTTAATTCAAGTTCATTTATTAGATCCAGCCCCTAACCTTCATTGCGTTATATATCCTGTCCACGGCCTCTACGTACGCAGCTTCCCTTATCGTTACCTGACTTGTACCCAACTTGTTCCACCTGTTCATTACCCTGTTAAATGTGTCCAGCAATATCCTCTCCAGCCTGTTCCTCGTCTCTTCTTCGTCCCAGAAATACCACTGCAAGTCCTCAACCCATTCTAGGTATGACATTACGACACCGCCGGCGTTAGCCGCTAGGTCAGGGAGTATCCAAACACCCCTTGTGTGCAGTACCTTCTCAGCATCGGCTGTTGTTGGCCCGTTTGCGCCCTCAACTATTAGTTTTGCCTTTATATTATTGGCATTGCCCTTGTGTATTACGTTCTCCAGGGCAGCCGGTACTAGTATATCAACTGGTAATTCAAGGACTTCGTCATTTGTCACCTTCCTGGTTCCTGATGACTCATAGTTCATTACCGTACCTGTTTTGTCCTTTACAGCCTTGACCTCAACCAGCTTAAGACCGCTTGGGTTGTACACGCCGCCTCTACTATCCGTTACCGCAACAACCTTAGCACCCATCTTCTCCAACCAGTATGCTCCCCAGTAGCCCACATTGCCGAATCCCTGGATTGCCACTGTCTTGCCCTCAATGCCACCCCACAGCTTTTTGGCTGCTTCCCTGGCCCAGACCGCCACGCCAAAGCCCGTTGAGTACTCCCTAACTGGGTTGCCCCATAGCACCACTGGCTTGGCTGTGAATACTCCAGGTACGTTGTGGCCTGTTATCTTGCTGTACTCATCAACCATCCAGGCCATTATTTGCGGATCTGTACCAACATCAGGCGCTGGTATATCTACCTCAGGGCCTATGAAGGGCGCCAGGGCCCTTGCGTAGCCCCTGCTTAATTCCTCGAGCTCCCTCTTACTTAGCTTCTTGTAGTCAACGGCAATGGCGCCCTTACCGCCACCGTATGGTAACCCATTTAGTGAGTTCTTGAAGGTCATCACAGTGGCCAGTGCTATGTCCTCCTCGAGTGTAACTTCTGGGTGGAACCTTATTCCACCCTTGTATGGACCCAGGGCGTTATTGTGCTGTACCCTGTAGCCCGTGAATACCTGGATTTTTCCACCATCCATCCTGACTGGTATATTTACGGTTATTATCCTCTGAGGTCTACTTAGCATTTCATATGCCTCCTGTGGGTATCCACCCAGCTCTATAGCTCTCTTTAGAGTTTGTAAGACACTTTCTAGGAATGTAGTTCCCCTTAGTGACATCGAAACTATGTAAATGATGGGTTATTAAATCTTTCTCTATTAGCCTATGTAATATGGGATTGCCGTATTCAATTTCGGCTACAGAACATAGCAATTTAAAATAGTTGCTCTCTGGGTATTTTAGGTAAGGGCATAATGAGTCAGAGGGCGCTTGGTAGACTTATGACTAAGCTCACCAAGGAGAATTTGTGGATTTATGTAGTTAAGCTACTGATGGAGAGACCGATGTATGGTTATGAGATAGCCAAGGAGATTAAGGAGCGCTTTAATATTGATATAACAAACGTTGGTGTTTATGTGGTACTTTACAAGATGGAGAGGGATGGCTTAGTGGAGACCTTTATGAGCGATGGATCTAAGATGTATAAGCTGAGGCCAGAGACCGTGGAACTCTGGCTAAGGGCTAGGGACTTCATATCCCTAATTCTTAAAGAGGTTTTTAATTGCGGTGTGAGTTGTGGTTCTCGGTAAGCTTAAGGATAGGATAGAAAGGATTGGTAGGAACGCACTCGAGAAAGGCCTCGTGAAGGTTTTACCTAGGAATCCCAATGCATTAACGGTTATGTCATTAATCATGGCATTAATAACACCTTACTTTGTATGGCTTCATTTACACTGGGCCTATGTACTTGTACTCGCATTACTAATACTGGCCAGCGCGTTTGATATGCTCGATGGCTTAGTCGCGAGGTACTGGGGCAGGGCATCTAGACTTGGCGCCTTTCTGGATTCCACACTGGATAGGTATGTTGATTTTATAGCGCTTGTTGATCTTTGGCTAGTGAATGATGGAACTGTCCTGGGTACTATCTTTCTACTGCTTGCTATTCTAGGTTCATTAATGACGAGTTATGCCAGGGCTAGGGCCGAGGCCCTGGGTGTTAAGATGATGGGCGTTGGTCTTATCGAGAGGGAGGAAAGACTGATCCTTATTCTTCTCATTCTGCTTCTTTTCATCATAACCAACATATACGCGGTGATTTTCTACGGCCTTTTGCTACTTGCCGTATTGACTAACATCACGGCAATAGAGAGGATAGTAATTGTGGCAAGGACCTTAGGTAAGTAGCCCTTATGTATGCACTGTGCTTTCGGCATTCCGCAATTTTTATTAATCACATTACCAGTACAGTACCTGTGAGCTATGTCTGAGGAGAGCGAGAATGCGATTATTTACGTGGAGAACGAAAGCATTGCAAATAAGGAAATCGTGAAATCAAACCTAACGGAAACCGTGAAAGACTATGTAAAGAGGCTATTGGATAAGTGGAACCCTGACGAGTCGGATTTCATAGTGCTCAAGGTCCCGCAGACAATTAGCCTGGACCTTCCTCTAAATAAGGAGCTTTATAAGAGGGTTGAAAAATTCGGTGTTAAGAGGGTTGGTAATAAGGCTGAGGTTGAGATACCAACCTATGAAATAATATATAGCAATAGGTGGATGGGTGAGGACATGGAGACCGACAGATTCGTCGTTATAATGCCCTACATAAATGATGAAGCAATTAATCAAGTGGTAAATAACATATTAGCATCATTAACACCTGAGGGCGAGGGCGAAGGCGAAGGTGAGGAATTCCTGGAGGAATGACCTGGTTAAATAACATCCTATGAATAGTTATCTATTATTGAAGAACCCATTATGCTCTCGAACTCTATCCCGAAGGCATCAAGCACCTGCTCTAATGAAGTCCTTAGGTACTCAATGTATTTATTTGGATCAACCTCGTCGATCCTGGCCAATTGTATTGGTTTAACGCCGTCCTTCCCCGTGGTTTTTATGTATATTATTATATCGCCAGGTCTTGCATTATAACCATGGTTCTTCAACTGCAATGCAGCCTTTACGTGTTGTGGAGTATTCTTAGTATATGACTCAAGGGGTTTCGTTAGCGCCGTCCTTATAGCCAACTTATTAAGCGGTATCTCCCTCCTCTGGAGTCTTCTGTAATAATCCCTAACCTTATTCCTAACTTCCTCAACGACCTTATCAACGTCCTCAAGACCCTGAATATCAGAAAGGAGACCTAGTACCTCATTAAACGCTTCCTTGGCAAAGTCAGGCGTGTTCCTCTTCTTACCCACTAATCCCTTGATGTCCAACTCACCATCCTCCAGTATGCCGACGTAGTTCTTCTTCCTACCACTCATGGCAACTAACCTATAGACCTTATCAAGTTCTATCTCAATGCCAAACTCCTTATCAACCCAATCAATTAACTCCTTAAGTTTATTCTCATCGGGGTTCCATATGAAGAGACTATCGGTATCGCCGTAAATGGGCACCAACCCAAGTTCCAATGCCCTAAGCACTGTTCTAGAAAGTACGTACCTGGCGAGGGCCGTAGTCAGCTCCGCCGCTGGTGGACAGTATAGCTGGAATATGTCTGCGCCGAGTACACCGTATGATGCATTTATGAAAACCTTCAGAGCGCTCTGTACAACATTATAGTAGCTCTTTAGTACACCACTGGGTGCGGACTTAGCTAATTTCTTATATACATAGGCCCTTAAATCCCTGAGTAAGCCAACAATTAATGCCGTTAATCCCCTCCTATCGTTGCAGACCCAATGAGGTAACTCTGGAATCGGTTTATTGGATTGCTCCCTCTCATTTGGGCATTTGACCGTTTCGTACGAGATGTTCCACCGCTTTATCACAGATGGATACATACTCGCGAAGTCCAGAACATAAACCCTCGGGAATATGCCAGGCATTGGATCAAGGACTATGGCACCCGCGTACTTCTTACCCTTAATAATTGCCCTGGTAGCTATATCACCCTTAGCCTTAATTATGTCCTCCTTCTCAGGTATTAACCAACCCCTCTTCCTATGTTCGTAATACAGCATGTTCTTGATCCATGCTGATATCTGGTTCCTAACTAAGTCATCTGGTGGTGTTTTGGAGATCCTTGACATTAATAATATCAATCTCAGTACTAGGTTATCATCATACGTAGTTAAGTAGAGCCCTAGGAAGGCATCTCTAAAGTTGTAATTTATTAATTCAACATAGCTCATTTGCGAAACGGTCTTGTCCCTGCTTAGTTTCGACATGCCGATGATCGCGTGGGCTATGGTATCAAGCGTCCTATCCATACCCCTATACTTACCACCGAAGGCATACACCTCGATTGCCCTTATATTGAAGAACTTATATAGGTCAAGATGTATTCCAAGGGCTATGGAAGCCTCGTTTCTCCCTACAGTTATGGGTATCTCCTCCTTCCTGAAGCCGAGCTTCAATGCTCTATGGTAAATGTATGGAAGGTCGAAATTGTCTCCATTGAATGTTATCAAAATTGGGTATTGAAGCATGATCGAGAAAAACTCCCTCAGCATATCATACTCACTGTCAAAGAACTCCACTTCAATATCATCATAAAGCAGGTCATCGAGATCCTCAGGCCGTAACTCCATACCAGGTCTTTTGAGTACGAGTACCTTCCTTAGACCATCGCTACCGGCGAGACCTATTGCTATGATCTCGTAATTAGCCTCCCTTGGGTTCGGTATCCTGTTTTCCTGCGGTGTAAATACCTCGATATCGAGCGACAGCCTTTTTATGTTCGGCACGGGTGCTTGAAATAGGGGTATCCATTTTTCGGCTTCCTCTAGGTACTCCTTATCATTAGAATACAGCCTCTTTATGAATCTCTCGATTTCACTGGGTACCTCCACGGGCACTTGGACTAGCCTTCCATCTTCGATCCTATAGAACATTCCGGGCACGACATCATTATCATAAATATAACATAGGTGATACCTGATCCTTGATTCCCAAGTCTTTGGAAGTAACTCCCTTATTGAGTCCGCCCTGCCGCCAATACTTAATGGGTCCTTGGCATCTATTTTAGTGAATATTTCCTTCCTATCGTTTAGTGGGTCATACTTCTCCACAACCTCAATATGGCTGAACCCTGGATGAAGAATGACCTTTGATAATTTCGAGACTACCTCCTCAGGCCTAATGTTGGTGAGTAAGTATGGTTTATGCCCCGTGTTATCGTACCAGAAGTATATCCTATCATTCACTGGGTCGTATAATTTAACGAGAGCTTTACCTGCCTTCCCATCATACGTTACCGTGAGCACTATGGATGGCGGAGTATTCTGCGGCGTCTCAGCTTTTATGGAAACCTCCTCGGTCTTTTCCTCATTCTCTTCGATCCCCTCCTCGAACTCCTCCTCTTCCTCTTCCTCCTCATCCCTGTATTCTCTCTTCTTCATTACTCAATAAAGAGATATAATAACTAACTTATTAAGCAGTGCTTTTCCTGGCTTCAATA
This sequence comes from Vulcanisaeta souniana JCM 11219, assembly GCF_026000775.1. GTDB lineage: Archaea > Thermoproteota > Thermoprotei > Thermoproteales > Thermocladiaceae > Vulcanisaeta > Vulcanisaeta souniana. The sequence continues at coordinate 230,268 of NZ_AP026830.1, read as the reverse complement.
CTATAATGTGAGTAGAATTATTAAACCCATGGTGTTGCTTCATAACTTGATGGGTAATTACATAGGCAATATCATTTGGCCCACAATACTGTTTATCGCAATATTTATCCCGGTATTCATTACGTATGAACCTTACATAATGACAAATGCTCACTACGATATTTCCTCATCAATAATCCAAACACTAAATAGCACCCTAGGAAGCCCCGTTAGTCTCGCATCGACATACCTACTTGGAGACTTAGCTCCATATCTATACCTACTCATCGTAGCGCTGCTCATTGCATATAGAAAGGAAGTCCATAGAATAGTTAATGAGCTTGGTCTCTCCTGGAGACCACTATTCGGTAAATTAACGATACCAATAGTCCTGGTGCTCGCTGTACTATGGTTTTTAGTAAGTGGTTTAATACCGCTTACGGCAATACTGCCCCAAGTATCATTAACGAATGTGCTACTACTCATATACACATTATATCCAATAGCAATAAGTGAGGAGTTAGTATTCAGGGGTTTTATCTTAAATAAACTATTACCAAGACGTAATTCCACAAAACCCATAAGTATCATGCATTCAATACCAGCGATACTCATAAGCGCCATTTACTTCACGGCAGCGCACCTACCCATTTACTTAGCCATGTATGGCGTCAATGACCTATTAACAGTAGCCTACATCCTAAGTTACATATTTATTTATGGATTGATTTCCGGCTTCATATTCGCATTGACGAGTAACGTTATACCAGACATTATAATGCATTGGATAAACGATTATCTATCAATAATGGTAATTATTTACTCAATACATTGATAAAGGCATCACATAGATTACCCGATACCTTAATTGCGGAATCCCTATAGTCCTCCAGGTCTATTAGTTCCTCCGGTTTTGATGAAATCATCAATGAATCAACCACAAACAATGAAATACCTAGTTTATTAATAGCCGTTTTAAACTGTCTCAATGCCCTATCTTCATGGATTCCATGATACGCATTATTGAGCACCACAACCCCAGGTCCTTTACTGATTTTATTCAATAAATCAATATTGGTTCTTAATCTAAGTAATGCGCCCTCCACTCCATCATAGTGAGCAGAGGCGATCAATACCACGTCTGTATTAACCTGTCTTATGAAGTCCAGGGTTGATGAGAAGCCACGCTTAGGTCTTCTGGAGGATCCTGTTAATAGGCCCATTACACCCTCAACCAACAGGGTGTCCAGCCCGATTTCCACAGCTTTCCCTAGCGTTCTTTGCCAATCAAACCAACCCAATGCCCTGCTCCCCCACCTCATTCTTATGCTCATCCAGGGCTTAAACGGTTTACCAAGAATATAGAGCCCCGGATGTAGGTCCCTAATATCACCACCGAGTTTCGCAACACCTACGTAATGACCAGTCCTTGATAGACAGTATGCCAATGCGCTCGTTATTAGTGTCTTCCCCTCGCCAGTCATCGTTGATGTGATGGTAATGATCCTAGGATTAACATGCGCATCTCTCTTCCTTTTCCAGCCATTGGTATTAATAACTCTGTAGTAGTTCTTGATTTCTCCTTTATCGGTGATCCCGATCTCGTGAAATAAATTCCTTGTAAGCGGTGATCCCGAACCCAGCAAACCATGCACCATGGTACCGAATACCCTATATCTCCGTGAGACCATTAATGTGGGAATCTCGATCTTCGCATTTCTATAGTTATACCTCGATACCAGGGATACCCCCACTACCCAGGTATTGCTTGTTTCCACGTTTGCCTTGCCATATGTATGGGCTTGCCAGCCATGTAACTCGGTATTTAGGAGATCCCTTGTTATCCATGTCTCATTAGTTATCCTGACCTTTACGGGTCCCGTAACAATCAATGGCTCAAAGGTAATATCCAGAATACCAAGTCCTTCAGCGTACCCAGGTAGTCCCTTAACGTTTAGGTTTACGGCCCTTGATAGTAATTGAGCACCTGAACAAACGCCAATAATCACACCGCCATTTTCAGCGAAATCCCAAACCTCCCTCTTAATCCAATCATAGCGTGTCAGTACCTGGGACTCCACTAGGGTACCTGGAGGCAATATCAATGCATCAAGCTTCCTGATGATCCCTGGCTTGTCTACGTAAACATTGAATGGTAATTGTTCATAATGCGGCATTGCACCCCTTACGTTTAGGACCCCTATCCTGGTCATTATTGATCCCTCATGAGAGCACCACGGCATCAATGCCATTACTTACCAGGGTCGCTACAGTGCTTGCATTATCATCAAAGTGCACGAGTATGTCATACCTCCTCAATAGATTTCGGATCATCCATGACTTATACATGGAATCCGGCTCTATATTGTCATCAGGTCTCATGAATAATCCATCAAATCCAATTACGCCAAAACCCCTCAGTTGATTCATGGTGCATTCTCTCATGTATTCCCTCCTTCCTGTGACAATTACTATGCCGAAGCCCCTGTTCCTTAATAACCTAAGGAACTCTATTATTCTTTGCTTTGGTTTATCCATGAATAACTTTCTACAGTCCAGGAAGCAATCCCAATCAACCTCATTACTAGGTTTAATGCACATACTTAGTCTATCCTCAGAATTTACAAGCACGCCATCTATATCAAAAGATACGTACTTCATGGGAATTCACCCTAATCATTAAATGCAATATCTAGGCACTCAACGCCATTGCAACTCACGTACTTAATGCCAACCATCTTAGGTAAGTAGTACATTTGCTTCACGGACTCCGTGGCCACGGTACTAACACCAACACTTCTAAGGAATGGTGATACGACAGGGCACGTACTTAACACCAAGTATACATTATGCTCCTTAAGCATATTTATCGTTTCACTACTTAATTGGCTAAGTACGAAAGGCGTCGTGGCTATATACACCGGCTTACTTGCCCTCCTGCCTCCCTTGCTTCTTACGTAATTTATAACTGCGTTTACTTCCTCAATACCGTAATGAGGGCAACCGAGAAACACAGCATCAACATCATAATTACCCCCCTCTACGTTGTCCCTCCTCATCTCCTTAATACTTACATCTATTGTCTCAGGCTTGTCCATCATAGACATGTACTTATCACTATTCGGTGTTATTCCATGAAGTACCATAAAGGCATGGGGTGAGTATGTAGCGTAACTGGCGAGTAATTGCTTGATCACGGCATTACCACTAAACCTGGCTATTAGGTATGGTTTCCCATCCCCAACTAATTCAGCGACTTTCCTGCCAAGTAACCCCGCGATCAATGGGTCACTGATCAATGGGTCACCTTCCAGCCTAACCATATGTGTCGGCGTTCTACCACTTAGGGTGTAAAGTCCGTACCTAGGTACTCTATTAACCAATGCGGATAAGACTACGAAGGGGCCCGGCAACTTCTCTGTCCAGGCATCATGTACAGCATTTATGTAGGCCACTGCATTGGACTCGGCCCATGCATGGTACGTCCTCGGCCTAATGCGTAGATTCTCGTATGGGGTGCACGTGAGCCATAGGCTGGCGCCCAATTTCCTTAGTGCATTAATTATCCTCCATTGCCTATCTATGAACTCCTTATCAATTCCCCAATTATTGAGTATATCCATGCCCACGGGATTCACCGTCGTGAATGTACGAAACCTAGCCCCAGATTCCGCCAAATCCTCTAGGTACTCAAGTCCCGGATCACCTATTGTTAAATAGGACACGCCGGCCACATGCGCTGTCTCTATCTCGAGGAGCCTATCAGCCCTCAGTACGTCGCCAACCCTAACAATGACCTGCATTGCCCTTGCAGCGGCGTCTCCATAATCGCCGCTAAGTACAGCCTCTTCATGCTTGCTAAGGTACATTCAGCGAACTTAAATCGAGTAGGAAAAATAAATCTTATTAAGGTTATTAATTTATGCGAATCCGAAATGTTCAATAATGGTAAAATCGATTTATTTAAGGACGTCTCAGCATTATTCACTGACTATGATGGTACAATAGCGCCAATAGACGTGGCGAGGCACTTGAGCAAACCCCCCGAGTCAATTTATGGGAAATTAAAGGAAATAAGTAGGCGCATTCCAGTAGCCGTAATAAGTACCAAGGACTGTGACTTCTTGATTCCAAGGACTGACTTCGCCAGTGCCTGGTCGTGCACAAATGGCCTTGAGATAAGGACTGGCAATACGCATTATATTCACGAGGAGTTACCTGAATGGCAGGATAAATTCAGGTTGTTAATGGATCTCATAAAAAACAGCGAACTTAGGGAGGCGTATCTAGAGATAAAACGCGTTAGTGGTTTTATTGGCGGATTAGGAATCGATTGGAGAAACAAAGGTTCGGTAAACTCCGATGTACTAAATAGCGTCATTAATATGGCGAGTAAATGGGGATTCAGGGTTATTAGGTACAGGGGGCACCCATTCATGGACATATATCCGGGTATTCCCATTGATAAGGGCTACGCAGTGGCGAAGCTTAGGGAACTCATGGAAATAACGGGACCAATAATATACATGGGTGATTCAGAGAATGATATACCAGCAATGAAAATGGTTGAATACCCCATTGGTATCAGGCACAAGTACAATGAGGGACTCAACCTACCAGTGCTACTGTGGATTAATGAAGATGAGTTGCCGACCTTCCTGGACAACTTACTAATTTTAATTAAACACCTACCACCAGTTAGATAGCCTCTACCTATGTGACATATTCTCGGTATTTTTGGCAATTAACCAATCTAACTTGGCATTTCTCGAGAATTAATTAGACAATGCCTATAACCATTCCCATGTTTTGGTCATTATAAATTAGGGCTCTCATATTCTCGTATTGCTATTGATCAATCTAATAATCACGGCAACAACATACATTGAAAGGCCAGGGAGCACCTAGCACCGAGGATGCTCGCTTTCGTTGCTCATACCAATGCATTGATCATTAACTATGTGTCCAATACACCAAATTTAGTGTCATGATCACAACACCAACAATCAAAAGCAGGTTCAATAAGAACTTAGCAACAAATCCAATACTGTTTGATGCCTATGATCACCTTTTTCTCACTAAATGGTAAAATTATGGCTTTAGAAACCATGGTGATTATAGAGCAAGGTGTCTGTTGTTTATTGACGTTAACGCAAAGCGATGAGTTTTTATTTTTGGTTGTGAAGTTATTAATGGATGTCTTTTCGTGATGAGTTTTTGCGTTTGTTGAGGGAGGATGAGGAGTTTAGGCTGGCCGTGATGGGTCTACTTGGTATTGTTGACATTCAATCATCACTAAGGCAGTTGGTGAGTGCCGTTAATGATTTGACTAGGACTGTTCAGAGGCTTGTGGAGGGTCAGGAGAGGCTTTGGGATGGTCAAAATAAACTATGGGAGGAGAATAGGAAAATGTGGGAGGCCATTAAGGCATTGCAGGAGGGTCAAAACGCCCTCAGAGCCGACGTAAACAAACTATGGGAGGAGAACAAGAAAATCAATGAAAACATAGAAAAACTATGGCAAGAAAACAACAGACTATGGCAGGAGGTTAAGGCCCTACGTGAGGGGCAGGAGAAGTTATGGGAAGAGGTGAGGTCGCTTAGGGAAGGACAGGAAAAACTAAGGGAAAACCAGGAAGCCCTTAGGATCGATGTGAATAAGTTATGGGAGGAGAATAGGAGGATTAATGAGAATATCGAGAAACTATGGCAGGAGAATAATAAGCTTTGGAGGGAGGTTAGGTTGCTTAGGAGGGATGTTGGTGCCATTAGGAGGACTTTGGATAACCTAACGGCCTCTATCGAGGAGGAGGCCAATGATGTCATTACCCACTTGCTTAGGGGGAGGGGTGTTGATATTAGGACTGATAGGATTGTCCTTGACTCTAGGTTTGAGTTTGATGTTTATGGTACCAATGGGCAATTGACGATAGTCGGCGAGGCTAAGACGAGAGTTGGTCCTAGGTTGATTGCGAGGATTGATGAGAGGGTTAGTGAGGCTTTGAGACTGTTCCCGGATAAATTCCCTGGCAGGGTAATCAAGGTCATTTACTGCATAAGGGCAATGCCGGGAGCGGTCGAGGAGGCTGAGAGGAGGGGTATCTGGCTTATCGAGAGTATGAGGGAGAGGACCAGCCTAGGCCTTTGATTCCTCCCCTAAGTAGTTCCATTTTCTGGCTTCTTAACGGATTAATTGGGCACAGTTAGTTGCCAGAACCCCTCCCTGTCCTAACCTCATTAACGTTATTAATGCTCGGTTATTGTAGAGCTTGGGCTGGAGAGGGGCCTTGCCCTTCAGGGTGGGTTTAGATGCACGTCTCATGTGTCTTGGGGCTATGGTGAAGGTATGTACTATCTTAGCCTTGGGATGGGGTAATGGTGAATTACGCATTAATAGGGTTTAGGTGTTTGTGTCGTTGAACTGCATCACGTAGTGGTACACCGTGGCGTTGATTATGCCTAGCCTGTAAAGTAGTGTGTAGCCGGTGTAGTTACCCTTGACCAATGCCACGTAACCATAATGCACTGGGTACTGGAGTGGTATTGGGTATGTCCAGTTAAGTGGGGTTAGTATTATTGGTGGCCTCGGCCTTTGGCTGAAGTTGAAGGCGGCGAGTAGCCCATTGAGGTCGGAGTTGGCAACTATGGGTGTTAGGTATGGTAGGTGCCAGTTATAGTCGATGAACGCAAGCAGTGTATAGCCTGATAGGCTGTAATTATCAATCCACCCCTCCTTAGCGTATGGCGAAATAATCAGCAGTGGACCCTCTCGCCGAGGGTATTGTAGTTCACTAGACCCAGCCTACTTAGGTAACCATCCTCACACCCAGGATTTAACCCATAGTTGTAAATTATTGGTGGCGGTACCTGGTCATAGACCCCCCTCGTCGAAGGTTATGAAGATCACCGTACTATTCCAATATGGGCTGTCCTCAATGGCGTCTATGAAGTAGGCTAGGTTCACCAGGCCCTGGGTTATGTTATATGGTGGGTGTAGGTCTAGGGCCGAGTGTTCGTCATAGCCATTACCGCCGGTGAACATTAGGAATGAGACGCTGGGTAGGTTGCCAGTCCTTAGATCGATTAGGAACTGGGACGTGTTGAAATAATGGCTCCTGTAGGCTGACGAGCCCTTTATCAGCGATAGTGGGTATGGTGGCAGTGGCTGATTTTGCCTATAGCCGTAGTCGAAGTAGGCCCATGAAATGTTGTACTCGGTTAATTGGTATAGTATGGTTTGATTGAATGTAACCACGCACTTACTTGAACCAAACATGGGCACTGGGTAACCCACCAGGTAGGATATTCTATTAGGCGTTGTGGTGGCTAGGTCCGGTGAGAAGAAGTTATCAGTCAACACGTACTCTTCAGCGTAATCCCACAGGAGCGGGACCTGCTCGTAGGATAGGTAAACCATTGACTGGGGCCCAGAGCCCCTGACGAAGCCGTCCATTGCGCCGAAATCCCAGTCAACGTGGTAATTCAGGTAACCCTCCCAGGGATCCTCCAGTATTACCGAATCGGCGTAGCGTAGCTTAACCCCGGTGGCGTTTATTCCGAGGGGCCTCATTACGGATAGGGTTATGTTGTTCAATATCGGTGGTGTTCCGAAGGGGTAGAGGCCGTATATGTTGTCGAAGGCGTGGTTTTCAAGGATTATAATCACAACATGCTTAATCGGCGTCGCGGTTGCGGACGTGTAACCTACCGTGAACGCCGTGGAGGTTCCTGGTCTAGCAGGGTGGTGGATATGGGGTATTAGGGCTAATAAGGCTATGGCTAATGAGACCAATACAATTATGGCTATTAAGATTGCCCTATTCACCTTAGGTCACCAGGTTTAGGTTATTCGAGACCATTAACCCACCCTGTGCCGTGGGGGGCGTCTTGTACAACTGTGTCTGCGTCAGGAACTTATTACCGCTTACTATGAATGGCGCATTGATCGCCACACCACCGTTGAGTAGGTATATCGGCTGAGCCTCAGCCTCAATGATATTATCCGAGAATTCGTAGAAGCCACTTGTTAAATCCTGGCTAAGCCCAATGATTACATCAAACCCGTTGAGCATCCTAACGTAGTTACCCCTCATCTCGAAGACCACGTTATTAGGTACCGTAACCAGCGGCCATTCTCCACTTGACGCTTGTTTACTAATCTCATTATTAATCAACCTGACCCTAATTGTTGAATTGGTAGCGTATTCCTGTGGTATGTTTATTAATGGGCCTGACCCGGAGCCCGTAATTCTACTACCCTCAATGGTTAGGAGTAGGTCACTTTGGGGGCTATTCTTAGTAATGGTCTCTATCGTCAGTGAATGCACCTCCGAATCACTAATGTTGATCCTGCTTACTGAATCCAGGAGCTTAATCACGCCGCCAAGCCTGCTGCAGCATATTAACGCGTCTATGAACCCGTAGTCGACGTAAATTGGTGTGTTTACAAAGAGTTGGGCCCCGTAGGCCTCCACGCCACCCCTATCGGTGCCTATCACGACGTTCGTCGTCATTAACTTACTCCTGCCATCGGTATTACCGTAGTTGACGCCGACGTTAAAGCCGAGGATTTGGGTATTGGTTATTTGGATAGTGCCCGTGCCTGAAGATACAGCCACGCCACCCCTTGCTGTGCTTATGAAGAAGGACTCGTCGATCTCCGTGAAGGTCACGCCATCGCTGACTATCACAGTGGAGCCGCTACTGTTCGGGTTAGCTCCAAGGTACGTGAATCCCCTCACCCTAATCCCGTAGGAATTGTTGAACCAGATCCAACCTATGCCCGAGGGTGGTGTTCCAGGCTTATTGGCTAGACTGGGTGGGTCTATTACGGTTATATCCTCTAGAATGACCCCATTACCAACTGCCCCACCTCCCGTATAGTAGCCTCCAGTAACCATTGGACCCACTGGAGGCCCCTCGTTAACATCATTCACGAAGGTTAAATCCCTGAAGATAGGCGGCGGCGCCTGGTCGGCCGTGGGTGAATTACCAGGCGTGCCGACCGTGAAGGCCCAGGCCATGCCGCGCCCAGTATTGTTATATAGATGTATCCTGGTGGCTAACCCCTCGCCCTGTATTATAACTTGGACTTGCCTCTTAATAACGCCGACGTGTATTACCTTGCACGGGTAGTAATCGCCTCTCCTAATGAAGGCGACGCCGCCTCCAGTGTTTAGGAGGTATGCTATGGCCTCCTGTATCCCGGCGGTTTGGGTATAGCCGCCTAGTTCATTAACACCCTCGGTTGGGTACACGCCCAGGTCACTTACTATTCTGCCATTCTCATCAACGATGACTTCACCATCGGCTGAGACAACCATGGGCCTAGGCCCATTGGGGCCCTGGGGTGTTTGAACCATCACCGAGTAATAGGGCTGCACAACCTGTTGTGGGGCTTCGGCGGGCTTGATTATGGGCTTGGTGGTTAGGATATCAACCACCGCGCTGCCCAATGCACCGAGACCGAGGGCCCCAAGGAGCTTGAGGAAGTCCCTTCTATCGGGCATCACCCTTACGCTGGGTATTTACGTTATTAAAAGTTTCGAAGATGGACATTAAGATCATTAAGGATAGATAAAGTATTATATGTATTTACCTGAAACTGGGAGGAATTATAAAGGTCGCATAAAGGTTGTGATGCCGTGGAGGGAGGTCAAGAGACGTAGAGTTGCTAGGAAAGGGGGTTATGGCAAGGCTTTGCGAAGTGCATATGAGAATTGAGGAAAACGATAAAAGTAGGGAGAAAATAAGCAAGGCTTTAGGGAGGTCTGTTCGGTTGCCCATAGAGAGGATTAGGTAGAAAACACGTAAAGAGATGTGGGTTCAGCCGGTCTTTATTAAGTCAATTTCTCGGTCTTACTTAGTACTTTTCTATATGGGGTTGAATTTAAAGCCCAAGATTAACTAGTCTCCGGAGTCTAATTAATCTCCTTAATCGCTGCATTTTAACTTCGTAATTACCACCTAACTTTAGGTTAATTTTAAGGGAATTTATGACCCTAGACTCAATAACTTCCTCTACGTTCATAGGCCTTTCTTGTCTGTCGTAATTAAATTAGTTAAAAACCTTTCTTTATAGTAATCAATAAACCCATAGAAATGGCCTAGGTATATAGAGTGCAAGCCCCTCAAGGCCAATGCGTTCCTGGGGCTTCATCAAATGCCTATACTCGCTCATCCTCGGATTAATCAGTAACCACCTGTTCCTAGGCATAATAATCCTGGGTAATTTGTCTTTAAAGCCACATCGTTTGCATCTTAATAAGCCAGCCCTGCCTATGGACTCCATGGGGCCGCCACATACGGGGCATCTTGGGTTTTTAACCTTTACATACCTGTCATGAAGTGTCCTCATGCCCTCAATGTAGAGGTTAAGCTTATCATTGGGCTTAACTCCACCCCAGGCATGGACCAAGCATCCAATGCAACCTGATAAGTTCCTGGATATTCCCAAGTGCCTATATGCAATGATCTCCTGGCTATTACTGAGTACTAGGTGGGCATGGCCTCTCTCATCAAAGGATTCATTGATTACCGTGCTAATAAAGTTCACGTTCATGTAAGGAATACCCTCGTTTATGCGAGACCTATGTTCATCAGTGCCCTGATTAGTCATGTATATTATCCATCCAATAGCACCGTATTTACTGGCGAGGTAATTACCCATAGCAAGCACGTGATAAGGTGAATCACCCCTGATGCCAAAGAGCACTGGGTCGGGGCCGTGGGGCTCTATGAGTACTTGTTCCCCGTCTAGGTTTAGGAATGTAAAGGGTTTTGTTGTGTCATTCCAAAGTCTAATGTCTCTCACGTCAATCGGTGGTCTCTCGCTACCTTCAGATCTGTAGGCTATGAACTCGTACGTGGCGTCCCTTGGCATGAAACCAAGCGATGCCAATGCCCCGATGACTCCCCTACCGCCTCTTAATTTTGCTCCCACGCTATTGGCCACCCTGTGTGCAAGGTCTATGGTGACTACGTCTCTAACGCTTTTACCGTAGAACCAGACCAGCTTTCCGTTGATATCGGCTGCATGATCTATTACCATATAGGCAATACCAGGGCTTGTCTTACCTTCCTTCCTTGTTAATTGATCAATCAGTGATTCCATGAGTTCAACATGATCCCTGGCTTCATCCTCTGAACTAACCCTGATGATCACTGAGAGTGACGCATTGCCCCTTGTCTTGAATGGTACATAAGGATTCAACCTAGTGAGACGAGGTAGCCCAACTATACTATCAACGTGGTTTTCCTTGTCTAGGTACTTTATGAATGAGTACATTACGTACGTTGTACATCCACCACCCTCCCAATCAGTATCATCTATACCAAGCAGTAGGTAAGGCATTGCGTATAGGCGATGGTTTATTGGGCGAGTAATATTTTTGCCTTGTGGTTAGTAGGATTATCCTGGTATTAGGCAATAAAAGCCTTTTAAATTAAAAACGCAGTTACTTTATTTAATTATGGTTGAGAATGAAGAACCCGAGAGAGAGGAGCCTGAGGAGAACGAGGAGGCCGAGGGAATAGAAACAGAGGAGATAGGTGGGGAAACCGGCGAGGTGGAGGAGGGCGGTGCAGGTGGTGTTGTTGAAACGGCGGAGTATTACAGGATAATGTTCCCAAAGGGTAGGGAATTCAGGTATGTATTTACTGCCCTGGCTAATTTGCTCCAGGAGTCTAACCTAGTTATTGATACTGAGGGTATTAAGATGAAGTCCATAGACCCAAGTAAGGTTTCCTTAGTAATACTCGACATACCTGGTTCGGGGCTTGAGGAGTATAACGTGACCAAGGAACTAAAGGTAGGGATTAGCTTTGACATAGTTAAGAAGATCCTAAAAAGGGTTAAGGCTAGGGAGAAGGTTGAGCTTGGCGTTGATACTGCCAGGAATAGGTTCTTCATAACAATATACACGAAGAAGGGCAGGGAAGGAGGCTTCTACAGGAGGTTTGGGCTTCCAATAATTAACATAGCCGAGGAGGAGGTTCCCGAGCCCAAGCTTGAGTACTCCGTTAGAATTAAGATGGACATGGGCGCATTCCTGGATGTGGTGAGTTCAGCAAGCGAGATCTCCGATTCAGTGAAGTTCATTGCTAAGGAGGATTCGTTCTCAATAATCGCTGAGGGTGAGGGTGGAAAAGAAATAGAAACAACATACACAAGCAGTGATGAGGTATTTTACGAATTCACAGTACAGGGCACCCACGATGCGACGTATTCCGTGGAATTACTACTTGACTTCATTAGACCCATGAGACAAATAAGTGAGACCGTCACCATAGAATTTGATAATAATAAGCCCCTGAGGTTAACCATGGATTTTGCGATAGGGTCAATACAATTCTACCTAGCGCCAAGGGTGGCATGATTTCAAAAACAGACCAAAATAAGCTCAATTCTTCAGAGACAGTATCATATACTGTATTTAATTGATAAGTAATCATGTGGTGGTACGATTATGGGTATTAACTGGGAAATATTTGCATCCAGCGAAAGGCCCTTTATCGAGCCCTCCCTGGGTTTAAGGTCAAGGTCGAAATAAACGGCATCATCGCTCCAGTTACCCATGAACAAAACTCCATGATTATTCACAGATTCTATTTGAGTAGATATGTGGGTATTCATGATCTTCCTAACTGCACGATTACCCCTAAGCACTATCCTGCCGCCATTAATATTAATATTCAAGTCACTGATTACATACGCGCGATTCAGGCTCATTATGAGGATCACATAGTGATTACCGAGGTACATAAGAACCCAGTTAAGGTGCTGCAGGATCTTCACATCCATAGTAACATGGAGAGGCCACATGACTGGATCAAATAATGATAGGAATGTTAGGTGCTTCAGCTCGTTATTTGATGATGAGTGTAATAATCCATCAAACACCCTAAGGCTTAGCATGGGCATGTTATATCTATTAAAGGCTATGGATAACTTCGATAAATCCTCTGGGTTTAATTCACGGATCCTCAGATAGTAACCATATAAGGTATTAACAGCTTTATTATACTCATACAACCTATTTGCAAGGCATAATAATTGATCAGGGCATTTATCTCTTAATTCTTTTCTGATTTTCATTAACTCGTTCTTCAATTTCATGGCCGTTCCTACGCCTCTTTCTTCCCGTAACTGCTTATGGATACTTAAATACCTAATTAATGGATCATTATCGGTGCAATCCCTAACTTCAATACCAAGTAGTTCATAGGCGCTCCATAACCATGAAGCAAGGTTACACTGAGGCCTTACATCAATGCCCTCGCCTAGGCTTAGGGTGTAGTCCCTCCTTGAGGTGAATATTTCGATGCGCGTCATGGGCTAGTCATTTTAATATTGATAGTGGTTGTATGTATTTACTATGTTCGATTATGGTTCCTGGATATATCACGGTATTGGCCCCTATCCTAGCCTTAGGACCAACTATGGCGCCTAACTTAGCCAACTGCTTCCCTTTAACAATGACGGGTGACAGATGCGAAACCTCGATGCCACTTGGCAGTACATTCAGTGTCACAACGCCAGGCTCCACGGTGCTCTCATCACCAATTACTGAACTGCCTATGAACGAGCCTCTACCCACCGTAGCCCTATATCCAATCAATGACTCTGTTATTTCGGCATCAGCCCCAATCACCGCCTCGCCCTCAAGTGACGTATTATTCCTGATTATTGAGTTATTGCCAATATATGCATTCCTCCCTATATACACAGGCCCTCGAATTATTGCACCATGATCTATCCTGGCGCCCTCATCAATTATTACGGGGCCCTCTATAATTGCCCTTGGTGAAACATCGGCATCCTTACTAATCCTGGTCTCTCTTAAGTCACTAACTAGGTACCTTATTGTGCTCAGTAAATCCCATGGGTAACTAACGTCAACAAACCAGCCGCTCCAAAGCGCAGTATTGACGTTGCCCTTAAATCTTTTCAGAGTCTCGTTAATGTCGCCATTAAACTCGCTCAATAAGGTCAGAAACTCCTTTTCGGCGATAAGAACCCCTGTCCATGCATAACCTGCCCTGTGTTCTGAGACCTTGTTTATTAGGACGTCATCATTTATCTGAACCTCGAAATAGCCCTGTAAGTCAGATAGTGGGGTCATTAATACCGTTACTGGCTTCCCCGAGTTCACATGGCTGTTTAGTGCTAGTTCATAGGCTTCTTGCGGCAGTACCACGTCTCCAAAGGATATTATGGTGGTACCTTTACTCGTGATTTCATTAACCATCTTCAGGGCGCTATTAATATCATCACCCCTCTGTCCAATACTCTCCAGGGAAACCTTATCGAAGTAATGCCCTAATTCATTACTGATCCTCAATGGGTTTCTGGATATTATATAGATGTTCCTTAACCCCAGCCATGCCAGGTTTCTTACGGGATAGTAAATGAGTGGTTTTCCCAATACCATTATTAGTGGTTTCTCAAGGTAAGGCGTTAATGGTTCCATGTTAGTTCCCCTACCACCGCCCAGAACAACCCCAATGACCTCCCTGGAATATGCCATACCAATCACTCCACTGTCACTGTCTTGGCTAAATTCCTTGGTTTATCTGGGTCATACCCCCGAGCCACTGCTGTGTAATAGGCAAGCAATTGCATGGGCACTATGTATATTACTGGAGCCACCCTATAGTCAATACTAGGCATCTCCAGGGTAACATTCAGTAATTCCCTGAACTTGCCCACGTACTTATCAGGAACAAGCCCTATTATGTAGGCGTCCCTAGCCTTCATCTCCATGACGTTACCGAGCATGGCATCCGCGTTATCATCATCCAGAATAGAAAAGACAACGGGGTAATTCTCTTCGACCAATGCAATGGGGCCATGCTTGCTCTCACCGGCAGGATAAGCCTCAGCATGTATATAGGCTATCTCCTTCAACTTCAGGGCACCCTCCATGCTCAGTGGTACACCAATGCCCCTACCCAGATAATAAGCGCTTTGCTTTTTGCTCATGTGTTCACTTAGCGCCTTCACTTTACCCTCAGTCTTAGTGATAACGTTCTGTAGCAGTCCAGGTATTTTACCGATCATATCCATGGCACTCCTATACTCATTCGTTGTTAACTTGCCTGTTGCTACCCCGATCTTAAGGGCGAGTATTGTTAACACTGTTAATTGGGTTGTGAAGGTCTTCGTAGCCGCCACACCAATTTCAGGGCCTGCCCTGGTATACAAAACATAATTGGATTCCCTGGGTATTGCACTATCAATTACATTGGAAATAGCAATTATTTTGGCGCCTCTCTCCTTGAATGCCCTAACAGCGACCAATGTATCTATGGTCTCCCCCGACTGACTTATGGCTATTACCGTATCACCATCATTAACTGCGTTCAGGTACTTCCTATATTCAGAGGATATTAACGTGTGAGTATCTAAACCAAGCATTGAGGTAAGCAAATAATCACCAACAAGCCCAGCGTGGTATGAAGTACCTGCGCCAATTATGAGTATTTTCCTGGAATCCAGGATTGCATTCACCACCTTATTGAATGCCCCCTCTTCAATGCCGGCCAGGGTTGAATTAATAGCTAGGGGTTGTTCATGGATCTCCTTCAGCATAAAATGCGGGTAGCCCTCCTTGCTAGCCATCTCGGGAGTCCAACTAATTAACCTAATTCTCTCCTCAATGTTTATAGGAACACCGTTTCTCTCAATATACACCTTACCTGGCTCAATATATCCATACTCCCCATCCCTAAGCACTATAACGGTATTTGTGTACTCCAGGAAGGCTGGTATATCGCTGGCAACGAAGTTAGTGCCGTTACCAATGCCAATCACGAGAGGCGATGTATTTCTTGCGAAGTAAAGCCTATTGGGTTCCTGGGCTATTGCCACAACAAATGCATAGGCGCCTCTCAATTTTGATAGAGCCGCCTTAAAGGCATCGAATGGTCTATAACCAAGCTTGAGATATTCCTCAATCAAATGGGCGACAATTTCAGTGTCGGTCTCGCTCTTAAATACGTGGCCCTTCTTAATGAGCTCTTCCTTAAGCTCCAGGAAGTTTGAAATTATGCCGTTATGGATCACGGCTACCGTGCCCGAACAATCAGTATGAGGATGGGAATTATCATCACTTGGCTTGCCGTGGGTTGCCCACCTAGTGTGCCCCATGGCTGTTGTGCCATCAACGCCATCAAAGTTCAACCTACTATTTACCTCTGAAATCTTACCCTTGCCTTTCCTAACTTCTATGTAGTTATTCTTAATCACGGCAATGCCGACTGAATCGTAGCCCCTATACTCAAGTCTCTCGAGGCATCTTCTAACGACTTTACCAATAGGTTCCCTGAGGTTGTTTGGCAATGACGTAATACCAATAATACCGCACATAAATAGGCAAAATATAATCCACTAAAGAATTAATAAATATTTAGAGTGCTAGGCAAGGAGTCCTAGCCTCATCTCTAACGCACTTAATAATCTACACAGGATTGTTGCGGTGTCCATTACGTACCTACTGATCCTAAAAACATCATCTGCCAGGGAATAGGTACTTTCCTCAAATGAACCTCTGGGAAAGGCACCAATCATAACCAGGGGCTTTTTCAAACTCAGGACATAATCTATGAAAACCGACATAGGTATCTCCCTCCCTCTAACATCATCAAGCAGTATCTTTCGATCAGGCAACTCAGCATTAAATGCATGGTTAATGCCACCCACGATGCTAAAGAGGGGCTTACCCATAGGTGGGACCTTACCCTCCCTAAACAATTGGCTCATTAAGCCAATGAAGTTATTGTAGTTTCTTGGTACGCGGGTTTCCGGATCAACATAAATCACTAGGTTATTCGTAGTATGAATATACGTCTTTACCAATTTATTATACGCAAGAATACTGCCCTGGATTAATAACAGTGCTTGGTGCACGATATCCGGTCTTCCACGTTTCTCGGCTCTAGGTAAACCAAGCATTGCTCTGTGGTGCCTGGCCCTATCAAGGATTAAATACCTGGGGTTTTCCCGCCTTTTTCTTGCATCGTTAATGATCACTGGATCATTCAATAACTCCCTAGGGATTGTCTCAAGCGCAGACTCAGCCAGCAAAATTACTAATTCCTTCACAGGTCACTAAGGTGTCTTTCCCTTAATTTAAGAGTTGATCAACATTTATGCTTTGTAAATTAAATACGGTGGTGCACTCCTCGTACATGCACTTTACAGTACCATGGAATTTCCTGGATATAGCCAGTATCCTGTAATTATCGGGTGTAGTGTGCGCCACCAGCGTTTTAGCGCCCCTTCTCTTTAGATCACTCATTGCGAATGCAATGAGTCTTGTGCCGATGCCCTTACCCTGGTAATTATCCTTAACAACAATGGCAATTTCGTAACAGCCATCACTTAAATAAACGGCCTCCAAGACGCCGACCAATTCATTGTTTATGAATGCTCCATAAATGACATTACGTGGGTCAGAAAATATAGACGTTATATACCTCTCGAAGTCCCTGAAGAAGCCCCTAAATCTATGGTAAATGCTCTCGTTGCTTAATGAGTTGTAGAGCTCGATTACTAATTTACTTTCGTTATTCTTTAGTTCCCTGAATTCGAGTTTAGTTAATGATTTTGCGATGCTCATTTTGGACCGAGTATGATCGCTATCTGATGATTTAAATTACTTTCTCTTCGGGTGTAAAATGTGGCTAGTAGAAGTACCGTCTACAAAAGCATAATGTTGATTCTGCATGAACAGCATTACATGCAATAGAATTGAGTACAGAAAAATAATATATAAGTAACTAACGTTGAATATTGTATTATTGAACCGGATAATTACTTGAAAAATAGGCAGGTAACTACTGCTTTCCTCCTCCAGCGCCACCGGCTCCGCCGGCTGTCTTTCCCTTTGATACACCCACCGTTAGGCCCAACCTACCTGTTGTCCTGGTTCTTTGGCCCCTAACCTTAAGCCCTAGGTTATGCCTAATGCCCTTCCAGCTTCTCAGTTTTTTCATTAAATCCACGTCCCTCCTAGCGGCCAATACCAGGTCAGCGCCTAGAAGATGCATATTACGCCCGGTTTCTGGGTCCTTGGGTCTATTCACAAACCAACCTGGTGCAAATTGATATAGATTCCTCACAGCCCAGTCAAGCTTTCTAATTGTCTCGTCATCAAGTTGCCCGAGTCTAATTAACGGATTTACACCCAGGTATCTGCATATGGCATATGCTGTGGTTACGCCAATGCCCCTAATCTTAGTTAATGCATAAACCACCGGCTTAAACCCATCCAAGTCAGTATCGCCAATCCTTACTATCTGCTTGATTTCCTGGGACATTCAGGATCATGCTTTGTGCGGGTATTTAAATTTTAATTTAGAGTATGATCTCGTTGTCCTTATAAATCGACTCCATTATTTCCCTATACGGGCCAATCTTTGCGTTTTTTGCTATGAATACATAGTCCTTCACGTAAACTCCATCGCCAATCACAGAGCCATCCTCAATCCTCACCCACTTGCCGATGTACGTATTACTACCTATAATTGCGCCCGATATGTATGATCCATCGCATAGTGATGAACCATTAAAAATCAACGAATTCAGTATCTTAGTTGTGCTACCTATTTTGGTGTTTTTATGCACTATTACGTTAGGGCCGAGCTCGGTATTGTTCCCAACCACCACGTTCGGCCCCAGATAAACTGGTGGTTGTATTGTCACCGTGGGGTGCAGGTCGGTGTTTATACAATGATTATTAGTACCTGAGCACCTATTGGCTAGGACCCTAAAATTCGCCCTTAGATAATCCTCGGGCGTCCCTATATCAAACCAAAGCCCATTGTGTATATACCCATACACACTACCCGTCCCTAATAACCTAGGTATTACATCCGTAGCTAGTTTAATCTGTCCCTCTGGGTTTCTTGGCATTAATTTAATGGTCTCCTTGGTGAATACGTAAAAACCAGCGTTAATTAGGTTAGAACCTACGTACTGCTTAGGCTTCTCTATGAAATTTATTATTCTATTATTTTCGTCTAATTGAGCGACACCATACCTTGACACATCATCGACCTTAGTGAGGGTTACTGTTGCGAGGCCGCCTGCCTTCTCATGAAAGTTTATGAGTTCGACCGTACTTATGTCACTAAAGATGTCGCCGTAAACCACGAGAAACGTGTCCGATAGTTCGTACTTCTCGTCGATCAATGGTATTGGACCTGCGTCACCCAACGGCTTGCTCTCCGTTACGAATACGAGCCTATCCTTAAACTCCGCCCATGTGTTTTCCATGTGCTCCTTAATTAAGTCACCCATGTACCTTATTGATATGAAGACTCTATTCAGTGGTATCCTTGTTATGGACTCCATGATCCAGTCAATGATTTCCTTATCGAGGACGGGGAGGAGCGGTTTCGGGCGCGAATAACTAAGGGGTCTAAGCCTGGTTGCTAATCCACCAGCTAGTATCACCACGTCATAACTCTTCATATACTTAAGTAATAAGTCATGAATTATTTTAATTTAACGCATCATGGATTGCCTTGTACCGTGTACTGCGAATAACGCATTTCCTAGGGTTAGATGACATCTCAGCCTTGAGCTGAATCTTTTAAGGCATCCGTAGTTTTTCAATAATTCTTACAATCAGATATTCAAAACTTAATAGAACCTAAATTCATGTGTCTCTCAATCACCCTAGTTTCCCGTGGCCTCTCCTCGGTGGGTAGGAAATCAGGGAAGACGTAATGAACTACATGCAGAAAACTGTAGGCAAGAAGCGGTAAGGAATTAAATAACTAGGTTTGCTTCATGGTAGGAGTTGTATGGTTAATATTCCTGACCTGTGTCATTGGGACCATGAGTGTATTGCGAATTCCGTGGCGTCAGTAATTATGCAATTGTTGAGGGGGTCCGTGCCTAGGGACCTAGTTAGTAATAGCGCCTTTGGGGACTTGGTATCTTGTAGGGATGGTAATTGCACGATTGCCGTTAATGATTTCTCGTTTATTAAGGACCTGGACAGTGCAAGTATTAAGGAGGGGGTCATCAAGGTCCTTAGGTCCATGGATTTAGCCGGTGTTCCTGAATTAATTCAGTTGTTCATAAGCATGGAGCTGGAGGCTGGCATAATGGCGGTTGATGAGAACATAAACATCAATATAAACAGTGAATTAGGGGCAAAAATAAACGAGGTACTTGGGGTAGCTCTATACTCAATAGCTGCCTATGATAATGCCATCACCAGGTTCAGCGCAGCATCTGCAATATATGAGGGTATTGGTGATGTCGGAAGGGCTCGGTTTATGGAAGCCATGTCAAAGATAACCAGGGCTGAGGACCTTAGGGTAAAGGCATCGAGGCTCCATGATGAGGGTAAGCATGATATTGAGAAGAACATGGTTGAGGACGCCTCTAAGCTATATGCATCGTCTGTGGTAAACTTCAGGGAAGCTGTAGGCGTTAGAGAGGCTAGGGCTAATGAGATCCTCAGTATGATGGATTCATCCGAGGTTTTAGCCAATTATTACTTCACCCACGGTGATATTGCCAGGGCGATGCAGTACTACGATGTATGCCGCAATGCTTCAATCAACGTTGGAGACTTGAGTGAGGAGTACTGGAGTGCCGTGAAGATAAAGGGCGATCTATGCTCAGCCTTCTACCTACTATGTAAGGCCATTGAGGAGGGTGACTGGAAGACTTATGAGGAGGCTGGCGATAAATTCCTTGAGTTGATAAACGAGGGCTTAATTGATGAATTGACAACGGAGGGCGCCGTAATGTCCTACAGGGGTGCCATAGACGGCATTAATGAAATTGATGATGCAGTTAGGGTATACTCAAAGTACGTTAAGGCTGTGAGCAAGTATTTCGATAATATCATTAAGGACAGGTATGGTGACTTCCACGCCTTCGTTGAGGAATTTCGTAGGGGTAACTATGAAAACATCGCCAGCGCACTTAATACTGATATCAGTACCCTTAAGCTGTACGTTGTTGGTAAGGTGATCATGGATGTGGTTAAGGAGGAAGGACTAAGCGAAGACTCTGCACTTGAAATACTTGCTTATCTTGCAGGTCTTGGTTTGAACCCCATGAATATGAGCGTTGATGAGATTATGAATGAATTGCAGGGCTTCATTATAGATGATGAATTCCTTAGCGAAGTAAGGAATCTACTGCTGAAGATCAGGGATAAACTTAGTTATATTCTTGCATGATGTCGTTAGTGAAAGTAATTTTTAGTATCCCTTTTGCTAGCAATTCGTGGATATTGAGGAGGTTATTAAGGAGGCAGTGGGCATCGTCACACCAAGCCTCGAGGAAAGGAATAGAGTGATTAATACTGCAAATACCGTGGTTAAGTTAGTCACTGATGGTTTATTGAAACGTGGTTACAGGGATTTTACCGTGGCGATACAGGGCTCTGTGGCGAAGGATACCTGGCTACCCGGTGATAGGGATATAGATATATTCATTATTCTGCCTAGGGACTACATAGATAAGATTAGGAGTGGTGATATAATTAATGACTTAATAGATGTGGCTGTTGAATACAGACTTAGTTGGAGTATTAAGTATGCCCAGCATCCTTACATTCAATTGATAATTAATGATTTCGAGGTTGATGTAGTGCCATGCATACGCATTAGTCCAGGTGAGCGCCCATTCACAGCAGCCGACAGAACACCATTACACACGGATTTCGTAAAAACCAAACTCATGCAAAGAACAATCGATGTTAGGTTATTGAAGGCGTTCCTAAAGTCAGTGAATATTTATGGTGCGGAGATTAAGGTACGGGGCTTCAGCGGCTATGTAAGCGAGCTCTTGATAATACATTACGGCTCCTTCCTAAATGCAATAAAGGCCATTAGTAATTGGTCAACTAGGTACGTCTTCATAGACATGACTAATACCTATAATGAGAAGGATGCCGTGAAGAAGTTCAAGTCGCCAGTCATTATAATAGACCCAGTTGACCCAAGTCGCAATGCAGCGGCGTCAATAAATAGGGATACGTTGGCCACGGCCATAGCGGCCTCGCGGGAATTCCTTAGAAACCCAAGTATTAAGTTCTTCGCAAGAACTCAATACGTTGAAATGGAGCTAAAGTTGGTATTACCAACCATGGTGATTAGGGCCCCATATCCAGAGGGTGTTTCCCCAGACATAGTATGGGGTGAAGTTACTAGATTAATGGCATTATTAGTGAGGAACCTAAGGAAACTTGGTTTTAAGGTTGTTCGATCAATGGCATGGAGTGACGATAAATCAATAATTCTACTGATGATGATATTCGAGGAACTCGAACTCCCTAGGTATGAACTGCATGAAGGCCCACCTGTTGATTCAGATGCGGCAGATAGTTTCATAAGGAAGTACGTTAATAGGCAGGATGTAGTGGGTCCATTTATAAGGGGGACACGCTGGTTCATAGTGAGGAATAGGAGGTTTCCCGACGTTATTGATGCCACTAGGCATATAATATCCACCGTATCACTTAAACACCTGGGAAATACACTGGCCCGCTCTGAATACATTAAGGTTAAGTCAATTAATGATATAGAGGTTTTTCACCAAAGTGAGAGGGCCATCGTTAAGGAGTTTCTCTGGTCAAGACCCTGGTGGTTAACGTAATTTGTCAGTTCCAGGTTTTATAAGCGATATTTTTTTAAAGTTTATCGACATAAAAGAGCAATAGGGTATGTCAGTTACACCTGACCTTGAGTTGATGACCTTCAAGGGCGTTAAGGAGTTACTTAATTATGTAAATAGTCAAATAAGTGATCTCGAGAGGAGGGTCAAGGACATAGAGGGCTTAATGAGTGACCTTAAGGTTAAGGCAGATAAGTACATAGCTCTCCTGCAGATGATAGAGGAAATCGTCGGGAAGGGACAGCAACTACCACTATCCACAACAATAGAGCTCACGGGGCTAAAGATAATCTTTGACCCAAGGCCAATTGATGAGTATGAAACGCTTGATGAAAGTAGGAAGGCAATGGCGGATAGGTTAGCCGCCCTGACCAGGGTTAAGGATGTGCTTGAGATCATTACGGCTAAGCTTGGCGATAAGGCCGAAGTGCCAATAATGGTCGAATTCAAAATGGGTATTCCAATAAAGATAATATTTAGGAGCTGGTGAGCACAAGTTGAAGTTGCAGGTCGCGCTTGATCTAGTAGAGCCCAGCTTAGCCGTTGATCTTGCCCGTAGGCTCTGTGATGCGGGCGCCGTGGATATCGTAGAGGCTGGTACGCCGTTAATAAAGACGGCAGGGATCTTCATAGTTAGTGCCTTGAGGGTTTCATGTCCTAATGCAGAGATTATGGCGGATCTAAAGACAATGGACGTTGGATCACTTGAGGCCAGGCTCGCGATTAATGCCGGGGCTAACATAGTGAGTGTGCTTGGTGCGGCTGCTAATGAGACAATAAGTGATTTCATAGCAGAGACTAGGAAACTTAATGGTAAGTCATTAATTGACATGATCAGTGTTAAGGATCCCGTCAGTAGAGTTAAGGAGCTACTTAACGCGGGACTAAGGCCTGATTATGTCGGGCTTCACCTGGGAATTGATGTTCAGAAGGGTAGGGGATTGACTGTGGAGGATTTAGTGAAGGAAGCCATTAAGATCAAGGATGAATATGGCTTAGGTGTTGCAATAGCTGGTGGCGTAGATGAGAAGATGGCGCAAAGGATTAAGGGCACTAATATTGATATTGTGATTGTGGGAAGGGCAATAACTCAAGCACCCGATCCGGTCAAGGCTGCAGAAAACATAAGGAGACTGCTTGGTATACACTAGAGGTCCTGGCCGTTTCCCTATCTACTTGTGTATTTAGCTCTCTATTTCCTTATCGTTAGGGTTGCTCCGAGCTATTCAATATTTGTCTCCAGTTCATGATAAGGAACTAAATAGGCAAGCTTGATCCACTGTATTCTTCATTTGTTCAACCAAGGATATGCCTGGTTTGTGAGCATTTCAATAAGCAATAAAGTATACTATGGTTTTCTAAATACGTATATTATCCTCGTTAAACTACCATGCACGTACTGCAAACCATTAGCCACCAACTCAAAACCCACGTTTAAGAACCAGTCAAGGGAGTCCACGTATGTAGGGTGTGAAAAGGCTATGTAGCCACGGCTTCTTAAAACCCTGTATGCTTCCTCCGCAAGCTTCCTATAAAACGTATCCAAGTCAATATCGCTTATGGATAACCTGTTATAAGGAGGATCTGTGGCTATGGAATCCACAGCACCATCCCTAGTGGGGCCTAGGAGGGAATCAGAATTAATGGCATCAATGTATTCACCCTGTATTGAGCGCAATGGCCTTAGGTTGATATCAATACCCATTACGTAAGCGCCAATCATTGCAGCTTCATATGCAATTAAGCCGGACCCTACGAATGGATCAAGAAATACCGAGCCATAGTCAGCCCTTGATAGATTAACAAGCAGTCTTGCAATACGCAAGTCAATGTTAACGGAACCATTCCTCCTACCCAACTTCAAAACCCTGTACCTAGACCTATCCAAGTCAAGGAACTTCCTTTCCCCATCACCCTCCACAACCCATACATGCCTGGTTAATGCAGCCCTGCATAACTTCCTACCTAGTGATTCAAGGTTACCATTGTAATCCATCAATAGGCCCTTCGATTCGTCAATGAGCTCAGCGGATCCTCCGGATAACTCTATTATGGACAGGATTTCACTATATGCCAGAGCCTTTAGGTCTTGGCTTACCTCCACCCTTAACCTTACCCTTGCCATACCTATTCCTCAGGATACCCAATACTGATAATGTTATTAACCCTATGGCGGTATATATCAATAAGTCGTAAAGTAGCGTGTATGTACCAACCTTACCAAGCATGTAACCAGTCATGTTACCAGCTACGATTACCAAGAAGGTTGTTAAAAGTACGTCAGCCGCAACCCTACCGAATGGCCTAATCCTGTGCTTTACGTAAACCTCGAATGCGTTAACTGTAAGTATGGCTGCCGTTACTAGGCCCACGAAGTCAAACAGGTTCAATGAACCCCAAAGAGGTATGCTTTGGTGCAGTATGTAGTACGTGGATAGTAAATACACTATTGTGAAGAATACTGATAGTGCGGAAATGAAGAATGTTATCTCGTACATCCTGAGGAAGCGCAGTACTGATTCGTGAAGATTAAAACCATAGAGTGTGAATATGGTTCCAAGTATTATTGTTATACCGGCCACTATCATAGTCCTAACGATTACTGGTATATAAGGCCATATGCTGTAGAATAATCCATAGATCAAAAGTAGGGCTCCAGGTACACCAAGTGCGTACCTCCTATACCTAGGCTCATTGAATAACTTACCAACGTAGTACCTAGCCAATACAGCAAACTCCTCAAAGCCCTTGGTTTGCTTAACAACGATCCTCTTAACCGATACTACGGGCCTCCTTGATTGAATGAGTGGAACAACAACCTCGTCAGATGGCCCATCAGAAACCACTATGAAGCCATCAGCATCAAACACCTGGAGTATCTTATCAACCTCGCTAAGTATTTTCATGTCCGCAGTAACGTCCTCGGAGCTGGCCCCTGTGACAACAGCGATCTCCACATTCTCGGCACCAAGGGTTGAGATTAACGTATCGTAAAGCTGTACTGCGCCAAACATAGCATTAGCATCAGAGTCATCTGGGTACCTAAGTATGTACTCGGTGGCTACCTTGAGTACGTTGCCTCTGCCTATTATCGGTGTGGGAACACCCAGTCTCTCACCTACGTCATTATCCCTATCAACGCAGAGCACAATTACTCTTCTTACGAGACTAGACATGGCTCACTTCTCATTATCTTCCTCTAACCCCAGCCCTAATAAATCATTCAGTGATACCCTCTCGCCTTTCATTAGTTTCTGAAGTCCTTCCTCCGCCTTCTTCTTCAGTTCCTCCTTGACTTTCGCCTCCTCCTGCTTCTTGGACACCAGGTTCTTGGACTTCCGCGCAGCTGCCAGGAGTAATTGGTACTTATTTACTTCGTCGTTTAGTTCCCTTAGCTTGTCCCTTAAACCCTTTATCTCCGCTGATTTACTCAGTATCTTTGTCTTTAACTCGTCACGCCTAGACTTAAGTGAGTCCCTACGGCTCTTTAGTTGAACGATTTCGTTAACTACGGAATCCCTCCTCTTCTTGAGATCCTGTATCTGGTTCTTAATGTTCATGAGAGCATTATTATACAGTTCCCTCATTTGTTGCCCCAGTTCCATCCTTTCTTTACGGATATTCTCAACCTCCTGGGAACCGTTGCTTATGTATTCCTTGATCCTTGAGATGACCTCTGCTGCATTTAATTCCTTCTCCAACTCCTGTATCGTCCTAAAGAACTCCCATTCCTTCTCGGGATCTGTGGGTGATATCTCATGCTCAAATTCAAGCTTATCAATTAGCTCCCTTAGTTTATCCTTATCAATGGGTTTCCCGCCAACTAAGTCATTAAGCATCTTCAGTAATTCCCTATACTTCTTCACCTTCTCTATTAGTTCCTTAGCCCTTTGGAAAAGTTCCGCCCTTCTCCCCTTAAGCTGCCGCAGAGTATTTATAATATCATCCCTATTCTTCCTTAACTTA
This sequence comes from Vulcanisaeta souniana JCM 11219, assembly GCF_026000775.1. Taxonomy (GTDB): domain Archaea; phylum Thermoproteota; class Thermoprotei; order Thermoproteales; family Thermocladiaceae; genus Vulcanisaeta; species Vulcanisaeta souniana. The sequence goes on along the minus strand of NZ_AP026830.1, from coordinate 203,676 downwards.
TTTAGCTCCTCCTTAACACTCTTCAACTCATTCCTCTTATTATTGAGTTGATTTATTACAGCGCTCAGCTCCTCCCTGACCTTATTCAGCTCATTACGTAGGTTCTCCCTTTCCTTCTCCCTCTCACTGATTAACTCCCTGATCTTAAGGACCTCACCGCTTAACTCCTTGATCTTGCTCTCTAACTCCTCCTCGTTTATAATTGACATTCAGGCAAGTCATAACAAGAAGGGTATTAATAATGCTTATCCCAGGTCAGTAACCTCAATAGGGGAAGAAAATATAAATCGCCTATGTAAAACGAATTAGGATATGACTGAAGTACTTAAGTACGATCTAGTGATTATTGGTTCGGGCCTAGCGGGTTTAAGGTCGGCGTTTGAAGCCGCCAGGGTATCACAAGGCAAGATAAGAATTGCCGTCATATCCAAGGTCCATGCAATGAGGAGTCACTCAGTCAGCGCCGAGGGTGGCGCAAGCGCAGTCCTCTATCCAAAGGAGACGGGCGATAGCCTTGATTTACATGCTTACGATACGGTTAAGGGCAGCGACTTCCTGGCGGATCAGGATGCCGTTGAATTACTAGTACGTGAGGCACCCAAGGAAATAATATTCATGGATCACCTGGGTGTTCCCTGGTCAAGGGATGAGAAGGGTAGGATATTACAGAGACCATTTGGCGGAATGTCGATTCCTAGAACTACCTTCGCCCAGGACAAGAGTGGTTTCTTCCTAATGAGTACATTGTACGACAATGTGCTTAGATTCGATAATATTGAAATGCTCCATGAGCACTTCGTTACGTCATTAATAATGGTAAATGGCGTATTTAGGGGGGTCACAGCCATAGACCTAAGAACAGGGGAATTCAAGGCAATACTTGCCAAGGCCGGTATAATCGCGACTGGAGGTAACGGTAGGGTTTATAAATTCACGACAATGGCATGGTCATCAACCGGTGACGGCTTCTCCCTAGCCTATAGAGCAGGAATACCACTTAAGGACATGGAGTTCCCGCAGTTCCACCCAACGGCTTTAGTACCCAATGGTATCCTAATAACCGAGGGCGCCAGGGGCGAGGGTGGTTACTTGGTTAATAAGGAGGGTGAGAGGTTCATGAAGAACTATGCTCCAAGTAGAATGGAGCTTGCCCCTAGGGATATAGTTAGTAGGTCAATAGTTACTGAATGCTTGCAGGGCAGGGGCTTTACCGATGAGGAATCAGGGCTTTGCTACGTATTACTTGATTTGAGGCATCTTGGTGAGGAGAGGATAAATAAGAGATTACCTATGATTAGGGAGATAGTAATTAAGACGCTGGGTATCGATCCGGTCGATGAGCCAATACCCGTTAGACCAGCAATGCACTACATGATGGGCGGTATACACGTTGACTTAAACGGTCAGGTAATGCTCGATGAGGATAAGACGAGGGTACCAAACCTATGGGCTGCCGGTGAGGCTGCCAATGTCAGTGTACATGGAGCAAACAGGTTAGGTAGCAACTCCTTGAGTGATTGCCTTGTGTGGGGTAGGTTGGCAGGCGCCGCTGCTGCTAAGTACGTAATGTCAGCTCCTGATTCAATGCTCGAGTACACAGGTGACATAGTGACAAAGGTTACTAATGAGGAGAGTAGGATATTCAACAAGTTACTACATAAGGAGGTTGGTGCAGAGAACCCGTACTCCATTAGGGAGGAGATGAATAGGACCATGGACACATACGTGTATGTGTTCAGGGACAAGAGCGGACTGGAGGAGGCATACTCAGCAATAAAGAGGTTGAGGGAGAGGTTCCAGAATATTAGGATTGAGGACAAGGGCAGGTACTACAATACCAACCTAAGGGATGCACTCGAACTTGACTTCCTACTCGAGCAAGCCGAACTAATAACCATCGGAGCACTAACAAGGACCGAATCAAGGGGTGCCCACTACAGGCTTGATTACCCGAAGAGGGATGATGCTAACTGGCTAAAGCACACACTATACTTCTACACACCTGATGGGCCAAGAATAAGCTATGCGCCCGTCCGCATAACTAGATGGAAACCTGAGGAAAGGAAATACTAATCTAAGGCAGTTAAAATTAGTAGGTAAAAGTAATTAAAGGGGGCATTAGCAGTTGTTTCTTCGTGAAGTACAGACTAATGGATGTATTGGCGTGTCCCTATGATAAGACATTCCCACTAACATTAATAGTGCTCAGGGAGAGGGAATACCCCGAACGAAAATATGAGTGGAGTAAGAAACCCTTCTGTGAGGAGTACTGTGCCCTCAAGAACGTAAACATAAAGAATCACCCAAACCCCCAGGAGCTGCCCTGTGAGGAATGCATCAAGAAGGAGGTTGTGGATGGCGTGCTCTACTGTCCTAAGTGCGGTCGCTGGTACCCAATTAAGGAGGAAATACCGATATTGTTACCCGATGAGCTTAGGAATAGGGAGGAGGACAAGGCATTCCTTGATGCCATCAAGGATCAATTACTTAAGGTAAGCCCAGAGCTAGGAGGTAAAATATTGAAGGAGGGAAAACCCATCAATTTATCAACGCAGTAGATAATCAATACGCTATGGTTATTGCCGATTCAAATGATTGTGCCGACAAATGACATTATGATCCCCAGTACTATGTAAAGGATTAACCATAGGATCGCGTTGCCCCTGAAGTACCTACTCATTAGTGTGCCAAACACGCCGAGCATTATCACGGGAACCACGGGGATCCAAAGCACCTTAACTATGTACATACTAAGATCCGTAATTAGGGCGCCAAGTAAGGATACAACACCGAAGATAAGGCCCTTAATTAAAGCGTCATATATGGCCCTCTTATGTAGGCTTGTTCTTAGTAATGAACCTTTCCTCATGAGTAGGGTTCTCTCGATGTGGCTCAACGAGCTCCTCTCCTCGGCGTACTCAGCCATGAAGGCCGTTACTAGGTTTATCACGGTGACGATGATCACGAGCTTAATAGTGCTCCGCATAGACTCACCCAGTACAAGGGTTGTTAAGACGCTGTCCAGAAAACCAAGCACTAGGTACCTACCATCTATACTTACCATAGTCACTTCTCCTTAAGCAACTGAGGATTGATCTCAAGTATGTACTCACCAACAATCACTTGATCAACGCTTCTGATCGCGCCGCCCAAGTCCTCAATCACGCCCTTCACTCCATTATAATCAATATTATCACCCTCAATGACGATCACCAGGCCTAGGACCTCGACATCCGTGTCAGTCACGGTAATGTTAACAGCCTTAACACCACTAACTCGACCCAACTTATCCGCAAGCTCCACAGTGGAGATACTACTTGGCACATCAACATCAAGCACAACCCTACGCAACCCAACCAACTCAGATCAAAGACAATAAACCACACCCCTACTTAAGTATTTAGCCTGCATGGGAAATAAATTTTAAATGAAACTTAGTATAGTAGTATATTATGTCTTGGAAACCAAGTGAGGATGCAGAACGAGATAAGGAACGAGCAACAGAATACGAAAAACTATACAGCGGATTCACATTCCAAGGCCCATTAACAGTTGAGCTAAGGACAGGGATCATTGTTGCAGCGAGGTTCGCCGATAAGTTGCGACGTGCTGCGTTCGCCGCCTTCTCAAAATTAGTACCTGAGGATGTGATACTCAGGGATATTGCTGAGTTGAATAAGGTGGTGTATGACGAGATGATAAAGAGGAATATTGATAAACTGGCCCTCGTGAGAATAAGCGTCGTAGTCTCGTATGACCAAAGGACAAACAAGTTCAATTTCTCTAACCTAAGGATTGAGAGATTATACACAGAAGAGGAGGTTAATAAAATAATCAATGAGAAGTGCGGCGAATTAGAGGCGAAGATTGAGAAGATAAGGAGCATAATAGGTTCTATATGAGATTACCTAATGTAATGATGAAATGAATGTCAAACCTCGCCCTTCAGGGCGGGGAGGGAGTCAGTTATTCTTAGGCAATATACTAACAGCTTGGGTATTGAGGAGTGAGGTTGGGTTATGGGTGTTCTGAGCCAACATGTTGTTAGTTGGAGAATTAAATGTAGTGTTGAGTTATGGACTTTAGTGGCGTTGTTTATGTCGCACGTTAGTTTTACCAGGATAGGGTATTTATACTGCCATTAGTGTTTTTATTGTTTATATAATAATTCCTTAACAAAGATGTATCATCCTCAAGCAACTATAGAAAAAGATATTCTATAACTGAAGCCTTAAAAATTAGATAAAGTACAATAATGTGTGGAATCAGAACCAATAACTCTCATAATAAACGCACGGAGGAACCTTCAAATAATCACGAATTTAATGAACTCGTACGAGAAGACAAAGGACATAAATACTCTAAATAACATTATGAAGCTTGGCTTATCAACCTTCGATGACGTAGTAAGGGCGTTCCTAATGGCTAGGGAAATTAGGGTCAGGAATTGGGAGCATGCGGTGCAGGTTGCGCGGGACTTCATACCAAGCGGCATTATTAATGATGACCTAAGGGACTTCTTCATAAAGTGCACATCGCAGTACACGTGTGATCCCAGTCTAATAGGATCAAGGATTAATGAATTAAGTAGGTTCATTGATTTCGTTGGTGCCCTGTCAACACATAGGGTACCTTATAGGGGTCTTTGATCCTTAACGCCGTACTTGCTAATTAACTCCTTGAACAACATCTCCACCTCTCCCTTCGTTATTATCTTGCTCTCAAGTTCACCAAGTCTCTTTTCAACATCATTGATCCTAGCCCTTAGGGCATCCACATCGCCGTACTGACCCATAGGCAGTACAAGAGCTGTAAGTAGCCTTAATAATATGGTGGGTATCACGAGAGGTAATGAAGCCGTTAACAGTAAAACCCTGATCAGGACCTCCGGTCTGTTCATTAAGGCCCTAAGTAGGGCGTCTGGGTTTGTTGTTAGGGCGTCGTTAAGTGCGTCAATGAGGATTTCAGGGTTTTCTCTAATACTCCTCTTAATTTCCTCGCTACTCATGTGAATCCTATACTGTATCCTTTACTTTTTATTAAATATTCTCCTTCATCCTTAGTGGGGTTTCTTGGGGAGATCCAAAACTTAAAAATGAGGTTATTATCATAGCTATATGGTTACTATTAAGGACATAGAGATATACTCTGTCAGTGACTTGGCGACTGCAAGGGCCTCGCCCTGGGCCTCGGTCTCAATAATCGTTAGGGTCGTCACAGGCGATGGCCAAGTTGGTTATGGGGAGGCCGTACCCACGCTTAGGGTTAACCAAGTGGTTAGGGCTATTGAGGAGGTTAGGAGGTTCATGATTGGTAAGGACCCGTTCAGGATTGAGTACCTATTCAGGGAGTGGTATAAGCATGAGTTCTACATTAGCCGTTCATTTGAGGCGGTTACGGCATATAGTGCAGTGGATATAGCACTACACGATCTTCTGGGTAAGTACCTCAGTGCGCCAATTTATCAATTCATGGGTGGCCTAGTCAATGAGAAGATTAAGGCCTATGCGAATGGTTGGTACAACGACTGTGTGACACCTGATGACTTCGCAAGGAAGGCTAAGGAGGTCGTGTCCATGGGCTTTAGGGCAATGAAGTTTGACCCGTTTGGACCGTATTTTGATCAAATGGATGAGGAGGGCCTTGAGGAAGCCGTGGAGAGGGTTAGGGCTGTTAAGGAGGCTGTGGGTAAGTACGTGGATATATTGATAGAGACCCATGGTCGCTTCAACGTTAATACGGCTATTAAGATGGTTAAGGCCATGGAGCAGTTCAATCCATTATTTATCGAGGAGCCGGTACATCCTGATCTTAACTTCGAGGGTCTGGCTAAGATAAAGGCAGTAGCGCCTGGGGTTAGGATTGCGGTTGGTGAGAGGATAATCAGCGTTGAGGAGGCTCTTCAGCTCCTGGAGAGGGGTTTGGTGGATGTTCTTCAGCCTGACATAACCAATGCCCTGGGCTTCACGGGTATGGGTAGGATTAGGGCTTTGACCGAGACCTATGGGATCGAGCTAGCGCCGCACAATGCCTTCGGGCCCGTGCAGCATGCCGCGACTCTACAGTTTGATGCGAGTACATATAACCTGCTAATTCAGGAGAGCTTTTACGAATTCTGGCCCCAGTGGAAGAGGGATATCATTAATAATGCCATTAAGCTTGAGGATGGTTATTACAGGGTGCCCAACAGGCCTGGCCTCGGTGTTGACGTTAATGAGAAGGCCCTCACTGAGATGAGGTTTGAGGGTATGGAGCCATTCCATGAGGAGGAGCCTGTCTGGGTCATAAAGGGGACGTGGAAGAGATACAAGCAATCCTGAGTTATTGATTTAAACTAGACATGAAGTAGTAATTTCAAATGTCTGATAACATAAATGCGGTGGTAAACCAACTCACGGATCTGGAGAAGAGGATACTAGCCCACATATACCACTATGGGCCGGACACGCCCTGGCTACTGGCCAGGAGGCTCCTTGGGGCAGCTGGTTGGCGGCCAATAGTGCCTGAGGATGAGGTTGAGAAGGCCGTCCAACACCTGGTCCAACTGGGCTTATTACAGGAGTTCAGGGGTTCGCTTAAGGGTAAGGTAACATCATCGGTTAAGCCCTGGCTAAAGGTCAAGCAGCACAATCCCGAGAGGCGAGGTAGGGGTATTTATTATGAATTGACGAAGGTGGGTAAGAAGGTGGCAAGTGAGGTTTGGAAGAATTACGTCAGGCCGAATCTCAGGAAGTTACGCGGGGAATAGTTATAGGTATGGTTTATACCAGGGATCGCTCAAGCTCGGTCTTGTAGTGCTTGATGTGTTCTTTACGAATTTTTCTCCGTTCTTGATCGTGTTAATTAGTAATTGAATGTCAAGCGGAAAACTCGGTCCAAAGTGGGCGAGCGTGTCGTTTGGCGTGTACAGCACTGGTTTGTTGACCCACTCTATTTCCTGCGGTCTATAGTCCTTGGTCTTCCCCTCATAAATTATTAACTGGGGATTAATCCTATCAACCATGCTTAAAACGCCATCCTTATTTGTGATCAGTTCAACGCACTTAAGGCCCCTAATGTATTTAACACCAACTCTATTGAGTGCCGAGGCTATGTAGGAGGATTCGCAGGGAATTACGTAGTCACCCAATGAAAGAACGACTAAGGCGTCCCTTAAATCCGTGGACTGCCTTAGCAAATCCATGTATGTATCCATCACCCTATGTGCCTCTTCGTCTGCGTCGAGTAATTTACCCACCATTTCGAAGGAACTCATTACTGCGTTTAGATTCACGGGCATTGGCACAGCGAGTACAGAGGCGGTACTGCTTAACGGCTCAACCAACTGTCTCTGGACTGGGTACGAGAGTATTATTAGGTCAGGCCTTAATCTCCTGATTGCCTCAAGGTCCGCCGAAGTGAATGAGCCTACCTTAAAGGTCTTCATAGCCTCCCTGGGCCTATAACTCCATAGATCAGTCCCGACAACCCTATCACCTATGCCCATTACGAAAAGGAACTCGTTTATTGAGGGATTAAGACTAATGATTCTATGCGGTACACCGTCTAATGCCCTTGTCAATAGCACAACTAATGGTATTAATGCGTTAAATATATTTTTAGTTGCCAGCCTGTGCCTTTCAGTGATGAGACCAGGACTCGAATGATGCGGTGATTAGGTCTTCTCGCCCCTGATTAGATATAAGGGATTGATCAACTGGTTCATAATTGATAATCAATCACTAACTTAGCCATCATCATAGCACTAAGGGAAAGGTTTATTAGTACTTTGGCTTCATCGTGATTGAAAATGCCGTTTGACAAAGTAGGTAAATCGATAAAGGAAACCCATCAGATAACCACTCAGGATTATTTAAATAATGATAATTTAATAAGGATCATTAATAAGATATCGAAGTTAGGTGTAGGCAATAAGGCTGTTTTCTGTCGGTGGCTTAGGCTCGGTTTTATGGAGGGCGTTCAAGCACTTGTTTTTCCTGACGGTTCCGTTACCCTCACCGACTGGTCCTCTGAGATTGACCCGCTAGTTCATGATTTAATAAACAATGGCATAGCCGTTCTTAATGATAAGGGTTTTGTTGAGATACCGTACATGATGACGTTGGCCGACCGCATAGACCTAGGCCTTGCATGTGACCTTGATGATGACTCGTTCCCTATGGATGACGAGGTTATTTATCCAAGTCCAATGGTGATGAGGGTTCCGTACTCGAAGGAGGCCATTGAGGAGTCCTATGATGACTTAGTTCGATCAACAGCCTCAGCCATAAGGAGGTTTGATCACTACCTGGGCGGTAAGATTATTCATGTTGGGATTAATGTTAAGTCCCTTGGTATAATGAATTCTGTGGTTTTTAGGAACCCAATCGATATCCTAGTAATAACCAGTAATAAGTACCTAATAGCCCACAGGGTTCTTGACCCAAGCAGGACTGTGCACAGGGGCTTATCTGCACTGGAGGGTTATTTAATGGATGGCATGGACTACGCAGTGCTCATTCATAAGTATACGCATTATGAGGTGCATGTGGATACATTCAACAAGATCGTTAGTAGGCCGTATGTGAGGGATGCTGGGTTCGCCGTGGTTCCAAGCGAGTTCGACTACATAATGTTCTTCAAGTGGCCTAGGTATAACTCGGTGATGATGAGGTCGCAGAGCGTTGTTGGTAAGCGTTCATTGATTGGTAATGTCGTTAATTTCATGCTCAACACCCGTTAAGTATTAATTTCTCTCTATCTACGGTTTCACCTAATGTCCTTGGTATGGATTTATTATGGGAACGATTATAGGAAGGCCACGGATTTAAATCCCAACCAGGTAATACTAATGATAGATAATGGTTGTGATGGCGTAAGTAAATTAATCAATTACGCGGTTAATAACGTACTTCATGCTGGTAGTTATAGAGGTGCTACGGCGAGGATCTATAGGGGTAACGACGAGGAATTAGTTCATGTGTTCGTTGATATGGCTGATGGTAATAGGGAGGTTATGATAATAGTATCGAGGAACCCAGCTGATACATTATTTAATTATTATACATCAGCATCTTCAGAAAATATTTTAGAATGCAATTATGGAGGTAAGTGAAATATTTTTCATTAATTATTAATATCTTTGATAATTATTATATATAGTTTCAATAAAGCCTTAGAATAATGAGCACGAATAGGCAATACTTATTAATAACTGACTATACTTTGGTTTTAATGCCCACGGTTTCCTACGGTAAGTTCACCCTGGAAATACCCGTTAGGGTTAAATTATTCATAGATGGCGAAGAGGTATCCTCAAGCAAGGGTAAGACGTTCACCAGGGAGAACCCAGCGCACTTTGATCAAACAATTGCGGTGGTTGAGGAAGCCTCCACGGATGATCTTAATAAGGCCATTGACTCAGCCAGGGAAGTCTTTGATAAGGATAAGTATGGTTGGGTCACGAACTATAGGCAGAGACTTAGGATCCTATATAAAACTGCTGAAATACTTAGGGAGGAAGCAGATAGGATCGCGGTTACGGTAGCCCTCGAGAATGGAATGCCCATTAGGCAAGCAAGGGCTCATGTTCTCGCTGCTGCAGAGGTCTTCGAGTTCTATGCAGGGCTTGCGGATAAGGTTTACGGTGACTCAATAGTCCTCAGTAATGGAAATGTCTCGCTGATATTCAAGGAACCCGTGGGTGTCGTTGCCGCCGTTTCACCGTGGAACTTCCCAATGACCCAGGCAGCGAGGAAGATAGCCCCTGCGCTGGCCACCGGTTGTACCGTGATTTGGAAGCCAGCGAGCTACACGCCCATGAGCGCCATGGAGATCTATAGGGCGTTGGCTAGGGCGGGGCTTCCCAAGGGCGTAGTCAGTGTTATTTATGGACCAGGGGCAACCGTTGGTAATGACTTAGTTAAGCACCCCAAGGTTGATTATGTCAGTTTTACTGGAGAGACCACTACGGGTAAATTAATCATGCAGCAGGCCGCGGCCGGTGTTAAGAGGATTGGGCTTGAACTAGGTGGTAAGAACCCAGGCGCTGTGTTTGATGATGCAAGTATTGAGGAGACCGTTAGGGCTATCGTATTTGGTGGTCTCAGGAATGCTGGGCAGGCCTGCGGTGCCATTAGTAGGGTCCTGGTTCACGAGAGTGTTCATGAGAAGTTGGTCAATAGGTTGGCCGAGGTTGCTAAGGACCTCGTCATTGGCTACCCACTTGACGATAACACTGACATGGGGCCACTCGTGTCCAAGGCCCAGGAGGAGAAGGTACTCGGCTACATAGACTTTGGTAAGAAGGCGGGGTTCAAGGTTGCACTTGACGGAGGTAAACTAAGCGGCGGCATCTATGACAAGGGATACTTCGTGAGTCCCGTGATCTTTGACAACGTTGACCCAAGGAGTAGGCTTGCCCAGGAGGAGATATTTGGGCCGGTCATAGCGGTCATACCATTCAGGACAGAGCAGGAGGCCATCGAGATAGCGAATAGCGTGATTTATGGGCTCACAGCATCCATATTCACCAAGGACCCGGCAAAAGCCCTCAGGGTAGCCAGGAAGCTCCAGGCAGGCACCGTATGGATTAACGACGCCTACACACAACCAACAGAAGGCATCTGGGGCGGATACAAGCAGTCGGGCATTGGGCGTGAACTGGGCCTATACGGCCTTGAGGAATTCCTAGAGATCAAGCAGGTCTACGTAGATACTACTGGCAGTCTTGATAGGCCACACTGGAGGACCGTGATGAAGATCGACAAGCTATGAACAAGCCCCTACTAAATGAGTCGTAAAATCCTGGCATAAATGATTGCATGAAGATATGCTTAATGTATTTGATTTAATGGCAACCAGCATAAATACTCAGGCAATTGCATGGGGTAGCATTTCTGATCTCGATGTTCTCTACGGCGTTATAGCCATATTATTGAGGTCCCTTAATTACTTTGTTAATTAAGGGTCTCCTTTGATTAATTCATGCTAATAATTCTCAATTCTGCTCGATTCACTTTTTTGTGAATAGCCAGAGTAAAAAGTTCAAGTCTTTTTCTAGAAATTGTGAATCCGCCACAGCCCAGCGCTTATATAGCCGGTATCGTATCATATACGGTGTCCATAATATGTCCGGCTGAGTGACGCGGTAATTAATGGTCTCATTTCATCATAACCATGTGTTATCTCCAACACCTTTTCCTTCCATTAAAACATAAAATTATTGTTATTACTTGTGGATAATTATTGAATATATTTTATTAATTTATTCATTGAATGATCAGTAAGATTTTTTAAGTTATACATCAACATGCGGGAATGTGTTGAATGTAAGTGTTGAGTTTGGGGATGATGTTAAGGAATTGATTAAAAATATGAAGGAGAAGTACGGTGATATTATTATGATCCTCGGGCACGGTTGCTGCTCACCAACGGAACCACAGATATATAGGGCTAGTGATTTCATCGTTGGTAGTGATTATGTAGAGGTTGGTAGGGTTGATGGTGTGCCGTTTTACATAGAGCGTAATTTAGCGGAGTCCTACAATGGTTGGGTACTGACGCTCAAGGTTGAGCCGCTTAATGGGGCTGTTGATGATTCATTCTCGCTTGATGTCCTTGAGGGCGTGAGGCTAAGGCTTGGTTTCAAGGCGATGAAGGTTTCACTGACCAAAGGGTTAAGTATGGATCTTCCCCATTGACCATTTTGCTTGAGGAGGAAGTATTATTTAGGCCTTGTTAAGCTTTTATACAGCAATGATTGACTTTGCGTCGGCAAGGAGGAAACTGGTCAATTCACTCAAGGATGAGGGTGTGATAAAGAGCGATAGGGTTGAGAGGGCCATGCTTAGTGTTCCACGTGAGGAATTCCTGCCTAATTACCTCAGGCTTTACGCTTATGAGGATACACCGCTACAGATAATGTATGACCAGACAATATCGGCGCCGCATATGGTGGCCATTATGTGCGAATTACTCGATCTTAAGCCAGGGCACAGGGTTTTGGAGATTGGCACAGGGACTGGCTATCATGCTGCCGTCTGCGCGGAAGCCATGGAGAGGACCGGTATAGTATACACAATTGAGTATTATCCTGGTCTCGCCCTTTATGCCGTTCAGAACTTGGCTCGGTTGGGTTACCTTGACATGGTCCACGTTATTGTTGGCGACGGATCCAGAGGATTACCTGACCAAGCACCTTTTGATAGGATTTTGGTCACAGCGGCGGCACCCAAGGTACCACCCAGGTTACTCGATCAGTTGGCGAGTAATGGAATAATGGTTATACCTATTGAGGAGAGACTGACGCAGGTACTTTACGTGGTTACCAAGGAAGGTGACAGACCGCTTATGAGGCCCGTGACGTATGTGTCCTTCGTCAAGATGAAGTATAGTGAGGAATAAACCTTTAAATCGATATTGAAAAATATAGCAATCGACCGCAATGAACAGACTAAGCAGTGGAAGGAAGTGGTTGGTACTGTTTACGACATCACTGGCGGCCTTTCAGACTCCATATAATTCCACCGTGTTGTCCTTCATAACCCCCGTACTCGGTAAGTACTTCCACGCGCCCCTGATGGTTTTGATCTATGTACCAATAGTTTATTTAATACCGTTACCGACATTGATGATAACCCTGGGCAGACTAAGTGATATTTATGGTAGGGTTAGAATGTTTAAGTTGGGATTCGTACTATTCCTAACGGGTTCATTGTTCGGCTCATTGGCGCCAAACATATACGCGTTAATAATTGCGTCGTTGCTCATGGGCTTTGGCTCATCGATACTGTCTCCGGGTTCGGCGGCAATCGTAAGCCAAGTATTCCCTGAGGGTGAGAGGGGCTTCGCCCTTGGCATAAACGCAATGGCCGTGTACCTAGGCCTGACCTCTGCGCCATTCTTTGGAGGCTTAATAACTCAGTTCCTTGGTTGGAGGTTCGTGCTTATAATAACCACGGTGTTGACCGTGGTTGGGTTAATAGTCTCTCAGTTCTCAATGAGGGGTATTGAACTACCTCGACGTGCAATTAGGGTTGATTACCTTGGCGCAATTACATTCACGGTATCCATACTATCCATAGTAATGTACCTAATACTATCAGCCATAAGCGGTTGGTTGTATTACCTATACCTACTGGTTATTGGTCTTGTTTCTCTGTTCATATTCATCCTCATTGAAAGGAGGATTAACAACCCAATGCTTGACCTAAACCTGTTCACCGGGAACGTGTCGTTCATGGCAGGCAACATAACAGCCCTACTTAATTATGTAAGTACGTACTCAGTGCCGTTCCTATTCTCACTATACCTACAGGTCTTCCTTGGCTATAATCCATTTATTGCCGGTTTAATCTTAGTCTCGGAACCCGTTTTCATGGCTGCATTGTCACCAGTGAGCGGCAGATTATCGGATAGGTATGGCTCCAGGGAAATCGCGGCCCTGGGCATGGGACTAATAGGCGTGGCATTCGTATTACTCCTACTACTCAACATTAGGTATGTCATTTACATTGTTCTCTCCCTAATGGTGCTCGGGATAGGCTTTGGCTTCTTCTCGGCGCCTAACACGAACTCCGTAATGAGCTCAGTCACAGCCGATAAGTACGGCGTTGCAAGTGGTGTTTTGGGTACAATGCGTTTCATGGGGCAATTACTGAGTATCACCGTTGCCAGTGCGATCCTCGTTAGTTACATGGGCAAATACGCCAGTCTTTACCTATTCACCGGGGTTATGATGGGTAACCTGGTTGTTTATCAATCCTTCATTGATGGCTTGAGGATAGTACTCGTAATAGCCGCGGTATTGAGCTTCATCGGTGTCTACACATCATTACTACGTGAGAAATAAGCAATACCATCCTCCTCCCGCCCTGAGGGGGCGAGGCTTGTCATTCATTTTTGTCAAAACGTACGAAGTTGAGGAAACCCTCTATTACTGACAGTATCCATATCGAGTGCATTATCGATACAATGCCAAGCACTAATATTGCCACGGGCTGCCGCGCCCTAGTCTCATTCCTGAACCTCCTTATTGCCGGGTCTATGGCCGATGGATAGAGTCTCTTCTCATCAAACTCCTCGAGTGCAGTACACCAATCACCTCCTCATCCATTCCCTAATCACACTAATTGTTAGGTGCTTAAGGCCCAGACTTGACTTAATGGTGTCCCACTCATGGAGTATTCTAACGGCTTCATTAGCCACCTTAATGGCCTCATCAACTCCGGCATCAGGTACGAACTCATTAGTTTTCCTATTAGCTATGACAGCCATTATGCCGCCAGCCCTCGCCCCATGGATATTAGCTATGGTGTATATAGTCGCGGCTTCCATCTCGAAGTTGAGTACGTTCATTGAGGATAACGTGTTAATGATATCCCTAGACCAGGGTGGTTGGTAATCCCTAAACCCCGGCCTGCCCTGCCCAACATAGAAGTCTGCCGTTGATGCCGTTAAACCCACGTGATACCTAATGCCCAGTGATTCCGCGGCTGTTACCAGAGCTAGCACGACGTCATAACTGGCTATGGCTGGGTACTCGGGCATCGCGTATGCATTGCTGGCTCCGTCGAACCTAACGGCCCCCGTATTTATTATGACATCACCAACCCCAATCCAATCATGCAGCGCTCCAGTTGTGCCGACCCTAATGAAGGTGTTTGCACCAAGGGTTAATAGTTCCTCAATAGCTATGGCCGTTGCTGGCCCCCCAATCCCCGTGGACACTGCTGATATTGGCGCACCCCTATAAGTCCCTGTGTAGGTTACGTACTCCCTATGCGCCGCCACTGCGCGTGCATTGTCCCAGTACTTGGCAATCCTGGGGACCCTATCAGGGTCACCGGGTGTTAAGACGTACGGTGCCACATCGCCAGGGCCAGCCATTAAATGATAAACCTTAGTACCTACTCTTGGTTTTGACGCGGACATTGATTAATGGGCGATGGTGATTTTTAAAGAATTAACTACAGCATGAATAGTAATACGGTATGGTGATTACGCAATTTCATTTGATTAAGCCTCCTGGGTTAATTATTTCCCTTATGTGGTTAAGGTTAATAATAGTGTATTGTTGCCTACCGTATTGTGAGAATCTTCATTAAGTGGTGTGGGTTGCCCTGGTGCATGTTCGCGGGTTCCTGGTTATTCGAGGGCCTGGAGGTCGTTAGGTACGTTAGAGATGCTACCCCAGTCCTACCTCCAGAGACTATAGTTGAGTTTGGTGGTGTTGATGGGGATACGATTAGGCGGTTGCTGGGTAGGCTTAGGTTAGTGATTTCCCTAGCCAGCGTGATTGCTTGGTCTAGGAGGGTTGGCCTTAGGGTTTTTGTTCATGGTTCGGCGCTGCCTGAACCTATTGACGATTTCATTAAGGCTGCATTGGCCGGTGGCGCTGATGGATTGATCACTGATGACTTTATCAACATTAACAGTGATCTTATCAATGTAGTACCGATTAATCAAAGTATTGGTGAGAAGTCCGTGAACTACATAATGGTGGAACCTGGGAATTTCTACACATCATCAGTTAAGCCGTATGGTGTGATTGTTAAGGATGCGGTTATTGAAAGGAATTGGGTGTTGCAAGTTAGGGATAGGGTCAGGGTGATCTATGGCAATAAGGAGTTCCTGGTAGCCCTTAATATGGACTCGTTGAGGAGGGAGGCTATTGAGGAACTGGCAGGTTTAGTTGACGGCATCGTGATCATGGAGATACCGAGCATTACCTCGCTGGGGTTCGACAACAATAGGGCACTTAATGCGTTTAGGTGCGTTAATTGCTATATTGATTTTGAGATGGAGGGCGAGATTAGGAAGTGCCCCAGGTGCGGTGGTAAGTTGAGACCTATTGTTAAGCATTGGGATAGGTTGGTTATGATTGAGCCTAGGGTGCTCAGGCTTAAGGCGAGTGATGAAATTAAGTACATGAGATTAGATTCGCCCAAAGTTATTAATTTCCAGTAGTGCTGTTCATGAGTTGGTAGGATGATTAGGAGCGATAGGTTGGTGGTTGCCAAGTTCATGCTTGAGGACGAATTCATAGGTGAGTTAGGTAGTGACAGGTCCAGGATTCTTCTTTATGTGCATGAGGAGAAACCCGTGGAGCCGAGTTACGGGCCGTCAGTGGACTCCCTTGACCTACCGAGGGAGTTAATAGGCAAGTTGAGGGGTGCCGGGGTTGATAGGCTTTATGAGTTTCAATGGGACGCCTACCAAGCAATCACTGGGGGTAGGCACACGGTCATCATGGCTGGGACAGGCGTGGGCAAGACTGAGGCCTTCCTACTACCGTTAATATCATTGATGGACAAGGAGGGTGTTAAGGTAATGATCATGTACCCAACTAAGGCCTTGGCCAGGGACCAATTACTTAGGATGCAGAGGTACCTCTCTGCAATTAATGTGTCGGTAATGCCGTATGATGGGGATACGCCCAGTGATGTTAGGTCCAGGGTTTACTCGTCACCACCGGACATACTCATTACAAACCCTGACATGGTCAGTGAGGCCTTGACCCACGTGAGTAAGTTTAAGGACGTCCTTCGTGGATATAGGGTGATGGTGCTTGATGATTTTCACGTATACAACGGCGTCTTCGGTGCCCACGTCCACTACGTGCTCAAGAGGGTGAGGAGGTTCATGAGGGACTGGCAGTTCATTGTTTCCACAGCCACCGTGGGTAACCCACTTGATTTTGCCAGGGATTTGCTTAGTGCGGAGGACTTGGTTCTGGTCAGGGGTCCAGAGGGTAGGAGGGGACTAACTAGGCACATGCTGGTTAGCCCGATAAGGAGGGGTAGGCTTGCGGAGGCCGCTGAGTTGGCTAGGATGTGCGTTAGGAGGGGCATGAAGTGCCTCATGTTTGCGGATAGCCATAGGTTTGTGGAGTTGGTTAAGAGACATGCCGATAGGGCTGGGTTTGGTGATAGGGTTAGGGTTCATAGGGCTGGGCTCACGATTGAGGAGAGGCATGAGGTTGAGGACGGCTTCAAGGAGGGCAAGTACCTGGTATTACTATCCACACCCACCCTGGAGATGGGTATTGACGTTGGTGATATTGACGTAGCCGTCATGGCCACAATACCACCCAGCTACTCAAAGTACCTACAGAGGAGTGGTAGGGTTGGTAGGAGGGGGCAGAGGGCTTACGTGATTCAGGTCCTTGGTGATGATCCAATGAGTACGTACTACAGCTCCAACCCTCACGAGTTTTACACAAGAAAGCCCGAGGACTTGTATGTGGAGTGGAGGAATGATGAGATAGCGAGGAGGCATTGCCTTTTAATGGCTTACGAGAGACCCGTGAAGGTCGGTTCAGTGGATGATTACTGCGAGGAGGTCCTCAGGTTGCTTGTTAATGAGGGACTTGTTGAGGCCAGGGGCAATTATTACATGGTGACTGACAGGGGTCGCGAGGTTGCAAGGGCAATACATGGCATTAGGGGCATTGGTGACGTGGTTAAGATAGTTAGTGATGATAAGAGGGTTGTGGGCTATAGGGAGTTGCCCACGGCGTTGAGGGAGCTTCATGATGGTGCCGTTTATCTCCATGGTGGTAGGGTTTACGAGGTTCGCAGCCTTGACATGGGCAGCAGGACAGCTCACGTAAGGAGGTTATCGAGTAACTACGACTTTTACACAACAGCGCTCTATAACTCTGAGCCGAGGATTGATGAGGTACTTGAGGAGGGCGTGATAAACTCCGTGCCGTATCAGTATGTTAAGTTAACAATTAAGGAGGTGGTTCACGGATACATAGTTAAGAGGTTCAGTAGTGGTGAGGTCGTGGAAAAGAGGGACTTAGTGGAGCCACTTAGTTATGAATTCAAGACTAAGGGTGTTGTGATTTATGCACCGAGCATAACCTTTAGTCCATTTGAGAACATGGACGTTGTTGAGAGGGGTAGGGCTTATCACGCCACCGAGCACGTAATCATTATGGTTGGCGAGAATGTAATTGGTGCAGGGCCCACAGACCTGGGCGGTATTTCATACCCAACGGGGCATATAATAATCTATGATTCATACCCTGGTGGTTCAGGTACAGCCAAGATGCTTCTCAAGAGGATCAATGATGTCCTCAGGATATCACTTGACGTATTAACGCATTGTACATGCGCCGACGGCTGTCCAAAGTGCGTCTATTCACCTTATTGTGGTAATGATAATCATTACCTTTCAAGGAGGAATGCAATAAGGGTTATTGATGCAATAATTAAGGGTGCGCAGTCGGGAATTACCGAGTTACCTACTGGGGGTTCCTATGATTAGTATTAATCATTGTTAATTTCCTTGATATGCTGAGGAAGGCTGGCATGAGCATTATTAACGGCACTATGTATGTTATTATCCTAAACCAAATATCATAAGCCAAGTAATAATTACCCAACTTAAGACTATTTAATACGTATAGGTTAGCAAGTTCCCCAATACCGGCTGACCCAGGTAATACTGATATGTATGTAAGTATTGTGTATGAGGATGAAATTAGAATACCGGTAATTATACCTATGTGGACACCGAAGGAGTAGAATATTAACATCACATTAAGTCCCGATAACAACCACTGGGTAATTGACACTAGAAAAAGTACGAAGTAATCTACCAGTGAGAGTTTAAGCCCGTAATCCTCATTCTCATTCATTAATATGAAATTCCTTATGATTTTTATACGTGAATTAATAAACCTAAACATGTGCTCGATGTACTTACCTAACCTCGCGCTTACTATCGTTATAAACAATATGGCGTATGCCATGAGTAGTATTAATGCAATTATAAGCGCTATGTAGGGAATTATCACTAGGTTGAATAGGTAAAGTATGAGTACTATGGACGTTAATGTTATCGTATCAACTGTATAACGAAAGGTAATGCCCTCGGTAGCCCTAGTCGTTGGTAATCCCTTAAAGGTTAAGTAGGCTATTGATACTGCCTCACCGCCGATGTAGAATCCAGGCATGAGCAATGAGGCAAATGTTTGGGCGGTAACTACCTTAATTAATTCCGTAGACCTTATTTTATAGCCCATGCCCCTGTTAAAGATTATACTAAGCCTAATACCGATAAGTGACAATTGGGTTACGTATATGAGCTCAGAGAGCACTAGATATAGTGGGTGCTTCGGTGCTTCATACCTAGCGCCCGCTAATCCTGACCTTATTAGTATGATTATTGTTGCTATTATTACGGCTATGGAGATAGCTATGAATATGGCATCCCTACGCCAATCTTCGCCACCAACATAATTACGCCTACTCAATTTAACTTGGCTGATCACTTACCGTTTTTAAGGGCTTTCACACAATAAACCTAATCCTTAAATGTTATTCTTAACCATCAAGGCATCCAATGAACATTAATAGGTATACCGCTATCCAACGACTTATTAACATAGTCAACATAGTCAGGGAGAACAGCATACACAGTTTCGTAAATCATCCTTGTCCTCTTCCCGAGGTAAATCCAGTGGTAATCGCCATAAGGTAGGAGTTTAATGATGCTCTCAATCTTAACATTAAGTTCCCATTCAATTTCTATTTGCTTGCATCAAAATTTTTCAAGAAATAATGCGTATGTTGAGGCTATAAGCCAAAGGTATCCTCGACATTGAGCAATAATATTAAAAATCACCTAGGATTAGGCATACATCTATACAAACTTAATACTATCAGCCCTTGTAAGTATGCCATTATATAGGAAGGTTATTTGCCTAAGTGCAGCGTAATAATCAAATTCATTTAGTGCTGAGATCCCGTCAATAGGCACAATCACGTTGTACCAATTAAGCGCAGCGCTACCCGCCGTGTGTAGTACGCAGATGTTGGCCACGGTACCCACAATCACCAAATTCATTGCGTGAACAACATGCCTAAGCACGTAATCCAAGTCTGTGCCGAAGAAGGCATCGTACCTATGCTTCCTTATAACTATGTCATCCGGCATGGGCTTAAGCTCATCCACGATCTCTGCGCCCCAGGTATTCATTACACAATGCTCGCCCCAGATCCTAAACTCAGGGTCATTCTTGAAGTGCCAGTCCTGGGTGTATATAACTGGTACATTGGCTTCCCGGGCCTTGGCCAGCACTTTCCTTATTGATGGTATTGTGGCCTGCGCGGTGGGTACGTACAACTTTCCATTTGGTCTTACGAAGTCATTTTGCATGTCGACGATGATAATGGCAGTACTCGAGGCATCCAGGGAGACCTCCTCCTTAACCTCCATTTCAGGTATCTTCACGCTACCGGTTATCTTCGACATTGAGTAGGATCCAGGTATAAAGTACTTAAATTTTTGAGGTGGCAAATCTTACCGTTTTAACCAATGGGTTTAAATCATCCTTTGAACCTTAAGCATGAACTGCTTAATCTTTGACATTACATTCTCAACGTGCCAGACAGGATTCACGAAAACCATCAACCAACCCTTAGAACCCATCTCAAAGAAGGCAATTTTGAAGTTTGAGTAGCGGATTATGAGGTATTGATATGAACCAAGGAGGTCATCATTGATTTTAGCGGTATGATCGGCAAACTCTATGAGGGAAAGGAGGTTTTTAAGGGATTTAACGGTGAGGGTATTTGGGATGTGATAAATGAGTGGGATGCCGTTTGAGTCGATAATGGCGGCGCCGATGATTACCTCGCCGTCTATCAACTCACTAAGCATTATCCGCTTGAGCTCAGTTTGAAGCGTCTTTTCAACAACCTTTTTATCGGGAGAAACATAAATTACCAAACTAATCCCCAAAAATTACTAATGCAGCTCTTTATAAGCCTTATCACTTCAATTTATGTACTATAGAGAGTACGTATAGATACATAGCTAAATTTATGTTTCTGGATACGAAGCATTACGTCTTACCAGCCCTGCCCAGCATCTCATGAGCCCTCGCCAATTCATCCCTCGCCAGCGCAAGGACTAGGTTAACTTCACCGGCGAGTACGGCCGCAGCCATGACCTCGGCGAACTTAAGGGCATTAGAGCCAGGTGGATTTCCTGAGCCATAAACACCGAGCATTTGAAGCACCTCCCTCTGTGTCGGTAACCCGGTGCCACCACCCACGGTGCCGACCTCGAGACTTGGCAGTGTGACTGATACGTAGAGATCGCCATTATCAAGGGGCTCCATCCAGGTAATACCCATGCTTGACTCAACGACCTGGGCGACATCCTGCCCTGTGGCTATGAAGATTGCTGTGACTATGTTGGCGAAATGCGCATTGAAGCCATAGGAATGAGCCAGTGCAGAACCGAGTAGGTTCTTCCTGTTATTAACCTCGGCAACGTCTTCCGCCGTGACGCCCCACTTCTCCAGGGTGTTCCTTGGTATCACGGCCTCACTAACCACGGTCTTACCCCTACCGAGTAGGAAGTTCACGGTGTTAGCCTTCTTATCAACACACATATTGCCACTGAGCGCCACCAATTGCGCCCTTGGGAATTTACTGAGTATGTGCTTAACGGCCTTGTCTGTGGCTATGGTCACCATGTTCATGCCCATGGCATCACCAGTCGCGAACCTAAACCTAAGCCATACATTATTACCAATAATGAATGGCTGAATGTTCAATAACCTTGCGTGCCTACTTGTTGATTCAGCAATGTTCTTTAACTCGTTAAAGTGATCATTAACCCAATTAACCAGTTCAACGGCATCAATTACACTTGGTACTGCTATGACGGGTGCTCTTGTCATGCCGTCATTAATAACCTTGCTCCTTGCACCGCCAGCTTCGGTGATTATCTTGGCGCCCCTATTCACGGAGGCAACGAGGGCGCCCTCAGTGGTGGCCAATGGTATGTAGTAAAGTCCATTGGCGTAATCACCAATCACGCGCAGGGGCCCAGCGATACCTATTGGCACTTGCGCTGCGCCTATTGTGTTCTCTATGTTTTTTCCGACTACGGTGTTGAAGTCAATGACGGTCTTACCAACATTGTTAAGTCGAGCGCCAGTTCTCCTCTCGAGGTACACTCTCCTAACCTCGGTGGCCCTGTTGGAGTCCCCAAGAAACTTATCTAACTCATGAAGTTTCAACTCACCCTTATCTATTTTTGTGAATATATCTTCAAGGTTTAATTCCTCGACCATTAGTTGACTATATTCAGGGAATATTTAAAAACTTCACATTTATGGCAACTGCTGGTGTTTAATACGACAGAAGTATATGTCGTAGCCCACTCCCTGGTGCCAGGTAGTAGGCATTATGAGAAGGGACTCAAGGAACTATTCGCCGAAGCCTTCCTGAAGATCCTCGACCAGGTAGGCAATGTAAATCTAGGTGCAATATACGTGGCGAATGCGTTCTCTGAGGTGCTACAGGACCAGGGCACATTGGGTGCATTCCTATCGGACTACGTGGGCATGAGAAGGATACCGGCCATTAGGATCGAGAGCGGTGATGGTTCAAGCGGAGTGGCAATACTGGAGGCATACAACACAGTCAGGGCGGGTATTTATGACTGCGTGGCCGTGGTTGGCGTCGAGAAGATGCACGACGTCATAAACGTCAAGTTAAACAAGGCACTGGCTACAATTACGGACTATGAGTACGAGGGGTTCTTTGGTGTAACACCGGCGGCTCAGGCAGCCATGGCAATGAGGGAGTACATGCTTAAGTATGGTTATGATTATGAGGATCTCGCAATATGGCCAATAAAAATGCATGAGAGGGGCAGTAAGAACCCACTTGCATACATGAAGAAGCAGGCAACGCTTAAGGACGTGCTTGAGTCGGAGGTCGTTGCAGACCCATTAAGGCTATACGATGTTGCGCCGGCCGTGGATGGATCAGCCGCAGTAATACTCTGCAATAAGCCCGTGAAGAGCGATGTTGCAATAAGAATTGATGGTATTGGTATTGGCGCATACGGAACATACACAGGGCAGAGGGATTCACTCACGGAATTACTCTCGGTCAGGGATGCCACAAACATGGCCCTTAGGGCAGCCCACGTATCAATAGGTGACATAAGGCTAGCCGAGGTCCATGACACGTACAGCATACTTGGCATGCTGGCTCTGGAGTCCATGGGTCTTGTGAGGCCCGGCGAGACTCCGAGGTTATTATCCACGGGTGCGTTGGACGTAGGTAATAAGTTAGTCGTTAATGCTGGCGGTGGGCTTAAGTCCATGGGGTTCCCAGGGGGTGCCTCGGGAATGTATGAGTTGGCGTTGATGGTTATGGAATTGATGAATGTGAAGCCCTTTGAATCACTGGGTAAGGCTGAGTTGGGCATTGTTCAGGACATGGCTGGCTTTGACCTAGTATCAACTTCAGTAGTACTCAGGAGGGTGAGCTGACATGGTGGACCAGAGACTATCCGTACCAAGGTACTGGAGGAGGATGCCTCAGTACTACAGGCTCGAGGGCGTTCAATGCATTAAGTGCGGCCGAGTATACTTCCCACCAAGGGCAGTGTGTGAGTGCGGTTCAAGGGAGTTTAAGCCATACCCACTACCAAGTACTGGCAAGCTCATTAACTTCACGGTGCTTTACTCAGTACCTGCTGAGTTTGAGAAGATGAAACCCTTGATCATAGGTATGGTGGATCTTGGCGGTGTTAAGGTCGTTGGGCAAATAGTGGATTGTATGGACCCTGAGAAGCTGAGCCCCGGCGTTGATGTTGAGGTTGTATTCAGGATGGTGAAGATGGACAGCACCTATGGGTTAATTAATTATGGCTATAAATTCAGGCCGATCAATAATTGTTAATTCTACTCCTCAATATTAAAACCCTAACAGTAAAAGACCTCCTTAGCCAATCACACGATTTATCACCACCGTTACTCAAACAAAGCATGTATGCCCTGGCGATGAACGCGAGGTCAGCAAGGAATGCAGCGGTTACATAGTCCTGGGCCCTTAATGCATGGGCGAGGTTATCAACTATGATCGAGTAGGCGTCCCTAGGGTTTGATAAATCCTCATTAATATTCACCAGGTAATCCTTATTCACAGTTATTTCGCCCCTAGAGTACCTAACGTATTGAAGGTATGATAATGCAGCGGACAGGGTGTTCCCCGGGTCAATACCATTAACAACGGTTAAATAGGGCCTAGCCTCATCACCGCACTGCGTTAATTCCAGTATTATGTCATCCCTACTGCCGTTGTTAATCAGGGCCCACAAGAACTCCTCCATGGCCCTAATTATCCTTCCACTACAGCCATCATTCTTCGTTTGGTTCCTGTTTTCCTGCATACTCATTAAACCACTTCCTCAGTTCATCAATCCCCGGTTCTATAAGTGTTAATCCCTTACCGGGTTCTATCTCGAACTTCATGGCCTTCCTGTAGTGGTTTGTGAGCCTGGCCTTCTTTATGATTAGCCAACGCTCGATCTCCTTCTTCTTCTCCGGCTCCTCGATCCACATGTGGATTATGGCATCGGCAATGTGTTCAGCACCAAAACCAAACGTCATCCCGGTGGTTGGCGCGTACTGATTCGTCATTATCACCGTGACATTGGAGCGGTAAAGCCTCTGCCTCAGGCGGTAGGTAATGAGCCTAGCCATGGCCGGCGCGTGACTCCACATGGGGGCTAGGGAGTCAATTATGACTAGTACGTCCTTGGTGACCCTACCCTCCTCACTAATGCCGAGAATCTCATAAGCCTTCTCAATACTTGCCATAACAACCTCCATACTCAGTGGTGACTTAGCCTTCGTCCTACCCTCCTCCTCACTTGCCCTCAGGAGTTCCCTATACTCCCTGGCCAAGCCGAATAGGTCTATCACGACCAGGTTAGTCTTCACGTCCTTAACCCTGCCAGTCAGTACGTCCGCGAGGCTCACCGCGTCGGTCAAGTCAATATTGAATTGCTTGGCTTGTCTCACCACGTCATAGAACCTGGTCTCTGTTGAAACGTAGACCACGGGCATGGCATTCACATTAGCCCCGGCGGCCTGTATTGTGAGTATGCTCTTACCCACGCCAGGCTCCCCAGTGATGAGTAGCCAATTACCCCTGGGTACACCGCCAAGCATTGCGTAATCAAGCCAGTCAATACCAAGGCTGATCCTCCTTATTCCGCTGGACATTTCGTATCAATGAAAGTAAATATGGATTAATTTAAAAAGCCATTTTGGGGGTTATATGGGTATTATACCTTCAACTGCCTTATGTCCGGGAAGTCATCCTCAAAGTACTCATGCTCACCCCTAATACCCTTGTTTCTCTTCTCACGTTCAAGGCCCCTAAGCTCAACACGCCTAATCTTACCACTGATCGTCTTGGGTAGTTCAGGCACGAACTCAATGGCCCTGGGCCTCTTATACGGCGCTATGTTAAGCCTAATGAACTTAAACACGTCATACGCTAAATCCTTACTTGGCGTGTAACCTGGCTTAAGGACGATGTACGCCTTCGGTATGAAGCCCCTTATCAGGTCTGGGCTTGGGACCACGGCAGCCTCGGCAACAGCTGGGTGCTTCAACAAGTCACTCTCCAGTTCAAACGGGCTAATCCTATAGTCGCTTGACTTGAACACGTCGTCTGCACGGCCAACGAAGTATAGGTAACCCTCCTCATTCATGAAGGCCACGTCACCCGTGAAGTACAGGCCGAGCCTAAACACCTCCCTATTCTTATTCTCATCGTCATAACCAACCATTAGGCCAATGGGCCTTGGGCTGGTCCTAACGGTTATGTGCCCATCCCTATTAGTACCCACGGGGTTTCCATCCTCATCAACGAGGACTATGTCATAGCCAGGGGCTGGTTTACCCATTGAGCCTGGCTTAATCTTCATGCCGGGGAAGTTACCAACCATTAGCGTGGTCTCCGTCTGCCCATAACCATCACGTATATACTTACCAGCCGCCTTATAAACACGCTCAATAACCTCCGGATTAAGCGGCTCACCAGCGCTCACGAAGCTCTTAATCTTCTCAAGGTTATACTTCGTTAAGTCCTCAAGTATTATCATACGCCAGACAGTTGGTGGCGCACATAGTGTGTCAACACCGTAATTCTCAAGAATCTTCAAATGATTAGCCGCACTAAACCTACCACTATAGTCATAAACCACGGTAGTGGCACCAGCATTGAAGGCTGCGAAGAATGTCGACCAAGCCCACTTAGCCCATCCGGGACTCGAGATGTTCATGTGCCTATAGCCGGGCTTGGCACCAACCCAGTACATGGTTGTTAGGTGGCCTATTGGGTAGCTTGACTGGGTGTGCATGACCATCTTGGGTTTAGCGGTGGTACCTGATGTGAAGTAAACCAGGAGTAAATCATCTGACTTGGTCTTAACTCCCTGGAAGTTCTCGGGCTTGCCGCTGGTTAATTCATAGTAATTAAGCCATCCAGGCCCTGGCTTACTGAGGGTTATGAAGTACTTAACGCCGAGCTTCTCGAGATTGCCCTTAATCTGGTCAATCCTACTAACGACCTCCGGATCTGCAATAATGGCCTTGAAGTGAGCCCTTGATGCCCTATCCTCAATATCCGACGGTAGTAATAGGGTGGTTGCCGGCGAAATTACGGCACCTATCTTCATGAGGGCTAGGAATGATTCGAAGAGCTCAGGCCTATTATTTAGCATAACCATGACGACGTCCCCACGGCTGATACCAAGGTCCGAAAGTGCGTTGGCTAATTTATTGGATCGAGCCCTAAGTTCATGGTAGCTGAGGATCCTTGAATCACCTGACTTGAATAACTCATCATTTATGTAAATAAGGGCTGGATTTGTGGAGGTCTCCGCTAGGTACTTATCGAAGTAATCCACAGCCCAGTTAAACTCATCAGGCGGTGGCCACCTGAAATTTGACTTAGCCTCTTCATAACTACCTGCGTTTAATAGTAGGTTTCTTTGTCTCAGGAACTCATTAAGTGTAGAGCTGTTCATGTCTTTCACAGTGCATTATATTAATTAATAGTTTTATAAATTTTATCCTGCTAATATTTTTAAAGTTCTATAATGGATATATGTAAATATATGATAATATTTAAAATAAGTTCTACTGTAATTGTTTCCAGTATGGCCTTCACGGGTGCAGTGGGCATCATCCTGCCGTAACGAACAACATGCACCTCAATAGCTTAAAATACACCGTTGTTTCCCTCCCGTTCTTAGCAAGGGAAAGGCGGTTATGTGATGATCATGCCCGTGATCAGTCAGTCCCCTCCTAAATCATTCCTCATCCATATTATCGACCCCTCATCACTAAGTTATGGATCGTTAAGAGATTTAAATCTGAATACCGATAAGTGAGGCTATTACTACGCCTGTGATCACTGCAGTAAAGCCGAGTATTGATTTCCTGTTCAGTTTCTCCTTGAGTCTAACTATGGCGAGGACCTCCGTTATTACCGGCGATAATGCCGTTATTAATGTTGGCACTGCAATACCTGCGTAGTCAACGGACAATACGTAAAGGGGTCCGCCGACGCCGTAACTTATCAGGCCGGCCAGGAAAACCTTACCGCTGAGTTTGATCCTGGTCCCCTCAAGGGCGATCTTAAGTAGTAATGCACCGATTATTAGGGCGACGCCCCTGATGAATATTATGCCCCACGGACTCGTGTAGTCATAGGCGCGGTAGAGGGCTAGGAAGGAGAAGGCGTAGAGTACGGCTGAGAGTAGTGCCATGGAGTACCCATAGATGGTGCCCTTGCCTGAACCCATTATCAAGTAAAGCCCCAGCATGATTAGTAGTGCGGGCCATGTGTAGGTTAAGTACGATGGCTTAATAATGAGTAGCATTATTGGTAATATGACTACGTAGGCATACGATATCACGTTAGCGATACCCACATCGGCATACCTAAGTGAGATTAGGAATACGTATGTACCGAACACGGGCCCAAGCATCGCGAATAGGGCGCCATACAGCCAGGCATTATTATTCAGCGGTGGGTTTAGTAGTATGAATGGTATTGCTAGGACGAAGGCACCAAGGGAATTGGAGACTAGGTCATCCAGGGCGCTTCTGGTGGCACCAATCCTGTAGAGTATTGGTGATACTGCCCAGGCGAGGGACGCAGCAATTGCCAAGATAATGCCAATTATGTACGTCAGCATACCATTCCATTCAACATAGAGTTTTAGGGTTATAAACAATATGCCCAGCGGCTCTGGTTGATAATGGATAAAGCATTAAAGAGCAGCGCCGCTATTAATGATCAATGGGTAGAAAAATAATATATTTAGTCATTGGAATAGTATTAATAATAATTGGTATAATAATGATTGCAATATCATTGATTAATCGACAAGTAAATGTGCAAATACCAATAAATTCCACCTCGCCATCATACCTATTGCTCAGTAACTGGAGGAATCTGAGCATATACATATCCACGGGATACCCAATACCAAAACCGGCACTTAATGGTGAATCCTCGAAACCCCCATCAATCCTGCAAATACTGTACGGCAAATACGGCCTACTCGGCATCAACATAACCATAACCAACCTGGGTAGCGCAAGGGCTGCCTACCTGGAGTTAAACAATACGGTAATCATAGATGGGGACAACGGTGTAGTATCAATACTCATACCACCAAACTACACATCAATAGCAATAATGGGTAGGTCAAACACGACGTTGACCATTAGGATATTCATTCCGGCCACATACGGCTACCAGGTTATTAACAACACGTACATAGCAATAACGAGCCCGCTTCGAGCCAGCCTGTATTCCAACAACGGCATAGTGGTTGAGGATGTGGATGGCTGGGCTGTATTGAATGTGCAGGGTAATAACACGTACGTAGTGCTGAACCTAGGTAGTGATAATGCCATACCACTCAATGAGCTAATGAAGATCAATGACTATGAGGTAGGCAATTGGCTAGGGCAAGCCATCAAGCCAAGACTAAGCGGTGCCCTACTCACCGAGTACTACCTAAGTCTCCTACTTATTATGGATAGTCAGAACCCAGTAACCGGTGAGTTCGCCGCATCGCCAGAGCCGATCTACCTCCATACCTGGGTTAGGGATTCCGCGTTTGCGGCTATGGCGCTGCAGTCGGCTGGTTATTATGAACCTGCAATGAGGTACTGGCTGTGGATGTGCAGTGCGCAGAACACCAGCGGCACCTGGTACACTAGGTATGATTTCTGGACAGGGGCTCCGGATGAGAGCTTCGGTATTCCCGAGTACGACAGCATCGGCCTATTCCAAATAGGTATCTGGCAGTTCTATGAGTATACCCGCAACAAGACATTCCTTATGGAGGTATTACCATGCATCAACAAGTCACTGATTTGGGAGTCAGGGGCCATTAACGGGAATGGCTTGATACCCCAGGACTTAAGCATATGGGAAAGCAACTACGCCTATAATTTCTGGACCCAGGCGATCGACGACCTCGGCCTATACGCCTCAGCCCAAATATACAGGGTCCTCGGACTAAACAATACCTGGATCCTGGGGATGGCCAACGAACTAAACTCGTCAATACAGCACTACTTCTTCTCTGGGGGTTTCTACTCGCAGGCCTTAATGAGCTCCGTGGTTTACACGGCCAACGGTTCACAAACGACGTACATACACAACGGAATACCCGACTCCTCAGTAATACTACCAATAGCCATGGGACTAATAAACCCACACAACAGCAGGGCATTGAGTACGGTTAATAAGATAATGCATGTGTTAATGGTTAATGGTGGGTTAGCCAGGTTTCCAGGTGATGATTACCACTACGACTCAAGCCTATATGATAGTACGGCGCCGGACCCGCCTTGGGTAATAACCACCTTATTCCTCACCATGTATTACGAGGATGTGGGTAACTACACGGGCGCGGTTGAATTAATGACTTGGTGCATTGAGCATTCACAACATGGTTTGTTGCCTGAGGCCATTGATCCAAGGCTTGGCTACCCATTACAGACAACGTCCCCATTAACCTGGTCCGCCGCAATGTACGTAATAACAGCCCTAAACTATAGACCTCCCCAGAGGCCTATGGTTATGATCATTGCGTTAACCATAATAGTGGTGTTGGTACTGGCAGTATTGATATACATAGTTTATGGCGCGAGGAGGCCTAAATGAGTCTCACTGTCTCTCCATTGTTCATGAATATGGTTGGTATCTTCAATTGAAGCTCCAGGGTAAGCGCTAGGTTCATTATCTTGGAGGGTTCGCCGTGAACAAGCATCACCCTATGTGGCTTAGGCTCCATGTTCCTCACGTAATTAAGCAACTGCCTTCTGTCACTATGCCCGGAGAACCCGGGTATTGAGTCAACCTTCATCTTGACGTCCAGAGTGACCTTATCCGAGTAGTACCTAACCGTCAACTTCCTCTCGCCCTGCTGGATCTTCCTACCAATGGTATTCTCCGCCTGGTACGAGACAAATAACAGCAGGTTTCTCTCATCCTCAGCCGCATGCACGAAGTAATCCATTATTGGGCCTCCATTAAGCATGCCGTGTGGTGCCAGTATCACGGCCGGTGGTCCCTGGAGTATCTCCATGACCTGCTCCTTACGCTTCTCGGGGTCCCTTGCCCTCTCGATTGGCTTAACGTACTCGCTGAGGAACGGGTTCACGCCATCATATATCAATTCCCTAAGGGTCCTGTTCAGGTAGTCAGGGAACATTAGGTGCACGTTCAGTGTCTCGAGGACCATGCCATCAACGTAAATGGGCACCTTCGGCAACTGCTTATTATTAATGGCTTCATTAAGCACCAGGAGTATTTCCTGGGCCCTACCCGTGCTGAAGACCGGTATTAACACCTTACCATCATGCTCAACCGTATGCCCAACAAGCTCCACAAGCTTCTGCTCGCTTTCCTGCCTCGGTGTTTGAATATCCTCCTTACCGCCATACGTGCTTTCCATGATGAGTAGCTCGGCCCTCTTGAACTTATTGTGGGCTGGGTTCAATAGCCTCGTTGGTCCATACTTCATATCACCCGTGTAAATGATGTTGTATAGGCCATTACCAATGTGTAGGTGAACCACGGACGAGCCGACCTCATGCCCAGCATCAAAGAGCATGAGCTTCGTGTCCGGCGAGATATCCGTCGGGTGGTCCGCGTAGTTGAGGGTTATTGTGTGGTAAAGGGCTTGGGCGAGGTCCTGCCTACTGTACGGCGGCACCCTACCCTCAGACTCCGCCTGCTCAATATAGTCAGTCAGCAATACCTCCATTAGGTACTTAGTCGGCTCAGTCATGTAGACAGGCCCCTTATAACCATACTTGAATAGGTACGGCACATAACCTATGTGGTCCATGTGCGCGTGGGTGATGACTACTGCGTCCAAGGTATCCAGATCGAGGTCGTCAATTAAAGGAGCCTCGTCGCCTGAACTCGAGGGCTTAACACCGCAGTCAAGCAGTATCGAGCTTTCCTTGGTTCTGACGAGTATGGCGCTCCTACCAACCTCCATTTGGGCCCCGAGCCCGGTCACCGTTATCCTGGCATCTCTGTAAATGGGCTCCCTATGGATCCTCATGCCCAGTCTCTTAAGGAATTCGAGCCTGTCCTTAGCCGTGGCCAACTGTATCTGCTTAACGGCATCAATATCCGACCTAGGCAGCCCAGCGCCCATTTCTAGGGCTGTGGCTATTATCCAGGGCTTCCAACCAGTCTCAGCCAATATCTCCTTCTCCAACTTACTCCTCTCCCTAACAGGCTTCTTCAGGTAAACATAGACCTCACCAGTTGGTTCATCAACCACAATGTCATCAATTACGTTGGACCCAACACTCTTCGTAACCATGTCTATAATGGTCTTCTTCAATTTATCAACCTCCCTAATCCTAACCTTTGGATCACCCCTAATGATTATGTACTTCTTCAATTCCTTGGCAAGGGTCTTGATGTACTCACTGTGTTCCATGACGTACCTAGGGTTCATTACGTAGATAATTACGTTGGGACCCTCAAACTCAACCCTGGAGAACTTAGCCTCCGAAGGAAGAATTTCCATAATCTTCTTCTCCATTTCATCCTTTAAGGAGGGCATATTAAAAACCTCAAAAACCAAAGGACGAGTACCGCAGGCACTTAAAAAATTATCTCTAAGCAATAATGGAGAATAACAAGTGAGTAGTTCTAAAAATCGATAACGAAAACCTAATAAGACAGAAACCAACACCCATAGGCATGCCAAGGGAAGAATACATAAGGTACAGGACGAGCGACGGTAGCGAATTAACCGCATTCCAAGCAACACCGGACACGCCGTATAAGTCAGCCGTGATCGTGATACACGAAATATTCGGAATCACGGAATTCATAAAAAACACTACCAAGAGATTGGCGGGCCTCGGCTACCTAGCCATCGCACCAAACCTATACTCAAGGAACGCCAGCGTATTCACCGAACAGAACATCGCAGGCATAATGAGGAGATTCTGGTCCCTACCACCAGAGAGGAGGGCTGACCCCAAGGCAATTAACGAGTTAATGAGCACACTATCACAGACGGAGAGGGAGATAGTGCAGGAACTAGCCATCAACAGGGAAACCACCGAAGAAAGGATGGTCAGGGACATAGTGGACACACACAACTACGTAAAGAGCACGTACAGGGTGGAGAGGATGGGCATAATAGGCTTCTGTATGGGCGGCGGCCTAGCCTTTGAGGCATCGACGAGGGCGCCCTTCGACGCATCGGTTATTTACTACGGAAGGAACCCCAGGAACATAAACGACATCGCCAAAATCAAGGGGGCAATACTGACCATTTACGCCAGTGAGGACCCAGCCATAAACCAGGGAATACCAGACCTAATAAAGGCTGTGCTCACCCACAAACCCAGGTTCGAAATGGCCTTCTACCCAGGCACGTACCACGCCTTCGCCACCGAGGGCGGGCCCGCATACAACGAGGTGGCCGCGAAGGATGCTTGGGAAAGGACGGTTAACTTCTTCAGGAAGCACCTGGGTTGATGAACATGGGCAGTGAGGAGAAGCAGAAATGGACGGGAAGCACGGTGACCGACTGCTTCCTAACATGGGTAGAAATACTGGAGCAAGCGGAGAGGAAGGAAACACGTAAGGACAGGGACGGAAATACCACCCACAAGCAATAAAACCCTACTATTAATGCCTCACTCATGTCCATGCACACCATCCTTACAACTAACCCCCTCAATAATTGGCTTCCGCAACATATACCCGCATTGAACATTAATATGCCATCAACAATTAATGAGCAACCTTTATCGCCATGACTAAACAGTCCAGTCATGAGGAATAAACCAGCATTCACGTAGAGCAAGCCCATCAGTAAAAGCTTAAAAACTACATTAAATCAATGAAGGATGGGGCCGTAGTCTAGCCTGGCTAGGATATGCAAGCACTGCACCTAAAGCTCGGCTTGGGTAGCCACCGCAGGCTACAGCAAAAAGGCCTGTGGGCTTGGGAGCCCGAGTGATCCCGGGTTCAAATCCCGGCGGCCCCACCACAAGCTCATTTATACCGTGAGTAATGCTTCGATCTTCTTTAATTGCTTCGTTACTGGGTCTACCTCCAGCCTGAGGCCTTCCGGTGAGTATATTCCGAGGACTTCTGTGTCGTTTTCTTCGGCGAAGATTACGATTGTTGTTGCCCTTTCACCCATGCATTCGATTACTGCTTCGCCAATGTTTCTCTCAATTATCCTACCCTCAATCGTCCTGAACCTTCACCTGGTCATTGGTTCAATGCCTAGTTCCCTGAGTCTTGAGGCCTTGATCCACGTGTAGGCGCTGCCCGTGTCCCGTGGACTGCAGAGCCTGACTTTAGCTGTTGTGTGGTCCATTGATGGATTGTGTCGTTGGTAAGTTAATAAGGACTTTAATGACTAAACAGGACATTGGCCCACGTAGCCATTAGTAACGCCTTGGTGGGTCTTAGCCTCTTCTCGATGGGGTCTGGGCGAGGCCGGGGTTGTTCCATGGTTACTGAGCCAAGTAGGTAGATGCCCTCATCGCCGAAGATGACCGGCGTTGCGGATACCGTGAATCCCTCAGCCTCAATGCCCGCCTCACCCAACGGTCTCTCAATAACTCTACCGTCAGTTAGTCTAAGTCTAACGGTTCTAATGGGCTTGATGCCTAATTCTTCGAGTACCCTGCTGGGTATCACGGTGTATGTTGAGCCTGTATTCACGATTAGGTCAACCGTGGTTGACCTAGCGGGCTCCCTGACGTTTTAAATGCGTGCCTTAACGCTGAATATGCCCATGGCTGGTTTAATCACTTGCTATCTCATCCTTAAAAAATAATTTAATTGCTTATGATCCTCAGGTCCTGAATGCCGCGCCTATCAATGGCTCGGCTGGGCAGTACTTATTGCCCACCTTGATTATCCAGGCCGAGTCGAGCAATTGCCTTAGGTACTCGCTTATCCTTGAGTCGCTTACCTCCATGCCGAGCGCCACCTCAAGCCCGTTCTTTATCTCGCCCCAACCCGCGCATTCCCTGGCCACAATCCTCATTATTGCCAGGTACCTATCCTTCGCGGCCGCCTTATCGGTTAGGAAGTTATGGAATTCCTGCATTATCAACGCTGTTGCGTAGCTCATGGTCTCATTAATCGCCTTGTCCAGATCCCTATATTCGTAGTACCTAAGGCCAAAGTACGTGAGCCAGCCCGGGATGCCACCGAGCTCCTCATACACGGCGTCAAAATCCCTAAATTCAATACCCAACTCCTCGAAACCCCGCCTAAGGAATTCAGCCACTTGGTCCCTGGTGAAGGGCGATAACTCCACAATGTCCATTGCCCTGCCGAAGAGTGGTGATTCGGGGTCCCTAATCCTAAGGAACCTGTAAAGGAGCCCCATTTTTGAGCCGCTTATTATGAACCTAACCTTCCTCAGGTTGTCATATGCGTAGGCGAAGACTGGCAGTACGTTGAAGCCTCTCGCCTTAACGAGCTCCGGGGCCTCATCAAGGACGATGACAACGCCGTTACTAGCCCAATCATTTAGGGCGTCGAGTAATGAGGAGAGGGAAGCCCTGTTACTGCTCTTCCAGGAGAAGAGTACTTGATTGCCCATGATGCTAACGCCACTTATGTTCCTAAGGAAGTCGAGTAGTCCAGGAAACCTACTGGTGAGGTTGTTAACCTCGTGTTGGAGCTCAAGGATGAAGTCCCTATATGACAGGTATTGCCTCTCCTCAAACTTCCTTAGGTCGATGTATATCGATGGGAGACCCATCTCCCTGATGGCCACGAGTATTAAGGAGGACTTACCGACCCTACGGAAGCCAAGAACCAGGGTAATGGGTAAACCCAACCCACCGACATACTCAACGAACCTGCCAAGCTCAACCTCCCTATCGAAGAGATCAGACCTGGTGTTCTTCGGCCGTAGATCAAAGAGCACTTCCACCCCCGGAAGTAACTTCTGCCCCCGGAAGTTAATAAAGTCATCTCGGAATTACGTCGCCGTACCTATTCATGAAGTTTCTGCGGTGCATTGCCTAGTAGTTTGTTTAGTTCCTTGTCCTTAAGGTACATCCTCCTGTATAACGCTATTGGATAGTCTGCATGAATTAACTTGTCATACATAATATCATTGGATTGCGTAAGTACTACCCTGCGGTCTTGATGGAGTACGTACGTGTTAAAGGGCATTAGTAACTTGGTTATTGCCCTATCAATCACCTTGACGCTGGTCACCCTCATGTAAAGCCTTATGTAGATCTTAGTGCTACTTGAGTCTATGGGTGCGAAGAAGGCTATAATCCTCATGTTTCTGGATATGTAATTCTCCCAGACATTCGGGTATATGAACCAAAGATAATTCCTCAACCTGCTGGCATCTATTTCATTTCCCCTTAGAGGTCTCTGTCCCCTGTCGACCTCATTGAATGGATAGATAATGAAGGAGTAATCGTCAAGGACCTTGACCAGTGGGCCATGAACCAGGGTCTTACCACCCCTACCGATGGTATTATAATGAACAAAGGGTAAGTGAAATACGTCAAGCTGGTTCTCAACGGCTCTCGGCAGGGACACACTCCACACCTCACTATACTCAGAGTACGCACTTAGCCCGTCTAAGTCGTCGAAGAACCTCGGCGGTTTACTCGGGTCTCCATTGCCGTACCAAAGCCAGATAATGCCGTGGGTCTCATATACTGGGATAGAAAGTGCCCTTAGGTACTTCGGTATTTCGGATGACCTGCCCAGGGCAGGTACCTTAACGGTCCTCCCAGAACCATCGAATTCGAAGCCGTGGTACGGGCATTGAACATTGCCGTTAACTACCTTACCCAGTGAAAGCCTTGCATGTCTGTGTGGGCAGTCATCAAGCAGTGCATTCACCTTCCCCGATTTGTCTCGCCAGAATACCAGGTTTGTGTTCAGTCTCCTAATACCAAGGGGCCTATCCCCCTCACTTCACTTGATGAAAGTATTGCAATCCACATGGTGTCACGAACATTGATTCTGGAGTTTTATTAATAAGTTTAGCCATATAATTCAAAATATACGTGTGTAGTAAGTAGGATTGTCAATCCTCTGTGGCTAAGGTTTAATAGGAACCATGGTGGCGCTGCCGGCAGTATGAGCCGGCCAATTAACGACTTAATATCCCTCAGGGGAAGGAGGGCGCTCATCACTGGAGCAGCCTCTGGGATTGGTAGGGCCATGGCCCTCAGGTTCGCCGAGGCGGGGGCCTCCCTGTACCTGGTCGATGTCAATGAGGCTGGACTTAATGAGGTGGCCAATGAGGTTAGGGGTAGGTTTGGTGTGGACGTTAGTACTTACCGCGTCGACCTATCCAGGAAGAGGGAGATAGACGACCTATGGAGCGCCATCAGGGGTAGGGAACCCGACATCCTCGTTAATAACGCCGGTATTTACGAGTTCATGGACTTCCTCGAGGTTGATGAGGAGGCCCTGGAGAGGACCCTGGCGGTGAACCTGAAGTCCGTCTTCCACATGTGCCAGGGCATGATTAGGGGTAGGGGTGATAGGGGTGGCGTGATAATAAACGTCGGGTCCATAGAGTCGATACTACCCTTCGCAAGGAACCTGGTGCATTACGACATGAGTAAGATGGGTGTAATAGCGCTCACGAGAGCGCTCGCCAAGGAGTATGGACCGAAGGGTTTCAGAATTAATGTGATAATCGCCGGCGGAATAAACACGCCCGGCGTCCAGAGGCTGAGGCAAGAGGCCATACTTAAGTTGAGGATTGACGTAATAAGGACCGGCGTTGAGTACTTCATGAGGATGCCGCTGAGAAGGCTTGGTGACCCAGACGAGGTTGCCAGGGTGGCGCTATTCCTGGCCTCGGACATGGCGAGTTACGTGCATGGGGCAGCCATACCGGTGGACGGAGGCTTCCTCTCCGCGTAACTAAACATAACCAACCTCAGATAACCTATTCACAAGCCAGGCCCATATTCCTCGGCTCCTCTCCGAAACCACTGCGTAGTAGAGGAAGGCCGCTGAGGCTATGAGTATTACTGCGGTGAGCGCCGTGCTTATTGTCCACAGTGTCGCTAGTCCCGGGTAGTAAACGGTTAGTAGGGCTAGGGCGTAGGGCGTCATGTATATTGACATGGTAATGAGGATAAACAGCAATATTAGGAGAGCCCTTAGGGAGTACGTCATGGGTCTTTGCATTATTTGGAGTTCCCTAACCTGGGGTTGACCGGCGTAGGCAGCGACTAACCAACTAAGCGCTGGCGCCATCATTACCGTGGAGACTAAAGCCATTGCCAAGTAAATGGCTGGCCTGAAGTGCATGCCCTGTAGTGCGTAGGCGGTGATCCAGGGCAGTAGGGCTATGGCCGTTATCAACGTACGCGCGCCCATCCTATACCTGAAGTACCGGGTTGGGTCGATGGATAGGCTTAGCCACAGCCTTTCATAACTAATCGTGGACGCCGAAAACACATAGAGTAATAGGTATATTATGTAGAAGGAGAATACTGAGAGGAAGACCTGGGCGCCTGTGCCGTGAATAAGCAGTGCGGCTATGCAGTAGGCGATTGCGAAGGAGGTGGTTAGTGGTAACAGTATTATGAAGATGTTGATCCTCATTGATACGGCACGGCTACCCTGGGGCGAATTCATCATAAACGTTAGGTTGGTGGTTGAGGTCGCCCAGATAATCCTCCACGGGGTCCTTGGAAGACCAATTGGCCTAGCACCGAGTCTCCGTAGCGTTATTGATGGTTGTTCACCCAGTACTCCATAGGCGTTGGTGGCTAATTCCCTAATACGCCGCCTGGGTATTGTGGCTATGGAGAGGATGAGGAGGGCTAGGGCGTAAATTACGTAGATTGGTCCAGGCCTCACGAGGCCGTATAACGGCGAGAACTCGGGCCTGAGGTATCCCAGGATTATAACCGCGAGTATTGGAATGGCCAGCAATATTTTGTTTCTCCACGGGATTAATTGGATATTGGCCGTGAATAGTATGAGGAACCCCAGGAGGAGAAGTAGTGTTGCCACGTAGTAGGCGAGGTCGAGGCCTGGCCTCACTGTGGGTATTGTGATCATTATCATGGCTATTGGGTACATAAAGCCCGTGGCAATCGCCCTGGCAATGTAGTACTCCACTGGGTTGACCTGGGTTGTGAAGACCACGTCGATCATGGGCCTCACAACAGCAAATGAGGTGGATAGGTATAGGATCAGGAGGATTATTATGAGGTAATTCAGGTTGTACAGGATTAGTCTCGGATTACTACTTCCAATACCAAAACTAGTGAGTGTGTAGATGGCCAGTACGGTTATGAGTATGGCCAGGAACCACTTACTGTATAATTGCTTGATCTCGAAGTAGATGATCCTTAGGATCCTCATCTCATCAGCCTCGCCACAACCTCCTCAATACGCTCACCGGCACTGGCCGCAATATCCTTAAGCTCGTCCATGGTACCCTGCCAAACAACAACACCCCTATTTACCACAATGACCTTATTGGTCAATCTCTCGGCAATGGACATCACATGCGTCGACACAAGCAATGTGGAACCCGAGGCATTTAACTCCCTGAAGAGCCTAATCACTACCTCCTGGGTCGGTATGTCCAGGTAATTAAGCGGCTCATCGAGAAGCAACACCCTGGGCCTATGCATGATGGCAAGGGCAATCGCAAGCCTCTGCCTATTACCCCTCGATAGGGTCCCAGCGGTTCTATCGGCCAAGTCCTCAAGGCCAAGCAACTTAATGGTCTCATCAACCACGGAATCACTCAACCCCCTAAGCACGGCCACGTACTCCAGGTTCTCCCTAACAGTGAGGTTCAGGAAGGGCACCGCGTCCTCGGGTAAGTAACCAAGGCATGCCTTAGCATCCCTCGGCTGTCTCTGGACATCGAAGCCACAGACGTAGGCACTCCCCGAGTCGGGCCTCAGTAAGCCGGCGAGTATCCTGAGGGTCGTTGTCTTACCAGCACCGTTGGGGCCCAGTAAGGCCGCTGCCTCGCCACACTCGATCCCGAAACTAATACCGCTCAATGCAGTAATGTCGTTAAACCGCTTAACAAGTCCATTTGCAGTAATGCACATGTACTTTTCGTAATCACGGTAATACTAATAAACCTTACACACGTGGAGTATTGGTAATGTTTTAAATTAATTACGGCAATAATCCACGTATGAGTCGTAGCAATCAAGGAATAATGGTAAGAATGGGAAAGGCATTTATCGTGATTGGCGTGGTTTTCATGGCCTGGGCTCAGTCGGCTTATACTCAGTAACTAGGCATGCAATGTTGTTTTCTTCCTATGCCAGTATTGACCTTGGTTATTTATTGGCATGATCTATACAATACAAGGTATATTAATGATCAAGGCCATGAGGGGGCAAGAACTACGTAAGGCCGGCCCTATTGATCACAGCAATTGCCATGCTAAATATGGGGGATAACCGCAGGTGCGCCCTTAATGCTCACTTGGTCAAACGGCAGAAGGCGTAATAACCGCGGTGGGATTAGTACTAGTAGCCATGGGGACTACAGGAACATCTAAATGGGCTGGGGCAGTAAACTCGTGGGTAGAATCCCTGGCAGTGCCGGAGTCTGAGGCAAGGGGATTAATTGATAATTAGGTCATTCTTGCATTCCTGCTTCTTTTACTGTACCTCCTGTCCTGTTTTACGGAGGGCTCTTTATCATTCATGACACTCCTATTCTTAGTGAGGTAACTATTTATTGCTTCGTATGCTGTCCTTGGATCGTTCACCCCGGTTAACCTGGCGGCGAGTTCGTTCTCGCCAATGTAAGTCAACCACTGCACAATGTGTCCTTCTCTCAGGTGGTACTCAAGGGCCCTCGGGTCAATACCCAGAAGCCTATTGAACTCGCTCCTTAACTCCTCAAGGTCATGGGCGACGCCAATGACCCTATCAAACGATTTAAAATAAAACGGCTCCCTACTGATTGATTTTGCGCTACCCTGCAATCCACTTTTGGCGCTCATTAACAATGGGTATAGACTGGTTATTTAAAGGTTGCTTACCCACCGTAAATCCCCCATTATATTCACGAATTCACGGCACGAATAAAACAATAATTCCAGGGATCTCCATCGTGAAGGCTGTGGATCACCACAGACCATAATCCAAGAAAGCCCATTGACGCGCTTGTTCATTACCTAACCTATTATGGGCCATAATAGGCAGTACCGCTGGGTATGCCTCTCCCTAGGTGCCTCATGCTGGTTGCCTCGTAATTAATTAAGGCGCATTCATGGTGACTGACATGGACTAACCATTGACCAATGGAACAACCCGTCTCTAATGGGTGGAGGTCCCCGTTACTCGTACTCCTCCTCATCAGGGTCCTTATGCTCAATGTAGATGTTGCTGCCCTCAACCACAGCCTTGAAGTAATCACCACCAATCCTCAACCTACCGCCCTTCCTGTAGACGTAGGTGACGTCGACATGGAGATCACCAGTCACATCAATGAAGCCCCTCCTAAGCACCTCATGCAGTATGTCCTCGAAGGAGTAATTATCGTTTATCCTAAAAACCATTGGCGGTATGTCCAGCGGTATGTCATAGATTATGAGACAGGGCTCATGAAATGCACCACCCTCGGTGCACTTTATGTTGAACTCCTTGACGATCCTCAGGGCCAGCCCACGGAGTAGCTTACTGAGGTTGATAATTACGCCCCTGTAGTCACGGTAGGAATCCAGGTAATCATAATATAAAACCCTCAATAGGCTAAGCAATGTCCTGGCCTGGCCCCTACTAATCGGTGCAATGATTATGAAATCATCAAGGGCAACAACATGCCTAGACCCAACCATCAATTAATCAAATAACAACCAAGTATAAAAATTAGTCTCACTGCACTAGCCAGGTGGAAGGATCAAGGTGAAATGGAAATTACCGCAGTACCGTGAATGCAAGGCCCATAATTAAGGAAGACCAATGAACAGATTTTCAACAGAATCCAGGCTTTATGGAACAAGGATGTACATACGCAGGAGACTGTGCTCCCGCGAGCCCCCTCAATGAATTCCAGTGGGAATAAGGGCAATCAGTCCCAAGGGCTCGGTGGGTTCCCTGGCCCACATATTTTTATATGTTTGGATTATGAATTAAGATAATATTTAAAACCAGAACTTTGATTGATATTTAATGTACTTGTTTCAGAATTTCCAGGTAAATGATCCGGGGTGTTTTACAAATGAACCATAGATTGCTTATACTACTAACGATCATGGCATTACTGACAACACAGGTAATCACTTATGCCCAACCAGGTGGGTATTTCTTGGTTAAACAATGTGGTGCTATCACAGTGTCATTGGATCCCAATCCAGGTCAGTGTGAATTATTTAGAGTGAGTAATGGTGATATTACTACGGTAAGTTCCATTGTTGTTCATAGGTCAATTGTAGTGGGTGGAGTCAGTGATTGGGGTCAAGATCCTGCATCATGGAGTGATCC
Source organism: Vulcanisaeta souniana JCM 11219 (assembly GCF_026000775.1). Lineage (GTDB taxonomy): Archaea > Thermoproteota > Thermoprotei > Thermoproteales > Thermocladiaceae > Vulcanisaeta > Vulcanisaeta souniana. The sequence continues at coordinate 161,846 of NZ_AP026830.1, read as the reverse complement.
TGATTTTCCGCAATCCGTGCAATATCAACCCTATATTCAGGTAAATGGAACCATGACCTTCTCCGTGACTATTGGTACTGGGAATTACTCAATAAGTATTGGTGTTTATAACGGTACAGCGGCAATTGAGGTTGTACAGGGCAAGAATGTATTAATGACAAAGATTATTACGGGTCCGCCATTTAACTACGTTGTGACCACGCCCGCCCCAAGCTACGCATTCCTAAACTTCGAATCAACGGATCAGCAACTTCAGGTAGTAGTAGCAAGGGTTAATGGTACGCCACTTCTGGCGTTTAATGTATATAGGGGTTATATCTCAAACTACACGGCATCAATGATAACCCTACCTCCTCAATTTACATTGAACCTAGGGCCCACCTCAACTCCCGTGAATACTGGGATCTCGTTCATACTTAGAGCCCCAAATTACACGGGCCCAACTCCATTAGCCATTTGGGTTGGCGAGGGTTTCAGTAATCAAAGTGGTTATTGGTGGGCTCAGATCGGGTTTAATGACTGGAACGGCTACATGAACGTTTCTTACGCTGGGTGGGGAGTATTTTCAAGTTTTTACCCGAATGTTGGCGGAACCGATTACAACTACTCACTCCTACCTGGACATACCTATAATTTCACTATGGCCTTGGTTTCAGGTACCACGTGGGAATTCCTGGTGAACGGTACCCTAATAGCGGAGGAAAACCTAACAGGCATTTACAACTTGGGGAGCCCTATAGCCAACATGGGAGCTGACCTTGGTTTTGAAACCCTCACGGCATGGGGAGGAAGCATAAACATAACCAACGTCATAGATGTTCCTGTTGCCATGAGTTTTAGGATAGGAAGTGCATGGGTTGAGACAACGAACCTAACACTCTTAAGCGTTGGTGAGAATTGGTGGAATGGGAAGGCTACGTCCGCGCCAGGAATAAGTGTCTGGGGCCTGGAGGGAAACCTTCAAAACTCGTCAATATGCCAGGGAGAACTAATCTTCGCAGACAACCTCTCAAAGCCATTTCAACTCCCAGGTCTCTCCATCGAGCCATTCTATGGCACCTTCTACTTCTCACCCAAAAACACCACCATTAAGTACGCAGACTTGACCGTAGAGAACAATGGCAGTATATATGTTAAACCACGCAATGGAACTATCCTTGTCTCCATAGTTTCATTCCCGGAAAATCAATTAGTACTTGGAACAAACAACCAAGTATTCATTGAGGGTATCCAGAACCTCGTTTTAAGCAGCCCCGGGCTGATAAACAATCCATTTAGGAGTAGCGGCACTGCAATACTCATAGTCCCATTATCAAGCGCCGAAAATTCGTATGGAAACCCTCAGGAAATCGTACTTCTACAAAGGTATAATGTCACCTTCGTTGAATCCGGGCTCCCTGCAGGTACATCGTGGTCTGTGACATTGAACGGCATCAAAGTTGAGTCCAATTCAAGCACGGTAACATTTTACGAACTAGACGGATTGTATTACTACAACATAGGCCCCATTGAGGGATTCACAGTATCACCATCTACAGGATTCATAACAGTTAATGACTCCAACACCATTCAAACCGTGACCTTCAAGCTAATTACATATAACGTAACATTTACTGAGTCCGGGCTACCCAACGGCACACCATGGTCAGCGACACTAAATGGGACAACAAAGACATCCACGACAGGTAGCATAAACTTCACGGTAACGCCAGGCCCATACACATACCAAGTGGGCTTAGTCAATGGTTACACTGCCTCGCCGGGCTCGGGCTCAATAACAGTGGGCGGTAATGAGACGGTACCAATCACCTTCACACCAACCACGGCAACAACCAACAGGACAGTGACGACTACATCAACGAGCCAAACCATGATAAGCTGGGTAACCCCTGTAATAATTGCCGTAGTGATAGTGATCGCAATCATCGTAATACTGATCCTGAGAAGAAGGGAGAGAATGTAGTACGGTATACCCACCCACAGACACCGACATAGGGCACCGCTGGTTAAATAATGGCCTTAGTCTTAGTAATGATCAGCGCATACATGGAGATTACATAAATGAGGCGCTCAAATTACTAAGAACGCCGGTCCTACTTAAGAATTAAACTCTGACACGGTTTAAATACTCTCAATCCTAAATTTACGGCCATACCTCCTTAACTTATCCAGGTGCTGCCTTATTCCTTCGGAATTCATGACCTTCCTCCCAACGGTTATAAATCCGTCAGCGCTCACATCCGCCGGTGCCATCGATAATATCATATCGCCAGAGGTCTCAATTCGATAATCACTATTAAGAATATTCTGTAAATGATTTAAATACTCACTAACAAAGTCTCTATCGAACTCAAGCCTTAACTTAACAAGGATTACCAATAAGGCAATTGATGACCTCCTTAATACGAGATACGCCATCAAATCGACAATCATCACGTAACTTAACATTAACACCAGGATAAATATCGAAAAGATCAGATGAAGATCTAAGGTACATAAGGATTTGCGAAAACGACTCACTGAGAACGGGGCCAGTAATTACGTAAGTATATCCGTCACCATAACATACCCCACGCACCCCATCCCCATCTATGAGTACTGATGTATCTACATAATATACACCCATGGGATAAAATAAAATATTTCCAGGAATTAATACAGTTAGTACTTAATTTAATAACTACAAGTTATTAATAATCATCCACGTACAAGCAATACGTGTCTCTTCCAGTATTAATTACTCAATCACATTATCAGCCTTCCAACAGGCTTTCATAAAGCATCCCCAGAGGGATGAGAGCAAATGAATTAACCGGAAAAAGACCCTCACCAATAACTCACCTAATACCGTATCAACCTCATTGGAACAAATTCTTAGTCTCATTAAACATCGCCTTAACCTTATCCACACTAATCCTTACGTAATCTACCGTGAGCTTGCCCTCGCGGAAACCCCACACGTGAAGAACATACGCAGCATCCCAACTGTTAACTACCCAATCACCTAGACTCAGTTACTAGCCATAATTAAGTATTAAGTTAGGTACGTATGTCACCTACCCTCCTCCAAGGCCCTACGGTAATGGTTTTCTAGAAAACCGGCCTCTATAACATCGATAAGAGTGACTAGTTGTTCACGTGAACGAATTTTTCGAACTTATATTTTAGATCATAATTAACCTACCTTGCTTTTAGATATGCCTAATTAAATTATTTTGTTGCTAATTAGACTTCATAGTGCTTTTCTGGCATTATATTTATATTCTATTCCTCTTACGGTTTCCAATATCCACTTTTTCTGAAATTCTACAAAGGTCATGCATTCAAGGTCCTCGCACTTATCGTTATTAACATAGGCGATGCATATGAGGTGGCGGTCCGCGAATCTTGATGCCCAGTCAACCTCATTCGCTGTGAATGATATAGGTTCATCCCTCCTCATGACCCACTTACCCTTAACCTCCACGGTGTATAGCGTGCCATTCTTCTCAACAACCATGTCGAAAGGCCTTGGCGTGCTTCTATAGCTCTCCTTAATGGCATACCCATTTTTCCGCAACCAATTCTCAATGCACTTGGCTGCAGCGAGTTCCGTCTTCTCCCTGTACATGCTCCTACGTACTTCACTTTGTACCAATGATTCAAAGTCTCCGGCGGGAATGGCTTCACTACGTACTACCCGCGCCCTCCTAATTAGGACTATCTTATACCTTGGGTTCTCTATTGGGATGTACTTGGTGAGCGTATCAAGGTATTTCTTGAAGTCGATCCATAGCGCCAATTGTACCTTCTGAAATATTTGGTCCTTTTCATCCTCCTTAACATCACCAACCTCCTCCTCAACAAAATCCCAATCAACACCACCCTCCCTAACCAGGACCTCCTGCACAGCCCTACTCCTACTTAATGGCGTAGGTAATCGCACTAGAATCCTTTCCTTAAAGGCAGTGAATTCCTGCTTACCCACCATGTAGGCTATGTCAACTACGTAATAACCACTCCCAGCCTCGACGGTGGTGTTATATGGATAACCAAGCTTAACTCTCAACCCCTCCTCAACGAGAGACCTAGGCTTCCACCTGATTTTCTCTCTTTCCCTCAATATCGCCTCAATCTTTGACCGTAATTCCTCAAGGCGATTGGAAAGGGCGGTTTCGTAAACATCGGATTCGCGTAGGAATATCGACGAACCAATATTAATAATCCTCCTAATACCCTCCTCCCCAACCTCGTATACCTCGAACTCACCATAGCTCTGCGGCGGCAGCGCCCTAAGGGATATCGCATAGAGTTTTTCAAGTAAATCAAGGTACATAGTGTATTCATCACGTTCTAAATTTGTTTTGAGTACCATATCTACGATAAGCACGTCACTGGCCTTCTGCCCAAATCGCCAAATCCTACCGATCCTCTGAATGTGCTTTGTGGGACTCCATACAACCTCGTAATTCACCACAACATTGAACATCTGTAGATTCACGCCTTCCGACATTATGTCAGTTGATATGAAAATGGCCGTAGGGTATTTCTGCGCGAGTAGAAACGCGGCAGTACTTACGTCAATCCTGTCCCTAGCCCTAGACGTTGCATACATAACGCCAACCTCCCCGCAATCCGCCCTGGCATATCCATCCCCAGACTCGATTATCCTGCAACCCTTAGTGAGAGATTGAAACAAGTACTCCGCCGTCGTGGCATACTCAGTGAAGACAAGGACCTTCTTACCCCGTAGCCTATCCCCTATAAGGCTCCTTAGGGCTTCAAGCTTCCTGTCAGTGGCACCAACGTACTTACCAGCCAATTCCTCTATATCCCTCCAGCCCGCGATATTCCCTAGGCAAGCATCGAGTTCTCCCTCCTCAAGAGCCTCCTCGTCACATTTACCACCAACCACAACCCTAAGGGTCTTCAGCAGGGAGGCTGGACTAGACATGGCCCTCTTCTCTACGACAATCCTCACGATCTGCTCAATATTACGGTTCTTGAGAATGTTAAGCATTGAATTAAGCGCCATTGATTCATCTATCGATGCCCTTACCTGGACAACCCAATACCTCAAACCAGGAAATATCCTTCTGCCCTCATACTCCTCGACATCCCTCTTCTCACGCCTAACCACGACACCGCCAACTAGGCTGGTAAGGAATCGGTAATCCTCATCATCACCTGTGTGCGGAGTCGCAGTAAGTAAAAGGCAGCTACCCGCCCTCCTACATAGGTGGGAAAGTCTCTCCCTCTGGGTACCAAGCCTTATCTTGTGGGCCTCATCAATAACAATGAGATCCCACTGCACTTTGTCCAGGGCATCCATGTAATTCGGCATCTTAGCCCTATCGAGGGTTATTAAATAGGCCCTATGGCCAATGGGAAAGTCTGGAGATTCAATTAGGTAATGCGGGATCTCGAAGTTCTCCATCTCTGTGGACCATTGTTCCAGGACAGCTCGCGGCACTATGACTAATACGTGATTTACACGGCCAAACTCCATCAAAACCCTCATCAGGAGCAATGCCTGTATCGTCTTACCTAAACCAACATCATCAGCCAGGAGTAGCCTTGGTCTCTCCATCCAAATGACGTCAGAGACGAAGTCCAATTGGTGCTTATACAAGTCCTTGCCTGCGGATCTCAGAATCTCAATTAATGAAACCATTATGGTAACACCCTACGGTAATTTGCGATTATTCTCGAGAATACATCAGTAAGTCTCCTACAGTCATTATCACTCACCTTACAAAGCCAAAACCTATACAAAAACGTCTCTGAGAGGGCCACAACCTCATGAAGCCTTAGGTAAGACGCCAATGCCTCTGCGTCCCTCGGCAGTAAGCCGCCGCGCCTAGCCAATAAGTAAATAAGCACCCTCTCGAAGGGGATCATATCCTTGAAGTGGGCTTCATCACCATTAAGAACAACGTGTTCCCCTAATTCCCACGGCCATAACCGTTCCATCAACCTCACTACCTCGCTGAACGGTATACCAACCTCGAACTTGCCTTCATTCAGTACCACAACCACGCCTCTACGCCCCTTCCTTATTAACATTCAGTCTCCCTATCAATAATATACTGAAAACTGTATCCCTTAAAATACCCCACCATATCATTATCAACAGGAATCGCTTTATGGAACTCCACGACAGCATCTATGGATGGAGAAATATCCCTTAATGCCTTCAAAAGGCGTAGGGCGCTATTAACCTTATCTGTACTGGAAATTTCGAATTCAGCGGATAGGTTAATGACGACGTCACCAACACCCTGATTCGCACTCAACCTAAACTTGAAGCCATAACCACGGGGAACCAACCTCTGCAGGTACTGTAGTAACCTATCGGCAGCGTCAATACTCGTAACCTCAATACCCCTAAGCATATCATTAGTGGATACTGAGTAAGTGGTGATGGACCTAATGCACTTACCCTTAACCTTCACAATAATGCTCCTCTTATCCCTACTCCCATCATCAAACACAGCCTCCAACTCAAGCCTGTAATCACCAGGCTCCTTAGGTACATCGATCTCAAAACGATAACTGGTTCCATTCACCATAACCTCGTTCTCCGCATCACCAATGCGGTAAATCACAGACCTCAAATTATCACTTGCGGAAACCTCAATAGGCACCTTAGACCCAGGATTTCTCTCAACCGTAAACGTGGATACACCATCAATCTTAACATCAATGGACTTATTAACAACCTCCTCCTCAACACGCCCCTCTATCAAATACACCCAATCATTCCTCGACGAGAGCAAATCAACCACGAACCTCCTAACCTCCTCACCACTCGGCCTCCTATAGACAATGTAGTACCTCCTCGAACCGCTCGACTGGCTCGCCAATTGCTTAAGGAAGGATTCCACAGCCCATTCGACGGGGCTTCCACGCCATATGAATGGGGCAACACCAACATCCTTATCGAGTTGAGGAACCCTACACTTATCCCTGGAAAGCCATACTACTTCTCCCGAGGTCTCAAAGACACAGCGACAACCAGAGCAGTAATCCCTTATTCTATCCCTAAACTCATCAAAGGAGATCGGCGCCGATGGAAAGCCCTCATTGTAAAGGTATAGGCTCCATAAATCACCAATTTTCTTAAACCCATTCCAATCAACCAAGTCACCCTCAAATACCTGCTTAACCACGCCCTCAATCACATCACCCTTTGACCTGGCTATCTCCGTCAAGAAATCATCCAATCTCTTCACCTCCCTATCCTTAAAGCCAACAATTACGTTCCTAAGCCATAAATTAACAACCTGCCTCAACAGAACTGTAGTGCGTTCCTTCCATTGAGCAAGACGACCCCTCAACAACTCCTCCATCTCCCTCCTCAGCCTCTCATCACCCTCAATGGTAAGCAGATCAGGGAAGTAATTGTACAAGTTCCCATTAACCTCATCAATAGCCTTAACAATCCTGCCCAGGTAATCAACGGCATCCTTCACGTACTTAACACCAGCAAATCTACCAAGAACCTCCCTAACCTCAAGCGGCGCCTCAACACCATCATCCCTCCTCACCACAATGAGATTATTCCTCCTCTTACCAACACCGAAGTCAAGCAGGTCAATGGCTAGTATAGAATCATCACCGTCATCAAGGGCCTTCTGCCACTCATCCTTACTGGAAATAACATGAACCTTATTCGATGACCTAGGACCACCAACACCCGAGATATATACGGCAGAGAAAACACCAGACCTCTCCCTAACCAATGAGGCAACCTCATCAGTAGCGACCTGCATGCTATCCTCCACAGAGAACTTAAGCATTGCATCCCTAATGGCATCGGTCTCATCACGAATATACCAATAGAGGTACTTATTACCGAGCCTAGCCACGTGCAGACCAGCCTCGGTTATACCCTGTATCGCAGCCCTAACATCAAGGGGCCTAACATCCAACCCATTAAAACTACCGAGAACCAAATCATCCTCAGATGGGTATAGGATAGCGGACGGCATTAACCTGGCGAGGAACGTGGTCAGGAAAATATGCCTAAGCACGGATAAGACAACACCACCCAACTTCCTCTCCTCAACCCTCCTCTTATCCTCTTCATAAAACCTCACCAACGCATCCCAATAGGCGGCAAAATCACCACCAATCACGATCAAATTACGTGGCTCAGGCAAGTGAGCAAACGTAACCAACTCACCGCCCTTCGCATTCACGTAGGCCATGGCAAGGGTCCTCAGTAACTCCCTGGTCAATTGAACATGAGTACGCTCAGCAATGGACTCCTCACCAAGCCTGAGCACCACATCGAGAAAAACAGGATTAAACGGGTAAGTATCCCTAAGTCTCCTCTCAAAGTCCCTAAGTTCATTATCATTAACAGCCCCCTTAAGCAAGGACAAATCAACACTCCTCGGCGTTAACCCGCTCCACCTCCTAAAGACCTCCACGATGTTCCTCACGGTATCCAGCTCAACGACAATCGGGCCAACACGCCTAACAACATCCAAGGCCCTTGAGGACTGCAGCTCAGGTTTTTCGCCGGGAAATAGTGAGAAGGACACGAATAAGTAAGTACCAGGCAACTCCTTAACCACCTCAGAAAGCATCTGAATCCAGGGCACAAAACCAGGATCCTTACTCTCAAAGTACTGGGTCTCATCAAAAACAAGCACTATGGGCGCCCTACCACCCAGGAAAGCCCTCAACTCATTCTTATCACCTATCCTCCTAATCGCAGCCGCAAGGTCACTGAGGGAATACTGGCCATGGAAAACTACAACCTCAGGTACCCTACTAAGGGTAGGCGTGTTAATTATTAAGCCATACTTCCCAAGTTCCTTACCGACGCACTCACCAATACCATTACACCGCCTATAAAGGGCAATAACATGAAGAAGCAACGCAAGGAAATGGGACTTACCTGAACCCAATAGGGCGGGTAGCGCATAAACCTCAGGTTCATTCCTCGTCAACTTCCCAAGGAAATCCTCAAGATAATGCCTAAAGGCGTGTGTTACATAGGTCACGCTGAGGAACTGGTCAGGCACGCAGTACGTCCTGTGCAACTCCGGCGGTTGCTCATTATGGAATAGGGCTCTATAGACGACGTAAACATCGACGGCAGGGCTAATCCTGCCCTCAGCCAGGAGCCTTAGGTTATTAGTCACCATCACTGCCACCACTCAGCGCCGATTATTACCCTGGCGGTCTTAACATCAACATCATCCTCATCAAGAATACCAACCTTACCCAGCTCCACAAGGGCCCTGGCAAAATCCACCGTCTCACGCCTAACATCAACGCCACAGTTCACGGATGCCTTAGCCAAGGCATTCAGCTGCAATTGCCTGAAGCAATCAAGCACGGGAGACTTACCACGTTGATAATGATAAACACGCCTAACCTCATCAACAGTCTCCCTACGTGGAGCCAAAACCTCAAAGGCCTTACGCTTAGCCACCCTGGGACCACCTATTTCAACTTCACCTAAAAGCCCATATTTAACCATTTCAACATGGCCGAAGCCAACAGCCCTCTCAACATGAGACAAAACATCACTATCCACATAACCCCTCTCACTCTCAATAATCCTAAGGGCAAGGTAAGCTTGGGCAACCCTATCATGAAGCTCAACGCCAGTCCTCCTCAAGAGAGCCTTAAATGCAAGCGTAACAGCATAATCCAATAGGCCCTTGGAATCAAGCTCAATACCACCAGCTCTCACCGGATAATGAGAAGTCAAGTACTCAAGGGCAGCCATGTAAGAATAAACCCAAAGAGTATGACCCTCAAAATTACCAGCAACCTTAAGCCTACCACCAACCCTATCAACGATTTCAGCCAAGGCCGACTCCCTAACAGCATCCAAATCAAGAGGCTTGGCACTAACCCTCTTCCTCCAAACCGAGACATAACCACCAAGGACCGAGGCCTTACCCCTAGCCACAACACTCTCCTCACTCTCAGTGGCGACAGGAAACGCCGTGACCAACTCAAGGCCATTAACACGCCACAAGGCATCAACAAGATTCTCCCAGGACTCGGGTTTCTTAGCCACGTAATAAACAACGAGTAAACCATCATCCTTCAAGAGACGCAGTATGTTTGCAAAGGCCCTAGCCAACAAATCCCTAAACGAAACATTCATTTTAAAATGCTCAAAACGTCCCTTATTCTCAGAAACCTCCTTAGGAGCAAAAACCTGCCACTGGATTGGAATCTCAACACCAAACTCATCAAAGAAGGCCTCACTTAAGAACCTAGGCCTAAGCGAAACACCATCACTATCACTAAGAGCCCTCTTCAACCAAACATAGTAAAAATCACTAAGCTCAGAATAAGCCACATCATATGCATAAGGAGGATCAGTAACAACAACATCAAACTTCTCGCCACCCAACTTACTCAGGCTAGAGGCATCATCAAGCAAAACCCTAACCCTACTAGGACTACCAGAAACAGCAGAAACAAGGTACTCAAGTCCTTCAATAACGGAGCTTAACGACCTAGTGAACGAGCCTAATACGTCCGAGACAGGGTACTCTTCTACCCAATTCCATGTCATAGCAATACCTCTAAAGGCAAGAGTCTCTCGAATAAATTTCTGAGTAGGTTCAGTAGACGTTACAATGCTGTTGTAATTGACATGTTTAAGTAGTGCTATTGCTAGGTATGTTGTTATTGCTTCTGCGTATTTTCTGGCTTCCTCCTGGCTTAAGCCCTCCCTAAGTCTCTCCTCCTCGACTTTTTTGCCCACTTCACGTATTAGTTTAACGAGCTTTACCAGGGTGAAGAGTTGGCGTGGGTTAAAGAGTTTGAAGAATCTATCGAAGCCCCATATCCAAATGCTAAGCGCTCCTCCTCCACTTGCAGTATATTTCCATAGCTCCTCTGTCGGTATGTCCGGGTCTCCCCACATCGCCCTAAGTTTCTCCAGGGCTCTCCAAAGCTTCTCAGTGTCCTGCTCTGTGGTTGGTTCGAATTCCAAGTCTCCGTTAATGAGCCTGACCTTTACTAGGAGCCTGGGTTTGGCTGGGCTCCTCAGTAGTTCGTCAAGTGTTATTTCGCCCTTTAGGTACTTTTCGTATAATTCATTCCACTGCCTTAGGGCCCATTTGACGTACCACTCGCCGTCCTTCTTAGTGAGCTTCCTTATCTGTCCATTTATGACCCTATGGTTGATCTCGGCTTTGCAGTATAGGCATTGGGCTGTCTCTCTCTTGGGCTCAATGTTTTTAATGGGTATTTTATACTTGTTGCCACGCCATTCAACGGTACCGCCTTCCTCATCTCTCGTGGTGACCTTGGCCATTAATTCCCTGCATGATCCACCGCCTTCTTCCCTGCATTTTTTATTTAGGTCAATTACCTTAATGCCGTTGTCCCACTCCATCCAGGCAAGCCTGTAATAAGTACTACTGCCCTTCTTGACCCTTGCTAGCCACCAGTTGCCCACTAGTGGTGTGTATCTTCCACATATTGGGCATTTTACTTCCCAGGTACCTATGTAGACTGCCACGTCCTCTTCATAGAGCTCCTTGATGTCTGGGTCGCTCCTTAGTTGGTTTACTATCCAATTACCCCACTTGGCTACATCGTAGATGAGCCTAGGCACCTTATACCTGCTTGAGTCGTTAATCTGCCTCGCATTGTTGAATTTCTTGGCAACATCCTCGAGGCCTAATTCCTTAACCTCCTTGCCCGATACCTCAATGGTAGTTTTCCAGAACTTGACTGGGTATTCGAGGATCGCCTTTAGGAATACGTAGGCTGTGGGTAGTAACTCGACGGCGGTTACGTCTAGGCCAAGCCTAAGCCCCTCGAGCGGTATTGAGCCGAAGCCAGCGAATGGATCCAGGAGCTTCCTACCCCTAAGCTTCTCGATAAGCCTCGGCGATGGGTTACAGTTGTGGACGGTCTTTTGCTCGTTACGGCATGGGAATAGGTCGTTTAGGAACTGCTGCACGTTACCGTAGGCTTCCCTCGATAGAAGGGCACTGGCTATCACCGCCCTTGCGCTGGCAAGCGGCTTCCTCGTCCACCAAAAGACCATTTCCCAATAAGGCGGCCTCCCAGGCCCCTTCTCGACAGCTGAATATTCATTAACCTCGCGCATCGGGAAGTACTTAATTAATGGATCGCTAGGTTGTTTCATACTTAGTATTTTAAGTAACGTGACATTTAATTTATAAAGGTAAGCTAGGATTTAAAGTGAAAGAGTTAGGGCTTATTATTAACTTATGTTTCACGTTTTCATAACATGCTGATTAATTAAGTGTAAAATTAATTAAGTGGCAAGTTACTAACTCACATTGTGATTAAGTGCCCGTACTGTGGTTCTGATGATGTTGAGGTTGTTAAGACCTGGAAGATGCGTAACTACACCGTAACCCACTACAAGTGTAGGGCGTGCGGTGGCACATTCAACCACTACAGTGATGCGAGCACGGGTAAGGAATTCATACTTAGGTCGGGTAGGAGGGCGGTTAAGCATTAGTAGGTCTTATCGTATTAGTTCGCTGATGAATTTTCTTATGTCTTCCTTACTTAATGCTTTATGTAATTGCCTTAGTTCCTGGGCTTTTACTATGATTATTTGGTCTTTAATTTCGTGGAATGCGCCGTTTATTAATTTCATCACGACCTCCTCGTCCTTGACTATTACGTAAATTAACCTTGAGCCGTACCTATCATAGGCATGCTTTAGGGAGGCTAGGTCCTTATACGCGTCACCACTGACGTGAATCTCAACAACGGCGAAAGGCACGGATCTGGGCTCCTTGAATAGGGCTAGGTCCACCCTGAAGTTATCGATACTGCGTTCTATCTCAACTCTAAAACCAAGCCATTCACTGATATCTTTAGCCATCTTGGTTAACTCCTTATGGCTGAACTTGCCTTGTTTCATCAATTCCGTTGTCTCAATCCCTTTCCTTAGCTTTTCCTCGATTAATTCACCTACGCCGCTTGGTAATGGCTTTATTGAATAATACATGGAATTAAGTCTTATTTCCCTGGGTTCTCTATCTTCCTACCTAACAATCTTGATAGATCATTCTTAACATCATTGAACTCAACCTTTCCACTCACAATAACCCTAATCCTAGCACCAGGGATAGAGTATCCTACCCTCCCTAACCTCATCCGGCCACAATGGCTTGCTCGACTTCCTCCACTCGCCAATGACCTCTAGGATTGCCGTGAATGACCCACAGAGTTCTCGGCATTCCTTCTTTGTTATGTAGACCACTAGCCTATCGCCAGGCTCGATCAGCTCTTTGAGCTTGCTTGATTTTTCAGGTAGGCCGTAAATACCCTTTTCAATTGTATGCCGGTAATTCTCCTCATTCATCATTAACAGCCAATACCTAGCCATATGTTTGGTGCACTTAGTATTAACTTCCTATGTCAGGGTACTAATGCATTACTTTTAATGGAGGGCAATTAGTGGTTAAATGGATGGTTCAGGTTAGTGATATTGAGCGGGCTATTAGGAGTTGTCTGGATATGATTGGTGTTTTGTCTGGTGATTGTTTACTTGGTGTTTATGATTGCAGGAGCATTGATGTTCATGGGGCTGGTGTTTATGTCTTCTTCGATGGCTCCATTGTTTATTACGTGGGTGAGGCTGGTGATGTTGCCCGTAGGTTGTTAAACGAGCATTGCCCAGCCAATATAGGTGGTTCTGAGGGTGTTGTTAGGTTCCTAATGCATTACCTCAATGAGATCTGCGCCAATAGCAGTAAATGGGCTGGACTTGACGCCGTGGGTAGGGAGGAATTCATTAAGAAAATCCTGAGCGAGAGGATTAGTAGGTTGGGGATATACGTGGTCACGTGCAAGGAGCTAGGCGATGAGAAGCAAGGCAATAGGAGGGCTAAGAATAGGCTTAGGATTAGGCTTGAGGATTGTCTTAAAAGGGAGTTAAGGCCGGTATTAAATCCATGACTGGGTTATGAGTTAATGTGTGTTTTCATCTTATTGTGGATTAATTGTGGAGAGGTTCATCTTTGCCATGGTTCTGCTGTTTGTTCTGTCGTATGCAGTGATTGAGTAGTTGTTTTTATCGGCATTAATGTGTTGCGTGGGTATTGTAATTGTGTGGTTGGTCATTGGTGTTGCTAGAGCTAGTAATGTCATTATCTTGGTATCCTAGTTGGCGGTGAATAAAAGTGGAATGATGGGTTAAATGGGGGATATCGATATCAAAGATATCTTTAAATATATCCGTTTCGTCTTGCACTTAAAGGGTGTGTATGAGCGTTAATTCTCGACCTGAGGTGAAGCCCATTAGGCTTCCGCATGGGGTTATTGCCTATTCCTATGACTCTGCGGTGGCTAGGATGTATGAGTTCTTAAAATACGCCTTATTGAATAATAGGAGGGAGGAGGTTGAGGAGTGCGTTAGGGTTATTGAGTCTTGGAGGAATAGTGACAATCCAGAGGAGAGGAAGGCCTATAAGTTATTCATGTGGGGTCCATATAAGAAGCTCTATAATGAGGCTAAGGAATACCTAAAGGAATATTCGCATGTTGGAATAAATGTATAAGATGAGTTAAGGTTTGATAAATAGTTACGCATACATGGGGTAGTGTTATGGTCTCTAGGCTTAGAAGTTGCGTACCCATTGTTGAACGCATTCAGCGCTCTATTAGAGTTAGATCCCGTGAGTTCCTTGAGGAGCTCATTCTAACATTCACATGTGGTGAAGTCTCTGATTACGTGTGCTTTGAGAGAGTACGTAATAATGCAGGCACTTATCTTGCTAAGTTGGACGGTGGCCACGTATTGTTTGAGAGGTTATAGGCCCAGGCAATGAGGTCCTGAGCGTACTACCCAGTGATTTTGTCCAGAATGTACTAGGGTTCAGCCCGGGCAGTAATTATATATGCATAGCCATGTATGTTGATGCAAATGAGTATTATACGGTTAGGTTTCATTTACGTAGACCCATTGAACCCGTACCCACATATGCACTTACCCAGGCATTAAGGAGAATAGGAGGAAAAAAGGTAGCTTCATTACGGCCGCATCTTGCTCACATGATTGATGATGCAATAACCATGCTCAACGTGCCGTCAAATGCGCAGAAGCAGTATGTGTGGGTTTTGTTTGATGAGGAGCGCATGGATTTTAAGGAGGAGGACATGAAGAGTGAGTTGAATAAAATATTCAGTAATCCCGCGATAAGTAAACCAGAAATCTTGGACTCAACATCAAAGAGTCTTGCGTTCTCATTTGAAATAAACCCTAATGTTGAACCCATAAGCTATAAGTACCACGTTATACTTAGTTCATTTCATAGGCCATTTTCCTGGGCCTACTACATCACCGGTATTGGCGTCGCTGCATTGGCGCTATTCCTAGTGATCATGGGTCTTCTAAAGCCAGTGGAGGCCTACATGAATTACCTAATCGCAACCGCACCAATATTAACAACACTCATATTGCTAATACTCAGCAGTTACCTAATCCTGCCCAAGGATATACCCTTCAACACTAGGCTCATTACATTCCTGGTCCTAACTGACACGCTACTAATAATTGCGTTAGCGTTACTCGTCATAACTAAGATACTATACTCTCCATTATAAACCGGCGTGGTATTTCATCAATACTCTTCTTAGCACTGAGGGCAATAAATAATGAGACGCTAAGGACGGGTTAAAACCAATAGAAAATGGTGAATGACTAATACCACCAGAACGTGGCATGATGGGTACGGCTTAATAGCAATGCTCAGGGTCTCCCCAGGCCCTGCCCAAGCCACTGGTTATTGTCTCCGTGTCCACCTTCGAACCCCCATAGGTATGCATTGAAGAGGCCCTTGGGGCCCTCAAGCACGCCATTATATCAGCGTGTGAGGTCTAGGTCGGGTGGAAGGGCTTAACGGCAATGCCATCATCAATACTTTGCGGTATGCCAATTGCCCTAGTCCAATAAGGTTTCATATTGGTCAATAGGGGTTAAGCCCAAACTCACCGTTGAGTATTCTAATTAACTCTCTTCTTACGACATCCTCGGTCCTTAGTTCCGGTACCTCATACTCATCAAACAAATCCTCACGGTCACCATTAACTTCATACACCCGTATCAACCACCTACCGTTAAGCAGGCGTTTCTTCACAATCCTAAACCGCCTAATGACGCTTCCGCTTGTCTCATCAACTAAGTCGAAGATGACGTCCCCATTGTCCTTGCTATACACAATCCTCATGCAGGCGCCACTTAGTCACCGGAAGACATGCTTAATATAGTCTCCTACCCACAGGGTCTCCCATACTAGGGTGTCGGGTACATGCATTTGCCCGAAAGTTCCCTCCCTGTAACCCCTAGGCGTTAATGCCTGGTAACGCTCGTTCCTTAGCATCACCTGTTCTTAATTGATGATCTTGCTACCGACTTAATGAGTATGGGTAGTTAATGTCCATGGTCCTAATGATCCACTGCATCAGTCCATGCTGACCTAGTGATTGAATGGTCTATGGGGTTATCCGTGGGTCTCGTTTCGCCCATAACATGAATTTACTCATGAATCGATGCTATTCTAGCATTAGGATTATGAAAATCGTTATTAAGAATGAATACTGTTTTCATTTTGCTTAATGTTGTATTTCATTATATAAAATAAGTTTTTAGAGTTAGTATTTTCTTTGTAGAAATACTAGCACAATATTTAAATAATTCCTAGTGCCATATTTTTGACCTGTATGGTTCAGTACATACCTCGTAAACAGGTACTTGATAAACTCTATGAGAAGGTTGCGGCTAGGGAACCAATCCTCGGTGCCGGTGCTGGCATTGGGATTATAGCCAAGATGGCTGAGCTTGCCGGCATTGACTTCATTGTTATTTATAACTCCGGTAGGTTTAGGATGGCCGGTTTCGGTTCATTGGCAGGCTTGATGCCGTATGGCGATGCGCACCAAATACTCCTTGACTTGGCCCAGGAGGTTTTGAGCGTGGTTGATCACACGCCGGTTCTCGCAGGCGTCACCGGAACCCACCCGTTTTACCAGGGTTACAGAATGAAGAAATTCCTAGAGGTACTTAAGGACATGGGCTTCTCCGGCGTTCAGAACTTCCCGACGGTGGGCTTGATAGATAAGAATTCATTGTTTAGGAGGAACCTGGAGGAGTCAGGCATGGGTTATGATAAGGAGGTCGTGGCCACAAGGATGGCTCACGAACTCGACATGGTGACAACACCCTACGTCTTTGACGAGGAGGACACCATAGAAATGATAAAGGCCGGCGCCGATGTCGTGGTTATCCACCTTGGGTTAACCGCCAAGGGTACGATAGGCGCCAGGACTACCCTGTCGTTGCAGGATGGCGTAAGGATAACGCAGCACTTGGTTGATGTGGCACGTAGCCAGAAGTCGGACATAATAACAATAGTTCACGGAGGACCTGTGGCCGATGTGGATGACTTTAAGTACGTGGCCGAGAGGGTGAAGGGACTTCATGGATTCTTTGGGGCAACAACCTTCGAGAGACTTCCCGTCGAGAAGGCTGTTCCTGAGCAAATAAGGGCCTTTAAGTCAATAAGAATGAATCCGTACCCATAATAATCTAAGTGGTGAAATGATTATGAGCATTAAAAAACCCATAATCGCCATTTTAGTTACCCTAGACACTAAGGAGGCCGAGGGCTACTTCCTTAAGGAACGAATAAACACCTATGGCGGCGTTCCACTACTCGTAGACTTATCAATGAGGAAGTACACACCTAAGCTTGGCAGGCCTGATATAGGCAATGAGGAGGTTGCTAGGGTCGCTGGTTTCTCAATCGACCAGGTCAATAACATGGATAGGGCCAAGGGCCAGGAGGCCATGGCTAAGGGTGCCATTAAAATACTCAAGGACAGGTTAAGTAAGGGTGAACTTCACGGCGTAGTTGGGCTCGGTGGCACAACAGGTTTGTCCTTGAATGCAATGATTATGAGCGAGTTACCCCTCTACATGCCTAAGTTCATAGTGACCACGGCGCCAGAGGAGGGTTCTAGGCTTGTTTCCGGCTCCGACATTACGCTCTTTTGGTCAATAACCGACATAGCCGGTGGCGAGAAGGTAAACACCATAGAGGCCGAGGTACTTAATAGGGTTGCCGCCGCAATCGTGGCCGCGGCTAACCCATTGCCATACTCAATAGAGAAGAGGCCGATAATATTTGCCACGCAGTTCGGCAATACGACGCCCCACATAATAGTTGCCAAGGATTACCTTTCTAAGCAGGGGTATGACGTGGTTGCCTTCCACACGTTGGGAAAGACTGGCGGTTACACCATGGAGAGACTGCTGGAGGCTGGGATGGCTGTTGGGGTGCTTGATGTTACAACGCATGAGTTAGTTGATGAGGTGGCCGGCGGAGTACTAAGCGCCAGCTTTGGGGAGAAGCTCAGGCTAGCAACTGCAGGGTTACTGGGTATTCCCCAGGTCGTTCTTCCAGGCGCCGTGGACATGATTAATTTCTGGGGGCCCGAAACAGTGCCGGAGAAATTCAGGGAGAGGTGCGCCTATGAGCATAGTAAGGGAGTTGTCACGCTAATTAGGGCTACCGCCGAGGAGTTGTACATGGTTGGTAAAATCATGGCTGAGAGACTGAACAAGGCAAGAGGCTCCACCCTAGTAATATTCCCACTGAGGGGTTTTAGTATAATTGATAATGAAATTAATGCAAAGCCAAGGCCTGGGGCATACTGCCAGAGGATGGTGCGCAGGGACGGAGAATTCGTTTTTGAAGGCACGAATAAGCCCTGGTTCGACAAACAAGCCGATCTGCAATTACTAAAGGCGTTACTTGAGCGTCTAGACCTCTCGAAGCCGAACATAGATCTACTGGTGGTTGACTACAACGTTAATGATCCGGAGATTGCGGCGTTCGCTGCGAGGGCACTTGATGAAATGATCAAGGGCAGGTGGAAAAAGGGTCATTACCCATACCTAGCTGAGGCAATGGATCCGAATAGGGTCATTAAGGACCCAAAAACTCTGCTCTCCAGGTGATGGCTAATGGCAGAACCCAAGAAGGAAGAGTATAAGGTCGTGCAAAGGGTGCCGTTTTGGCTTGCCGTGGCGTTAACGGTAGTTATTTCAATTCCATTCGGAGTATTCCTAGGCCCCTTCAATATAGCGCTTTGGTCCTCATTCATAGCCTGGGCCGAGTACTTCGCATTCGGCGCAGTATATAAAGCCCTTAAGTACATATACACGTTGTTCCCACTAGGCGCTCTATGGGGCGCGATTTCCGCAACATTCGTAAATTACTTCGTGACTTACCTACACTCAAACCTCATTTTGAACGTCGTGATATGGCTATTCATATGGGTCGCCATAATGGTCTACATAATGAAGTACCACCAGAACTTCACAAAATATTCATTGGCGTATTTCAACGGCCTAAGCATGTACCTAGCCTTCTACTTCGCACACATAGGCCCTGGCGTGGGAGGAGGACCACTGACTGGTAATCCACTGATTGACCCATGGATACTATGGGTCTGGTGCTACCTATCAGCGATCCTAGGGGGCTTCCTGGGGTGGTTAAACGTACAATTAACGCTCCCTAAGAAGGTAAGAATACCGTGAATAGGGTAAGTATGGGCACATGCATGAATAAAATGCATGTTTTTCTTTCCTGGTTTAAGGATGGGGTAAATCCCAACGCTGATGCGTATGTGGTTGTTGATGTGCTTAGGTTCTCCACCACGGTGATAACGGCCTTAGGCATTGGATTTAAGAGGGTGTACGCAACGCCTAGCCTCGACAAGGCACTAGCCCTTTCCAGGGCTAGGGATATTCCATTGGCCGCCGAGGTTGAGGGTATTAAGCCCCCCATGGCTAACCTGGATAATTCGCCCTTCGAAATACTAAGTATTGGAGGAACATACGTAGGAAGTGGCAGGAAAGAGCTCGTTATAAGATCAACAGCTGGCGCTCTATTAACGATAACCCTTGCCAAAATTAACGTAAATACCTACATAGGCTCAACAATAAACGCCTCAGCATTGGCCAGAAAACTGATGGAGAAGGGTTACGGCACAATAAACATTGCCTGTGCAGGGTACAAAGCCAAGGAATTCGCGATTGAGGACCTCATAGGCGCAGGCGCAATAATTCACGAAATAATGAAGTTATGTAACGACATAACACTTAATGAAGAGGGATTGGCGGCGTATTATTTATATAAGTCCGTGAGTAATTCATTGAAGGAAGTATTCTCACAAAGTAAATCCGGCAAAATAGTCTTAAGCACAGGGCATGATCATGATATAGAGATAGCAAGCGACGTTAATAGTTCTATAACAGTACCTAAAGTTACAGGGATCTCCGAAGATGAGATAGCCATAATAGAAAGAATATAAGGCAATGCACATGCTAGTATGCACCGTGTTTATTACGCCATTAAAAGCTCGCTGTTTGTTTATGGCTGGCTCCCGCATTAACTCCCTAATAAGGCTCATCAATAGCGTTCCTAGGCAAATTTTTAATCATGGCCTAGGGCGATCGCTTACGGTGTGTTATTGTTCTTATGGTTTCCTTCAGCGACTAATCACTGTTCTTATTATTACGTTCAATTATTAATTAACGCGGATATTTCGGCGATAATTGCTCCTCCTCTATGACGTTAGCAATTAAGTAATCGAAGCTCAGGATCCCATTCTTACCAATGCCTACGGCATTGGCAGGGGGATCTCTCTAACAAGATTTCCAGTCAAGTGCTTTAGGGGTATGGTGAAGAAACTAGGTAAGTCCTAGGTGACAGAGCCCCCGGGACCCCAGTGTTAGGGGCCACTCCTGGTGATGGATAGGGGCAACTGACCGGAGGCCCGGTCCGTGATCCACCACTGGACGAGTGAAACGGCTAAAGGCCACTGGCAACAAGGATGAAGGCAGTAAATCACAAACCAATGAACCAACCCCGAAGAAAACCCACACAAACCAAGGCCGGGAGGAGGTCAGGATTGGAGAGACTTAAAAGGCTAATTGATAAAATACTTATGTGAAGTTTTTGTGGCTAATTGGGTACGGTAGGGATTTATTATTTAAGTTAATTGAATTTTTTAATCGATTAAACTTAAGTATTAGTAAGGTAATTCCTATTTTTGCTAATCGTGGGATCCTAAATAATTTATTTGCAGTAAATACCGTGACAGAGAAACAAAAGGCCAGGAGTAATGAGGGGAGGCTGGGTGAGGGTATTGACTGGGGTTTGATCCTTAGGAATGTGGATAGCACGGGCGTGGATAGGACCATTGGTTTGATTATTCTTGAGTACGGTATGTTGGGCGTCATTGATGCCATGGTTAAATTAATCAAGGAGTACATTAGTAAATTGCCTGATGACAAGGTTGATGAAGAATATAGGAGACTTGCAGATGGTATTGATAAGGTGTATGAGGAATACATGAACGAACTGAACACCAGGACTGACTCAATCTCCCTGGCGTTCAAGGATATTGACACCGAGGCGGCAAGGCGCGTAAGGGATATGCTGCGTAAAGCCCTTGATGATGCATATAATGAACGTAAACGTAAGGGTGCAGGCGTGAAGGTTAGTGATTGATCTTTATGGCGGTGGATGTTGATTTTGAGGAGATCGTGAAGGGTTCTCTTGATTATTATTTCGGTGGTAAGGTTCGTGTTTTGAGGTATTTTCTTAGGGTTATTGATGTTTTGCCTGATATTATTGAGTACGATGAGGTTATTGTTGGTGAGGTTCTAGAGGAGCCCCGTTGGTGTAAAGGTAAGCGTGAGTGTTACTTCGTGGTGCCATTACCGCCGAGACCACGCAGGGCAACCTTTACGTACAGGACAAGGGGGCAGCATGACGAAAGGATTATAGTACTGCCAAGTAGCTATAGGGAACGGGCGATTAGGAAGTATGCTGAGAATTTAGTTAAGGAATTGAAGAAGAGAATGGTAATTAACGTAAATGAGGAAAGTGAATTTTTGCGTATAATAAATAAGGTTTTAAAGTTTAGAACACCTAATGAGCTTGAACGTAGTGATGCGTTCAATGATTTAGTTATGGAGTTTCGTAATCTAATGGAGTTAATTACTGAAATAAGTATGAGAACGGCGATGTTATCGTTTATTTTGCCTGAATTGTTGCTTAAATATATTAGTAAAATCTTTATTCCAAGTATACTTGTTGGCGTACCTAGCTATGCTCCATCTGCAGCCGAGCCATTAATTAACGATTTAATTTCGCTTACATTATTTCTCCGTGATGAGATTGCGACTTATCATCCGTTGGCACTAGTTAAATTGATAAATAAGAGATTCTTTATCATCATACAGAGGATCAGGTCTCAACCCTATGAAGAGCTCGTTGGGTGGAGGACCCTCTTTAGCGCAGACTTTAGTATTGGCTTTAATGTCTTTCCTGAATTGCTGATGCGTGATAATTCTATGATAAACTCAGTACATGTGGTAATTAAGTTACCCAAGGAGACTCATACAAAGAGGTCGGAATTGGCATTATGGATTTATAATAGACATAACTTAAGTAAGCTAAGTCCAATTAAGCCGTTAAACGATAAAAGTCCCATGTGGCTTATGCTGGAAGATGCGGTATTGATGCTTGATACCTCAGCTGGTGACAAAGATAGTACACAGGCGTATTGTTACATTAATGCGAAGGCATTAATGGTAATAACTAGGGAAGTATTGTCTGGTCTTATTGTGAATAAAGCGTTGGAGCCTAGAATTCGTATAAATATGCGTTACTTTAAGGGGCCTGTTGATGCTGTGTGGGTCTTTAATTATGTGACGTTGGGTATTGCGGTCATTACATTAATTGTGTATGCGTTATATGCTAAGGCATTAATTGATGTTATTGGTTTCATTCCTGTGAGTACCGTTGTTTGGGTTACTGGTGCGGTGTCTGTATTGCTTTATACGAGTGATAAGCCATTACTTGAGGAAATCTACATAAGGAGGCACTTGGTGGTCTCATTTATAATCTTGATAATGATGATAGTAGTTACGCTGGCTTTAAGGCTCTTTATTCATTAATGATTATTCTTTGCGTCAATTATTACATATCACAACAATACAGAAGGATTTATAATTATTTAGGATTGAAAGTAATTAATGACCCAGGGCAGCCTATGGATAGCCCTCTCAATGGTGTTTCTAGCCTTGGCTGCGGTCTTTGGTACCCTTTGGTTTGTGAGTAATCAAAATTACTCAACGTTGATGGCCGCGTACGATGCCCTGAAGGCTCAGTATGATGACTTGAAGAGTCAGTACTCGGGCCTACAGAGCCAGTACAGTAATTTACAGAGTCAGTATTCGGCATGCCAAAGCCAGTTAGTGAATTTACAAACCCAGTACAACAATTTACAGGGGCAGTACCAATCATGCCAAGCCCAACTACAGCAATGCACACCAATAACCACCACGCTTCAAGTGCAGGCGGTTGGTTTGACTGGTGTTAGTTCCGGCACTTCTGCCACGTTGACGCTGCTCATTAGTAACCCATCAAGCAGCGGCATTGGCATCAACGGCTTCACGCTAGGTAGTTTAAGTTGCGTATTCCAGAGCCCAATACAGGTACCTGCTGACATGCAGGGAGCCATGATAAAGATAATGCTACCTATATCCAACGGTTACTTCAGCACATCTAATGTTTTCGTATCATTCAACGGCCAAACAATACAAGCAATATGTACAGGACAGCAGCATGCACAGGTTGGCGTTCAATACAGTGGCTATATAACGACCGTTAGCGGGCAAACATATCCATTCACAGTAACGTCAAGTTCATAATACTTGGTCGGTGCATTGATGCTTCCATTAAAAATAATCTATGTTTCATTATATCATCAATGATGATGTTTATTTTAATTGAAAGACAATGTTTAAATATTTATTTTAACCATGGTATTAAGTAGTTAGATCTCATGCAGCCTACTCAGTCATTGGGGATGAATAGGGCGGATGTTGTGGAATTGGATAACATGTTTCGTAAGGCTATTGGCATGTTATTTCGGCACGCCACAAATTTGATTGATGTAATTAGGGATTGCCAAGGCGTTGAGTGTGTTGATTCGGTGAATGCGGAGATTAATGATTTAAGGGCTGATGTTCAATGTTTGATGAGTGAGGTTAGGAGGGGTCAATTAACGTTTGTTGTTGATTTTGCAAGGGCGATGTATGAGGTCTTTCAGTACCTAGCTAGGTTTGGCCTGCTTAATACTGAATATAAGGAGTTCCTTAGGAAGGTTGCGATTGATGGTGGTGGCGAGTTTCTCACGGATTTGAATAAAGTCCAGGTGTTGCTTGTTAACGCAGGTAGAGTACTAACGCATGCGGCCTGCATGGCCCGTTACAGGGGCGTGTCTAGAGTTGGTAATTACATACTTGATAAGGCATTGCTATTACTTGGTATGGCTATGGACGAGGCATTACTTGGCGATGGCGAGAGGGCCACGTGTTTATTGGCTTCCTCATTCCTAGTGTTTTATGGTAAGGAGAATGAGGCGGGGAATGTGTTGTCTAGGGCTGGTTATAGTCATGAGCAATTAGACAAGTTTCTAAATTCCTGCACCTCATTCGCCACATTGAGTGAGCTTGGCGTCAGGTTTACGGAAAGTGACTACCTATAGGGATGTACGATGTATTTGGTGGATACTAATATCCTCATTGATTATTATCTATGCTTTTATATGATTAGTTATCGTAAGAGCATTGAAGATAATGTAAAGCAAGCCAAGTATTGTAAATCATTGAGAGATCTATTGGTTAGCACTGAAAGATTGCTAATGAGTGACTTAAGTATGAGGGAGTTCATGCTTAAGCTTATTGACAAGTTTGTGGAGTCGTTAACGCCACCGCCTAAAGAACTAGGTAATAGGGACTTGATAGGATTCACTGACGAACTTGTGAAGAAGTTGGTCAATAATTTAGGCATATCAGTAGTCAATACTAATGGTGAGGTGTTAAACGAAGCATACGAAGTGTCTCGTATAGTAAATGAAAAAATAAGTACAAGATCCCATAGTAAAGATTCACGTAGGAGGGAATTAAGAAAGCTTGGTAGAGATGTTATTAATATGATTCATGCCTATAAAAATGATGCATCTTGTTAACTAAGGATTCTAATTTGGTTAATTTATTAGGGATGCTTAATTTTGCTAGTTGCTCAATATCAAAGTTTAAGGAATTAAATACAAAATATTGTAAAATACTAATTAAGATAAATGATAAGATTCTACAATTTACATTAATTCTTATAACTTAAAATCAATCTCATGACGCATTTTAATACTGAAACTAAATGAATATTATGATGAATTAAATTACTTTCCGCTACTTACGTATGTTACTGTGAAGCTTGATCCGTCAGTGGTTAATGAGCTTGGTTGTGCCAGGATCTTGCCGTTGTATGCGGTCATTATTATTTCCACGGTTGATGGGTAGTTTCCGAAGGCAGTGGTGCTACCGCCCACGGTTGCGTAGCATGTGCCGATCACGTCCGTGTAGTCCTGCCCGAAGTATGCTGTTCCGAAGTTTGCCAGTGCCGTTAACTGCCCATTAACGGTAGGTCTCTCCAGTATGCATTCGGCTGATGAGAGTAGTGCTCCGCTTACGCTACCCGTTACTGCGTATGTCTCGCCCCTTGTGATGTCCTTGATCACTATGTTGAATTCGCCATTGCCTATGTACGTCACATTCACGTAGATCACATCGCCAGGTTTGACTGTGAATCCGCTTATTTCCACGGATGGTGATGGGTAGAATTCGTACCAAGCCCACGTAATGGGCTTACCACCACTGCACTCTATGGCTATTCCCGCCTGCTCAACCGTACTGTCGTTGTACCCGTCAAGCCCGGCCCACAGGGCCACGTAGGTTGTCTGCCTGGTGCAGGTCACGGATGGAACAATGAATGAGCCTGCGACGCTCGTTACAGTACCCTCCCGCGTGGGCACTGCGTAGCCAGCCCAGTTTAGGCTGTAGACTGTTGATGCGTAGCCAACGCCGTGCTTAATCATTGGGTGCATGGTGGGTGTTGCTGTTGCGTGGGTTATGGCTGCTGCTACGGCTATTAACGTGAGTGTTACGAGTATGGGTATTAGCTTGTTCCCAGTCATTAATTAAGTAGTCATTGATTATCCCTTTAAAGTATTACCCATGTTCATTTTTAATTCATTGAATATGTATTATTGTTATTCGTATCATTTTACATACTTTGTCTCAGGAATTCCAGGGCTTTGGCAGGGTGCTCCTCTGGCTTGACCCTCCTGATTACCTTGGCCACCTTGCCCTCTGGGTTTATTATGAATGTGGTCCTCTCCGCGGTTCCCGTGGGTCTCAGCACGCCGTATACCTGCGATGCACGTTTCTCGCTGTCGCTTAGTAGTTTGAATTTAACGCCGTACTTCTCAGCGAACTTCCTCTGGGTGCTCGCTGGGTCTGTGCTTATGCCCAGGACCACCACGCCTAGTTTCTCGAATTCATCCCATAGCCTGGTGAATTCCTGGGTCTCCCTCGTGCAGCCGCTGGTGAAGGCCTTTGGGAAGAAGTAGAGCACGATCCACCTACCTCTGTAGTTTGATAGCCTTATTGTTTCTCCATCGTGGCTCTTTAATTCGAAGTCGGGAGCCTCCTCACCCTCGTTGACCATCGATTCACCCTTGCGGTTGGGCTTTTCTATGTTTGGTTTGAATTAAATTAATATAACTGGTCCCGGGTGTTTGGTTTCATGAGTTCACTTAGGAGCTACCTACTGGGGGTTACCCGTGAGTATGAGATGGTACTAAGCATGTACAGGGCGTTGGTGAACATAGGCAGTGCATGTGATTCAGGTGAGTATGTGGGTGTTATTGGGGCGGCGTTGGTTGAGTCCATACTCAAGCGTTCCCGTAACTTAACTCGGTTCTTCGGGATTGCCAGAGACAGGAGGTATAAGGACGTTGTTTATTACCTAATGTACCTGAGGCGTGGTGGTGCTAGGGAGTTTAGGCGTAGGGTCAGGGCGTGTTCTGGTTATGAGTATACCCAGAGGATCCTTAGGGAGGTTAACAAGTATGTTGTTCATTTGGTTAGGGATGGTGTTGGGACTCGTGGAGGGGCCGTGAAGGGTAGGGATGGTGTTGTCATGGTTGTTGGGTTTCTTTGCTGTGTTTTCTCGGTTTTTACTGATTACATTGATGTTAGGGTTGTTGGTGACGACGTGGTTGACAGACTTAGGGGGCTCACCGTTGAGTGTAATG
The DNA here is from genome assembly GCF_026000775.1 of Vulcanisaeta souniana JCM 11219. Taxonomy (GTDB): domain Archaea; phylum Thermoproteota; class Thermoprotei; order Thermoproteales; family Thermocladiaceae; genus Vulcanisaeta; species Vulcanisaeta souniana. Next base: position 134,648 of record NZ_AP026830.1, on the reverse strand, counting down.
AGTTGGGTCTGGGGCTTTCCTGATTATTCTATATCCATAAAATCCCTTGGTATAGTCATTGAATTGATGCTCTGTTATTTTCAGATAATTTTCTATAAACCTTTAAATTCCATTGTATGCTTTTGGATGTGATTGAGTGATTTTGTATGTTAATCAGCCCCCTTAGGAAGTGGTTTACGGCTATGAATCCGAAGACGTTGACTGCCACAGCGACCTCTGCCACTGTCGGTGCCCTCACGGCGTACTACCTCCTTGGCGCGTTTAATGTTGTGAGGTACGTGCTTACGGTGATCGGGGTAATGCTCGCCCAGGCTGGGGTTAACATGGTCAGTGATTACTATGATTATGGGTCAGGGGCAGACCTAGCCTACGCCAGATCCGGCATTAGGCATAGGGTGTTACCAATAATTGACCTGGGGCTCAGCAGTAGGACCATGATGATTGGTGGTTACTCCCTCATAGGCATTGCCGCATTGATCGGCCTCTACCTTGGGCTCGTGGTGAACGTTTACGTAGTTGCCGTTTTAATAATAACGGGGGCCGTCCTTGGCATTAGCTACTCGGCACCACCGCTGAAGTTAAGGTATAGGGGCATCGGTGAGGTCTTCGCTGCCCTGGCCCTCGGCCCCTTAACAGGACTAGGCGCCTTCGTGGTGCAGACGGGTTACCCGGCAATTCAGCCGTTCATTAATACGCTACCCAATGCCTGCTTCACCATGCTAGCCCTACTGGCCGCCGGCATGCTTCATAGGGAGACGGATGTGACCGTGGGCAAGAGGACGCTTGCGGTGATACTTGGTGTGCGTGGCAGTGGGTGGTTGTCGATTTTAATCACGGCAGTACTATACGCGTCACTGGCTTTGTCGGTGCTCCTTGGGTACTTACCGCCCTTATCCCTGGTGGCCGTGGTGACCCTGCCAATTGCCCTCTATTATATAAGGCCAATGATGAGCGGAGTCCTTGATAATAATGGGTATAGGAGGCTCAGGGCGTTGTGGGGAGGAACCTTCTCTGTCAGGGTGCTTTACATGGTCCTGGTGATAGCCTCCATGGTGGTTGCAAGGCTCGTGTGGTGAGCATGATTGGGCGTGTAGTTGAGAGTAGGGCCAATATCGTTGGTGGTTACCTCTCGTGGGTTATGGACTCCTATGACTTAGGCGCTGTGCTTGTCACTGCGCCTGTGCTTGGTCAATTGTTCTTCCCGAGGGCCGGCGGTTCACTGACCATGTTGTTCGACCTACTGCCCATAGTGTTCACGGTCATCTTTAGGCCCATTGGCGGGCTTGTGTTTGGCTATGTCGGTGACAAACTCGGCAGGAGATTCTCGCTACTGGTAACCGTGCTTGGTTACTCCCTCTCAATAGGCCTGACTGGGTTTTTACCAACCTACGAAGAAATCGGCGTATCAGCGACGGCCTCATTAATACTGCTGAGATCGTTGCAGGGAATCTTCATTGGCGGTGATGTTGCGGGTAGCTTCACGATATCCATGGAGAGCACGCCGAAGCTCAGGGGATTGTTCTCGGGCGTTCTACAGTCCGGCGTACTACTTGGCTTCACGCTGGTCAGTTTAGTGCAGTCTAGCCTTGTCGCACTGCTTGGATCATCCTTCACTAACTATGGCTGGAGGATAGTATTTTGGTTAGGCATGATACCGGCGGCTCTGGCAATAATCATTAGGCTAAGCATGAGAGAGCCGGCGGTATGGCTCAGGAGGACCCATTTAAACCCCATGAAGGCCCTATTCCCACTGCCGCAGGTATTTCTGGTGACCCTAGGTAACTGGATCATGGTCTACGCAAGCTCCACCTTCATGCCGACCTTCCTAGCCACCATTCTTGGGCTACCGCCCAGGATCTACGCGCCGCTACTCATAATATTCAATGCAGTGGGCATACCGGCCATGATGATCAGTGGCTATGCATCGGACCTAATTGGCAGGAGAACCACCGGTGTGGTGGCCTCCGTAATGGCCATCGCCGGAGCCGCTTGGTTCTACGCCACAGTCAATGCCCACCACCTAACAACACAGCTGTTAATCTTCGGCTTCTTCCTTAACCTGCCCTCTGCCATAATACCTGCCTACTTGGCGGAGAGGTTTAGGACCCATGGTAGGGCAACGGGCGTTGGGGTTGGGTACAACGGGCCGTTCATAATCGCTGGGTGGACGTCGGTGCTCATTGCTGTACTATCTGTTGTATTTGGTCCATACATGGCTGCGTTAATTACGTTCACCATAGGCGCCGTGCTCATGATAATCGGCCTACTGCTTGGTCCCGAGACCAGGGACACGCCACTATACTGATTAGCAACTATGGTGTATTAACTTTATTAATTCACTGAGGACTATGTTGGTTAAATGATTGAGATCGATGGATCAGTGCTTGAGGGCGGTGGGCAGATACTCAGGACAGCCCTGGCACTCTCGGCAATTACGGGCAGGCCAGTTAGGATATACAACATTAGGGCTAGGAGGAGTAACCCGGGACTTCAGCAGCAGCACTTGACCGGCGTTATTGCTGCCGCCAGGATATCCAATGCCCAGGTAACGGGCGCCGTGAAGGGCTCCACGGAGCTCGTGTTCAGGCCGGGGAGGATTAGTTGTGGTGATTTTAGGTTTGACATTGGAACCGCCGGTGCTATTACCCTCGTCATACAGACAATACTCCCAATACTGATCTACGCTCCATGCAGGAGCACGGTGACAATAACCGGAGGGACCGATGTTCCCTGGTCACCACCCATTGACTATGTTAGGTTCGTAATGCTACCAATGCTAAGCCTATTCGGCGTTAAGGCCGAGTTAAAGCTCGTTAGGCGTGGCCACTACCCAAGGGGTGGCGGTGAGGTAATACTCACTGTAGAGCCAGGCGGGCTAAGGCCGGTCGAGGTTATTGAGTTCGGGGAGTTGAGGGAGGTTAGGGGTATTTCACACGCGGTTAGGTTGCCCGCCCACGTGGCCCATAGACAGGCAAACTCGGCAAGGGAGTACCTGGTCAAGGCCGGTGTTAAGGTCCCAATTGACATTGCCGTGGAGACCTACGAGCAGGGTAAGGACCCGCACCTGGGGCCGGGCAGTGGTATTGTGCTCTGGGCCGTGTCGAGTAAGGGCTTGATTAAGGGTGCGGATGCGCTTGGCGAGAGGGGTAAGCCTGCGGAGGCCGTGGGTGAGGAGGCCGCCAAGGGACTACTTGGGAATTTAAGGAGCGGCATGGCGCTTGATGAGTACATGGGTGATATGGTGATACCGTACATGGCCCTGGCCGGCAACAGTGTCGTTGGCATTTCTAGGATAACTCTTCATGCCTTAACTAACATATACATTGTTGAGAAAATACTCGGTGTTAAGTTTGAGGTCAGTGGTAAGGAGGGCAAGCCTGGCCTCATTAGGGTTTTCCACGCTTAATCGTGCTGGGTTATTTTTTACTAGGCGCATCACAATGAGGCTGATTAATGGGGTTAAGCACTGGGTATAGGGGTAGTCATGTCTTGTTATCGGTGCTCATTGGCCTAGGTACTTTCCTCGATGGTTATGACCTACTAAACATCAGTATTGTCCTGCCCTTCCTGGTTCACTTCATGCGCTTGACTCCAGAGATGCAGGGATTGCTTGGCACAACCACTTACATAGGCGGTGTGTTCGGTGCCCTGGTCTTCGGCGTGTTCAGCGACCTTAGGGGCAGGAGAGTGGCGCTACTGAGCGACATATCCTTCTTCCTAGTTAGTTCGTTCCTCTCGGCATTCGTAACATCCCCAGGGCAGCTCCTGGCGCTTAGGTTCCTGGTTGGTTTCGGAATTGGTGCTGACATAGTGTCCGGACCAGCCTTACTCTCTGAGGAGTCACCAACGCCGAGGAGGGGCCTCCTACTTGGTGTTTCATTAATAATGATGCCACTTGGTGGCTTGGTCAGTGCCCTATTGGCCCACGTATTCCTCACAATGGGATTACCCCCAGGCATCCTATGGAGGATTATCCTCGGTGCCGGCGCCATTCCCGCGGCAATAGTCATACTGCTGAGGAGTAGGTTGCCTGAATCAACAAGGTGGTTGCTCAGGGGTGCCCCGGGGCGTAGGAGGATGCCATTCAATGAGGTGTGGAGGGGTTACTGGAGAATGCTTATTTATTCATCAGCTGCCTGGGTTGGCGCCGGCACGACATCCATCTTCACAATATTCACGCCAATGCTCGTCGCCCTCAGGGGTGGTGGTTATGGCAGTATGCTAGGCACGGTATTACTGCTTTGGGTCTTCGCGACGCTGGGCGCCTTGCTCGGCTCACTAATGCTTGACAGGGTTGGTAGGAGGATCCTGCTAATGGCGTCATTAATTGGTTTGGGGATTGCCTTCTGGTACGTGGCGATCACGTATAGGACTCCTGGGCTTGAGTACTCGCTGTCTCTGGCCATGTTCATGACGTTCCTAGTCGTTAGCGGTGCATACACTGTTCAGACCGAGGTGTTCCCAGTGGAGGTTAAGTCCTTAGCTGACGGCATAGCCTTCTCCCTAAATAGGATCGCGAACTTTGTGTTTGGTGCATTAACGCCAATGTACCTCTATGTAGGCCTAACAACGCGGTACCTCGGCTGGGTTGGGGTCTTTGTATTAATAATGGCCATAACCGCGTTATTCACCGGTATGGAAACTGCGAGGAAGGATCTTGAGGAAATAGAAAGACTAACAAAAGGCAATTCATGAACAGCCTCACCTCAGGGATAATCCTTAATTCCCTAGGCGTATCATGAATTGGGTAATGATATTCATCGAGACCCTGGTCTACGTGGTTAGGGATGGCAGGGTCCTCCTGATAAGGAAGAAGCGCGGGCTCGGTGCTGGTTATTACAATGGGGTTGGTGGTAAGGTTGAGGAGGGTGAGGACGTGGTTTCGGCTGCGGTTAGGGAGTGTAGGGAGGAGGTTGGGATTACGCCGAAGAACCTGGAGTGGATGGGGCTGCTCGAGTTTTGGAATTACGAGGATGGTAGGGTGGAGTCCGTGCACTTCGTCCACGTATTCCTCGCCAGGGAATTCGACGGGGTGCCCAGGGAGTCAGACGAGGCGGAGCCCATCTGGTTCGGGATAAACGAGGTTCCGTACAGTAATATGTGGAGTGACGACGTCATGTGGTTACCGAAGGTCCTAAGTGGCAGGAGGATCTACGCCAGGTTCAATTTTGACCATTGGAAGCTAATGGGCGGGCAGGTCTTCGAGTTAGTCAAGGGCGCATGATCAGTCACGCCCTCAATCCTCACGGCTCAGTCGTGTCACCAATCATCACCAAACACTTAAAGGGATACCACCTAATAACCCTTAGTGATGAATCCTTCCAGGACAGATCAAGTGACGAGAAAACCGACCACTGAGCGCAAATTACTCAGGGTGATCATGATTTTAAGGAGGAATTGAAGAATAAAATCAAAGCTTTATGTATCGTAAGGCTATTTTTCCTGCTGATTAAGGCTCTTGTTCCATGAGTCAATGACTTCAACGTACCTCTTAATCCTATCTAAATCCCTCTTCTCAATGGCCTCTTTCAACTCCTTTGAAATAACCCTAACGGCTGTGTACGCACCTATTGCAAAATCCTCCATCTAACCTAACAAGTACTGGGTTCTCCTTAACAGTATCCTCAACCCACCTTCTTCTTTTCTCATCCACCTTAGCCATGTCTGCATCATCAGATGGCATGAAAATAATGAATGGCTAGACTCTAATAAGTCTAATCATTACATCAAATCAAAGTACACAGTGCAGAAAAACTTTCGCTATAGCTTACAAAGCTTGGCTCATAGCTTTACGACTTGAGTAATTTCCTGATGAGCCTGTTAGCTTCCATCTTGCTCATGTACTTGTAAGGCTCGATGCCGAGTTCTTTCAATGACGCCAACTGCTTCTCGGTGGCGAAGTACTGACTGAGGGCCTCAACTAACTCGGGGTGGTTATCGAGGTACTCGATATACGCCTTCTTACTCAGCTCATCAGCCCTGGCATTCTCCTCCCTAGGAACCCACTCAAGCTTGGCGTCGAAGTTCCTTAGTAATTCAAGGGCCTTATTGTGAAGTGGCTTTAGGTGCTCAGCACGTACACTATACACACCCATTAATTGCCTAATCACGAGTTGCGAATCGCCATGTACAATGAGCCTTGAGTTGCTAAAGCCGTGACCCACCAACCACTCCAGCGCCCTTATTAAGCCCGTGTACTCGGCAACATTATTCGTGCAGTTTGGACTTGGTTCGCAGGCAATGCCGTAATCCTCATGAACCACGTTGCCATTGCCGCCGTAGACCACGAAACCATAAGTCCCAACACCGCCTGGGTTCCTTGGTTCACAAGCACCATCAAAGTAAACCACTGGCATACCCTAGACCATGATAGGTTCCCTAATAAGAAAGTTTGGGCCATATTCTGACCATTTTATTTTTCGTGAAGGTCACCGCACTGGTTGAGGATACATATTGAGCATGCAAAAGGTGAGAGGCAAATCTTAATTCTCACCACTTGTCTTAATACCTCGCTTATCATTTCGAGAAATCCCGTACCTTCTTACTAATATGCTGACTAATAACGTGTACATGCAGGTAACACTGCCGAATTCTCTCTTGATAGGCTTTATCACTTCTCCCAAGCAACGCCTTAATGGTGTAGAGGACTTTATTCATTAGGGTAATGGAAAAATTTAATACAAAAATAGTTAAATTTTTGTTGATGCAGTATGGTCCGTATTGAGGAGGGATTCTTAAATATCCATGGATTGAGAATATATTTTAAGTTATATAATGTGGGTTCAAGGATTGACCTTGTGGTTTTGCATGGAGGGCCTGGTGCGTCTCATGATTATTTAATACCGTTGGCTGAACTTAGTAACTATGGCATTAATGTCTTGTTTTACGACCAGTTTGGTAGTGGTCGTTCTGACGAGCCAAGCGACTTTTCGAGGTACACCGTGGATTATGGCATTGAGGAAGCTGAGGAAATTCGTAAGCAAGTATTTAATGATAAGGTGGTTATGCTTGGTCATTCATATGGCGGTATGCTTGCGCTGGCGTATGCGTTGAAGTATCAAGATAACCTGGTTGGTTTAATAATATCAAACGGATTATCAAGTATCCCGCTCACTGTGCAGGAAATGCGTAGACTCATTGAGGAGCTACCTGAGAGGTACAGGAATGCAATTAAGAAGTATGAGCAGATCCAGGACTATCAGAACCCAGAGTATTTAGAGGCCGTTCAATACTTCTATAAACAACATGTTACAAGGCTCGACGAACTTCCAGAACCCGTTAAAGTATCTTTTGAATATGCCCAGAAAAGGAGGACCTATGCGATCATGAATGGCCCCAATGAATTCACAATAACAGGAACAATAAAGGATTTCGACATAACAGATCAACTCCATAAAATAAGGGTACCCACATTAATAATAACAGGTAAGTACGATGAGGTTACGCCAAGAATTGCCGAGTTGATGAGCAGCAAGATCAGAGATTCAAGACTGGTATTATTTGAGAAAAGCTCCCACATGCCCATGTGGGAGGAGAAAGACAAATACCTGGCTGTGGTTAGAGACTTTATATTTGAGCTTTATAATAAAAACAAATGAAATTACGCGGCGCCCCTTAACTTCCTTACTAATTCCTTTACCTCCTCATGAACAAAATCCCCATCCTTTACAATTAATTCCCCATCACCATATATCGTATTATTAAGCACGACAGCATCAACGTGGGAACTCGCTAGTCCAAGTTTTCCCTTAAATGTCTCTGATTGGCTGCCGAAGCCCCATACAACTGCGCCCCAGACCCTTTCGTCCTCGACTATGTTGCCGCTTAGTTTAGCATTGGGGTGGCATCCGTATGTTACGTGGGCTGTCATAAACATCTTCTCATCATTAAAACTCCTCAACCATTTCTCAAGGATCTTGGCCTCAGATCCACCGCTTATCTCGCTTATCTTTCCATCCCTTATCTTTAGCTTAATTGGCGAGTGCAGGAGCCCTATTGGTGGCCATACTGTGCCGTCAACCACTATAACCCCGTTAATACTTTCCTCAATTGGTGCCCAATCAACCTGCCCAAAGAGCATGTACTCACCAGGACCATTGACCTCACCTTCCACTAAAACTGGCCTGTTGGGGTCATTCTCAAACTCTATGTCAGTACCTAATTCCGTAACTATTCTCATTCTCCTGACCCCGCTTGTTATCCTAGCTAGTCTTCTCTGGAGTTCGTAGATGAGTTGTATGTTGATCCTCCCTATTAACCTAACTATCATATCAATATTAAAACCGGAGAGTTCAATATACCTAACCTTACCTACGCTCATAGCCTTCTCATAGGGTGTTGAGTATATTAGGTATGACTTATCTAGGGAAATCCAGACATCCGTGTTCGATAAGACCGCCGATAATGTATTAATTGGTAAGTACTTATCCATTGCCTTACCCACGGTCGGCGCCTCATTACGCAGTACCACCAGTGGTTTTGCACCTAACGCGGTGGCTGCCTGGGCTATTGATAATGCAACTTGAAAATCGCTACCCGTATCGGTAGTTATCGCCACCTCCTCGTTGCTGCTCACCTTCATGACATCCTTAACTAACTTATAGGATGCTGTGAATAATTCGAAATTATCCATGTTCAATCACCCCATAAGACCTCACCAACTCCTCAACCGGCACATAGTCATAGTTAAATCCGAAGTGACGTGGTCCAAATAAATCAAGCCCCCTACTACTTCGCCATATTACTGGTGCAGCAGTAGTGACAACGGACACTTCATCACCTACCCTTACTTTATCATTAGTTATGGGGCCTTCATGCCCCAGAACCATTATTAAGTCCGGTGGCATGACCACAGGTTTATCATTAACAAACGCTATTATGTGCTCGTTCTTAATCCAGGACCTAAACGCCATACCTCTCCATTTACCAACACCCCTTATTAATAAATCACCTATTAAGAACCCGCCCTCATTCTTCCAGTCATACTTATCAATAATTCCTCGAAAAATGATCCAACCATTCAATACCTTAGCTACTGTTAATGCAGTATCGTATCCCCCCTCTATAGTCTCACGTACTGCCCTACCCAGCTTCATCGCCAATGATAGGGTGCCCCTAACCACGGCCTTTTCAGCTTGTTGCTTAGTCATTGGAGTGTCCATAACGACTGCATGCTTACCGGCCAATACCGATATGTATCGTGCTATTGCCTCATAATCATCCAGGTCACTATACTCCTTAATGATTACAATGTTACCAGTCTCGCTCACCACTACGGCTGGAGATAGAGATGTACCAACAATGTTAGCGGTACTTTGAAGCAGCTCCGGCGCTGCGCGGCCGATCATGTCTCCATCAATCACGGGCTTATCAAGCATGGATGCTATGTACATGGCGACCGGCGTATTTCCACCACCCATCTCTGTCGCCACAAAGCCTGTTATATCACCATTGAGGACCTTCGTGTACTCGATATAAGCTGTGTATACCGGGTCCTTGATCCTGTTTGGTTTTCTCAAGGATGCCATGGGAGCAACAGTACCCACGTAATACGGCACGGCCAGAACTGTAGAATACTGAGTCTCATTTAATTCCATTATCCTAATTAACTTACCTGAATTAAGTACATTCATAAGCAGTTTTAATCCCTCATTGGGGTCTCCACCACCGCCAGTGCCCAGAATCGTCGCGCCTATTACCAGGTCTCTTACGTTTTCCTCATTATTTAATATATACATACCTATTAATAGCCTGACGAAGTCATTTTAAGCCTTATCCATACCTATTGATATTTCGATGCATTATTTTAAGAAAAGTTAATGCTTAAAAATGAGACGGATTTATATGTTACTACGTATGCATGGTATAAGCAAAACAGTATACATAGCAGTCGTGTTTATAATAATAGTAGCAATAGTCATAGGTGCTTATTACTATATAATGACGGCAAGCCATAAACCCACCACTATAAAAACGACAACGAATGTTACGACACCGCCACCTACGACTACAGTTACGTGCCCACTACCATCTAATACAAGTGTCATAGTCTCGATAGAAAACGAACCACCTAACTCAGTGGATCCAGCCACCGGCTTTTACGCAGGTGAGGATGAAATAATGACCAATGTTTACCAGGGACTTATTGCCTTCGATGTCACTAACACCAGTGTTACGCAATTCATGCCTATGTTAGCTAGTTCCTGGTGGGTGGCGCCTAATTATACCATGTACATATTCTACATAAGGCATGGAGCGTACTTCGCAAATGGTGACCCGGTTAACGCGACAACATTCTGGTTCAGCATTTACAGGGTAATATTGATGAACCAGGTTGACTCAAGCTTCTACACAAACATACTATACAACGGTACTGAGGCATCAATAACTGGTTACGCAATTCCCTGGGGCGCCTGTCACGCATTGGCATTTGCCACAGGCAATAATAACTTCATAATTAATAAGACCCTATGCGCCTATGGCCTAGCTAATATTTTGAGTAATTACAATGTACATAATGAAACAATACAGAAGGTAATGAGTTACCCTGACCAAGCAATAGTTGTCCTGAACCCATACACGGTGGAATTTAAGTTATTACAACCATACATGTTCTTCCTACAGGACTTAGCTGAGTACTCGGCCTCTGCCGTTGATCCGGTCTTTGTTGATCAGAATGGCGGTGTTGTACCGAATCAGCAGAATACGTACATGAATACTCACACGATGGGTACAGGACCTTACCAAGTGGTTCAGTGGGTCCCTGGACAAATGGTGGTACTTCAGGCAAATCCAAACTACTGGGCTGCTGAATTGCCACCTAATGAGACGAATATTATGCTAACACCGCCTAAGATAAAGACCGTAATCCTTGAGTACACAAGCTCAGCTAATCAAGTGATGTCAATGTTGGAAAGTGGAAAAGCCCAATTAATGGGGCCCCTCTCATTACCAGCATTACCACCCTTATACCTATCAACTTTAGAGCAGAATCCATGTTTAAAAGTCGTTGTAGAGCCTCCAAGTGCGCCAACGTGGTTAATTTTAATGATAACCCTGGATGCGCAGAAGTATCCATTAAATGTAACCGCGGTTAGGGTGGCATTGGTGCATGCCATTAACTATACTGAGATTATAGATACTGTGGCTCCAGGGGTTGGCTTACCATACGTAGGCCCAATTAGTCCAGGAATGCCGTTCTACAACCCCAGTAATCTGCCGCCGTATAATTACGACCCTAATCTATCAATAGAGATCCTAAAGAGCCTGGGATTTAAGTTAGTTCTGCTTAACGGTACTGTAATAAATCCGAATGGGCAACCATTATCATTAACATTAACGTATACATCCGATGATCCGGCGCAGGTGAAGATAGCCCAGGAGGTCCAGGTAATGCTGTCCCAAATAGGCGTGCAATTAACGCTTAATCCAGTAACCACGCAGCAGGAGGAGTACTTGATATCGCAGTCATGCACTGCACCTACATATCCACAAATGCTTATTTGGTATTGGTACCCAAGCTGGCCTGACCCGATTTACCAGGACCTAGTTGTCCAGACTAATGCCATGTATAGTGGTATAGCGGGCGATGTATCATGTTTCAATAATACTGAGGTAAATAGCATAACTAATATATTGCCAAGTGTAACGAATACCACATTAATTACTAAGTATGTAACGGAGGTTTATAATATAATTTATCAGCAGGCACCGGATATGTGGCTATATGCAATTAGGCAGTACTGGGTGCAGAGTTGTTACGTAAATGGCACTTATTGGAACCCAGGGGTTCTCGGTTATTACTTTCCATTAATGTATTACAACGCAACTGTATGTGTATCAAAGTAAGTCATTATTTAATTTTTAGTGAGAAAACCTTTAAAATATAGATTTTCTATATTATCATAGCAGGTATGTCTATCTGGACATACATTATTAACAGGGCAATAAGGGCTTTTATCCTAATACTAGGTATAATAGTGCTAACCTTTCTTTTATCCCATGTCTTGGCGCCAAATCCTGCACATGTATGGGCGGGTCCGCATGCGGCGCCCTCGGTTATTCAAGCCATAGTTCAGGAATACCATTTAAATCAACCGCTTTATGTACAATTATATTACTACTTAATATCTTCACTCACGTTTAACTTTGGTGTGTCGCCATTCTTCAAGCAACCCGTAAGCGAACTAATAGCAGTTTACTTACCTAGGACATTGCAATTAATCTTCGTGGCCCTAATACTCACTGGCCTAATCGGTATCTTCTCCGGCGCCTTTGCTGCTGAATATAAGGATGAGTGGGGCGACTACACAGTGAAGGTGCTATACTTAATAAGTTGGTGTATGCCACCATTTCTTGCGGCTCTTCTTCTTCAGTTATTCATAGCATATGACTGGGGGGTATTACCACCTAACTTAATTGCGGACCCCACATTATCTGCGCCTAAATTCATAACAGGTTTTCCAACAATTGATGCGTTAATTGAAAGTAATTGGCCGTACTTTTGGTCAAGTCTTCGACACTTAGTACTGCCTGCCTTTGCCCTGGCCTTGATATCATTTGGGATCATAACTAGGATCACAAGATCCTCAATGCTTTTATCACTGCAGGCTGATTACATAAGGGCCGCAATTATGAGAGGCGTTGAGAAAAGGAGGGTTGTTTACGTTCATGCGCTTAAAAACTCAATGATACCCATAGTGACGCTTTTAGCCCTCGTCTTTAGCTGGATGATATCAGGATCAGTCATAATAGAAACAATATTCAGTTACCAAGGACTTGGTTGGCTACTCACGACGGCCCTTTATAACTATGACTACCCAACAGTCATTGGATGTAGCATAGTAATAGGTATAGCGGTGGTTTTGGCAAACTTCGTAGCCGATGTTCTCTATGCAATTATTGATCCTAGAATCAAGCTTGGGTGATTAATATGAACTCGATAACTGAATACGTTATGCGTCATAAAGGTCTCCATGCTTTAGTCAGGCTTTTAAGGAAGCCTGATACAGCATTTGGCCTGGTCATACTGGCATTATTTTACGCCTGGTCAATAATCGAGGGGGCGCTTCAGGTAATTGGCCTACTCACAGGTAACCCAGCCTTAGGTTGGAAATTACTGCCTTATAACCCATTTCAACCACACCTATCCCACTCCCTACAGCCTCCAAGTTTAGCCCATATAATGGGCACCGACGACCTAGGTAGGGATATACTTAGCAGGGTACTTTATGCGGCGCCTTCGGACGCGTTAATTTCACTGGTAGTGGTTGGCGGTGGTGTACTAATCGGGAGTATAATAGGCTTGATAGCTGGGTTTTACGGTGGCAAAACCGAGGAGTTTAACATGTGGCTTACAGATCTCTTCCTTGCGTTTCCAGCGTTGATTCTGGCAATGGTTATTGAGGCTACCTTTGGCCACGGTTATATTTATGCCATGATAGCAATGATAGTTGTTTGGTGGCCATCGTATGCGAGGTTATTTAGGGCCGAGGCCATTAGGATCAAGAACATGAAGTATATAGATGCCGCCATGTTATCAGGACTCTCTAAAATAAATATAATAAGAAAGCACATGATAAAACCTGCATTAAACACCATATTACCATACGCAACACTGGATTTAGGCAATGTGATATTGTTCTACTCAATGCTTAGCTTTTTAGGCCTGGGTCAGCAACCGCCTTATCCTGAGTGGGGTTCGATGGTGGCGCTAGGTCTTGAATACTTCCCAAAATGGTGGTGGTATTCATTAATGCCTGGACTTGTAATATTAATAATAGCTGCCGCGTCAGCACTGGTCGGCGATGGACTAAGGGATCTACTTGGAGGTGAGGAGAAATGGGTCTAGTACTTGATGTAGAGGGTCTTTATGTGACGTACCACACGCCAGACGGGGATATACCTGCAGTTAGAGATTTGTCATTTGGGTTGAATGAAGGTGAGATACTAGGTATTGTTGGTGAGTCTGGGAGTGGTAAATCCACACTTGCGTTGGCTCTGGCGGGTTTACTTCCACGAAATGCATACGTTGGTGCTAAGAAAATAGTGATTTTAAATAGCAATATTGATGCAGCAAGTCTAAGAAAGGCCCTTGAGGATCTACGTGGGGTTGGTATTTTCATGGTATTTCAAGACCCGTTTTCAAGCCTTAATCCATTAATAAGAATTCGCGAGCAATTGGCCGAGGCTTATATAACTAGGGTTAAACGAACGAAGGGTATTAGGATGAGTATAAATGATGTGGATGATGGGGAATTGATCAATTACTTAAAAAGGGTTAACATTCCAGACCCAGAGGTGACTCTCTATAGGTATCCTCATCAGCTATCTGGTGGACAGATACAGAGAGTGATGATTGCAATGGCCTTGATCCTCGAACCAAGGATTTTAATAGCTGATGAGCCAACAACCGCATTAGACGTAATAACGCAGATACAGGTTCTCCATGAGTTAAAGAAATTGGTTGATGATATTAGGACATCAATAATATTCATAACGCATGATATTGCGCTTGCAAGCACCATAAGTGATAGGCTGGCTGTGATGTACGGTGGTTACTTCATGGAGGTTGGTAATACCCTTGATGTGTTAAAGGAACCATTGCACCCGTACACGATGGGCCTCGTGACTAGTATACCAAGTAAGCGTAAGCATGAGGGCTATTTACCCGAGATTAAGGGTGTTTATGTACCTACTAAGTCTAAGGGTTGCCCATTCTGGCCAAGATGCCCATATACTAAGGAGGCATGTATGAAGGAGGTACCTGAATTGAAAGAGGTTAAGGGTAGGCTCGTGAGGTGCTTCATGTATGAGTGAGTTCCTTATCGTGGACAGCGTAGTTAAAACATACCCAGCCCGCAGAAGGACTATAGCGGACTTCATATTGAGGAGAAGGGTACCGCTTATATATGCAGTAAATGGTGCATCACTAAAACTAGATAGGGGCAGGACACTGGTATTGCTTGGCGAGAGTGGTTCAGGCAAGACAACGCTTGGTAGATTGATAGTTGGTCTTGAAAGACCTGACTCAGGTAGGATCCTCGTTGATGGCGAGGAGGTACCGTATGTAGGTAATAAGGCGTATGTTAATAGTAAGCTCAGGGGAAAGTTACAAATGGTGTTTCAGGATCCGTCGTCCTCCATTGACCCATTCATGTCAGTAAAGGAAATAGTTTCTGAACCACTTACTAAATTACATTTATCAAAAAATGAAGTAATGAAGGCAGTGAATGAGGCATTGGAACTCGTTGGTCTTGATAAATCGTTTTTAAATCGAAGATCCAGCGATTTATCAGGCGGTCAAAGACAGAGGGTCGCTATTGCGAGAGCAATAATCACTAGGCCGGAGCTTGTGGTGCTTGATGAACCTACATCAGCATTAGACGCATCAATACAGGCACAAATACTTAACCTACTTGTCAAACTTCAGAGGGAGTTAAACCTGACCTACGTTTTCATAACTCACGATGCGAGGGTGGCCAAGTTCATCGCTGATTACGTGGCGGTCATGTACCTAGGGAAGGTTGTTGAGTATGGTAGTGCTGATGATGTATTTAATGAACCATTGCATCCATATACGCAGGTCCTCCTTTCCTCAGTACCCACGGTGGGTACACGTGGATTGCCGAAGACAATAATCGGTGAGGTACCAAGCGCCATTAGCCCACCAAAGGGTTGTCCGTTCTGGCCAAGGTGCCCATATGCAACTGATGCATGTAAAGCCGTATATCCCCAGAGAAGGATTATTGAAAATAGGGAGGTTTATTGCCACATATATAATAAGGGTTAAAAGGGTATTATGGGTATAGAACTATATGGTTAGTGTTGGTTTTGTTACTATTGGTGAGTCTCCTAGGGATGATATTACCAGTGAGATTAAGCCCATCATTGGCTATGATGTTGGTATTACTGAGTGTGGTGCCCTTGATGGGTTGAGTAGAGAGGATATAGCATCATTCATTCCTAAACCCGGTGATTATGTCTTAGTTACTAGGTTAAGGAACGGTACCCAGGTTAAGTTAAGTAGGGATTTAATCGTTGATCGCATGCAACAATGCATTAATAAAATTGAGGATAAGGTTGACTTAATAGCGTTACTATGCACTGGTGATTTTCCAGAACTTAGGTCAAGGAGGTTGCTTATTGAACCATCAAACCTAGTAATGAACGTTATTAAATCGATAAGTAATGTTAATAGGCTTGGGATCATAGTACATGACCCCGACCAAATAAACCTAGAGGTAAATAGATGGTCTAAAATTGTTAATGAGGTTATTGTTACAGCAGTATCTGCGTATAGGGGTTCCACGGATGACTTTGTGAAAGTGGCGAATAAGCTTCTCGATGTCGACTTAATAATTCTTGACTCGCTGGGTTATACGATAGGCATGAAGGAAATTGTGCGTAAAATTACGAACAGGCCCATAATGCTACCGAGGACAGTATTAGCACGTACAATAAGGGAATTAATAGGTAAAGATTAAAACCGCAGTTATACCTGGTAATTAATGTCGTTGGTTAAATATATACTGGATGTGATTGGTTTATTGGATGATCCTAAGGTCGATGGCGATAAGGTTCACGGGTTCTTTAAGGAGAAAGGGCTTGATAAGTATATGGTTATCAATGTTGAGCGAATTAAGGGCGATAAGGGCAGTACCGACTTTATAAAAATCATAATACCGGGCACGAATGGTAAGTCTAAAGGTGGTAATGCGCCTACCTTAGGCGTTATTGGTAGGCTCGGCGGTGTAGGTGCAAGACCACTAATTAAGGGCTTGGTATCTGACGCTGACGGCGCCATAATAGCCCTAGCCGTTGCATATAAATTAGCTGATATGGTTTCTCGTGGCGATGAGCTAGTGGGGGACGTTATTATAACAACTCATGTATGCCCAAATGCCGTAGTTACTTCTCATAAGCCAGCGCCTTTAATATCAAGCCCTGTTGATATCCTTGAATTATTGAGGAGGGAAGTTGATTCTCAAATGGATGGTATATTGAGCATTGATGCTACTAAGGCTAACTTGGTTGTTAAGGGAAGGGGCTTTGCAATAACGCCCACAATTAAGGATGGCTGGATACTTAAGGTTAGTGAGGACCTGATAAACATATACATGTGGATAACCGGCCACTTACCAATAATTGTACCAATAACCCTGCAAGACGTATTGCCCTTTTCAACCCCTGTTTATCATATAAATAGTATTATACAGCCATGGCTATATACGCATGCGCCCGTAGTCGGTATTGCCACAATAACAGAGACAGTTGTTCCTGGCTCAGCTACAGATGTGGCAAATATAGTAAGTCTTGATGAAGGATCTAGATTCGTTATAAAAATAGCTAAAGAGTTTACAAGTGGCAATATTAGATTTTATGATGAAAATGAATGGAACACAATAGTAAAAATCCATGGAAGTATTAGGGAGTTATTGTTAAAGGGTTCACCAGTTGCGTCTAATTAGGTAATGTTTTAAAATACGAAAAATCAATAGTTTATTGAGATTATGACAGAGTTCTATCTTTCAAAGCAGGACGTCGAAGATTTAGTAATAGGCGCCGCAATTCTAGGCACCGGTGGAGGTGGTGATCCATACATTGGCAAATTGATGGTTCTTCAGGAATTGGAAAAGGGCAGGAAAATAAGAGTTGTGGGTGTTGATGATGTTGATGATGAGGCTTTCGTAGTGCCCGTAGCGGCTATGGGTACGCCCGTGGTACTCATAGAGAAAATACCGAGTGGTAAGGAGGCGCTTTACTCCTTGAAACTTCTTGAGAATTACTTTAAGAGGAAGGTTGATTTTATATCGCCAATAGAGGCAGGTGGTATCAATTCCACAATACCGCTTGTGATTGCAGCTGAAAGAAGCCTCCCAGTCATTGATGCAGACGGCATGGGTAGGGCTTTTCCGGAACTTCAGATGGTGACGTATCATGTATATGGAATTAAGGCGTCTCCAATGGCTATTTCGGATGAGAGGGGCAATGCAGCGATACTGGATACTGTAGATAATTTCTGGGCGGAGAAAATAGCTAGGGTCATTACGGTTAAGTTCGGAGGCTCTGCGTGGATAGCTATATATCCAACCTTCGGTAAACCATATAAGGAGGCCGCAATTAGAGGGAGTATTTCATTAGCAATTGAAATAGGCAGGGCATTAAGAGAATCGAAGGCTCATGGCGAAAACCCAATAGATGCCCTACTTGATGTTACCCATGGTTTTATGCTCTTTAAAGGTAAGATAGTTGATATTCAAAGGTTTAACATTGGTGGTTTTGCACGTGGTGAAGCCACAATAGAGGGATTAGATGAACATAAGGGTTCTAAACTAGTCATAAGGTTCCAAAACGAGAATCTAGTGGCTATTAGGGATGGGGAGATTATGGCGTCCGTACCTGACCTAATAACAGTACT
Source organism: Vulcanisaeta souniana JCM 11219 (assembly GCF_026000775.1). GTDB lineage: Archaea > Thermoproteota > Thermoprotei > Thermoproteales > Thermocladiaceae > Vulcanisaeta > Vulcanisaeta souniana. Next base: position 116,230 of record NZ_AP026830.1, on the reverse strand, counting down.
TGACAGTGAGTCTGGGAAGCCAATAACCACGGAGAGACTTAGATACGGATTAAGGGTTATAGTTATTGGAATACCGTGTAATGAGAAATGGAGGACACCAAAAGGCCTTGAGACTGTTGGGCCTAAGTACTTTGGTTACGACATTGATTACGTACCTATTGAAGTTAGAATGAGAAAGGGTGATCAATTATGACTAAATATAAAATAGGAATTGATGTTGGAAGTACGCATACAGATGCCGTAATACTTGATGAAAATAATATCATACATGCAGAGAAGACTATGACGACGCCAGACGTAACGACAGGGATAATAAATGCGTTAAGGGTTGTCCTTGAGAGGTCGGGTATTAATGTGGACGATGTTGCGACCGTGATGTTCGGCACAACGCATATATTAAACGCAATAGTTCAGCGTAGAGGCCTTGGTAAGGTTGGAGTCATTAGGGTTGGATTACCAGCTACCGAGGCTATTGAACCAATGCTCGATTGGCCAAGTGACTTAAGATCTACAGTGAATGGAGGAATTGCAATGATAAGAGGTGGACACGATTATACAGGCGAACCGCTGGCTGACTTTGATGAGAACTCTGTAAAGAATGCATTAAGGACATTCGTCGAGAATAAGGTAAATGCGATTGCCGTAACGTCCGTCTGGTCTGTCGTTAATCCGGAACATGAGTTAAGAATTAGGGAATTAGCCAATGAATTAGTACCTGGTTTACCCGTTGTTTTATCTCATGAAATAAGTTCAATAGGACTATTAGAAAGGGAGAACGCGACAATCCTGAATGCAGCGACTATTAATGTAATGATTAATGCAGTCAACGCATTAAGAACTGCCTTAATTAATATGGGCCTTGGTCACGCTAAAATGTATTTTGCTCAGAACGACGGAACAACAGCTTCGGCGGATTATATAACAAAGTTCCCAATATTCACAGTAATAGCACCGGTATCAAATAGTATACGAGGTGCTTACGTACTTACAGGCATAAAGAACGCTATAGTTGCTGATACAGGTGGTACAACAACAAACATAGGTGCCTTGGTGAATGGTTATCCTAGGGAGGCGCTGGAGGTCGAGATTGGTGGTGTTAGGACGAATATAAGGGCGCCAGACATAATCGCAATAGGGCTCGCTGGCGGTAGTATTGTCGAGGTTAGGGACGGGGACGTTAAGGTGGGCCCAGTTAGTGTTGGTTATAGATTAATTTATGAGGGCATTGCATGGGGTGGCGACACGATTACCGCAACAGATATTGCATTGGCTAAGGACGCAATGAAGATAGATGATCCGAAATGCAACCCAGAACTGGCAAGGAGTAAGATACCAAGTTGGCTTGTTGAGAGGGCTTATGCTAAGATGGTTGAGATGCTTGAGGATGCCCTTGATAGGATAAAGTTAAGGCCTGAGCCAGAAACCGTTATCCTTGTTGGTGGTGGTTCGGCCATGTGGCCTAAAACGTTAAGAGGTGCTCGTGAAGTTATAAGACCTGGACATGCGCAATATGCAAATGCCATAGGTGCCGCCACGGCCCTTGTGGGTGCCGTGGTCGAGAAGGCCTACTCATATGAGCAGGTTTCAAGGGATAAGGCAATACAGGATGCAAGTGAGGAAGCCAGGAAAAGAGCTATTGAAGCTGGTGCTGATCCTTCCACGATCGAGGTGGCGGAAATCGAGGAAATAGCAATGCCATACCTACCGGGTAATGCGGTAAAGATTAGAATTAAGGCAGTTGGAAAACTAAAACTATAGATGTAATCAATAACTAAATAAACTCGCTAGGTAAAATTTAATAATAAATAAATTAATGTTGCTTTTTAGATGTCATCTCCGGACTCAACACGACATAAGCGCTTTACGTTTGATGACTACTCTCTTGAGGAGGTACCAATAACGGAAAGATACGGACTTTATAATTTGTTCCTGACATTGAGTGCATCGTTTGGTGCAATAGCTGTCCTGTTTGCTGGCGGTGTTCTTGGCGGTGGGCTTAATTTCGTTGGCGCAACAATAGCTGTTTTAACCGGAGGCACAACTGTATTGGCTATAATAGGTGCGCTCAGCGGCGCTATTGGTGCTTATTCCGGTTTATCCACGTACGTTGGTTGGAGGTTCCCATTCGGTAGGGCTGGCGGTAAGATCCTGGGATTTGCATTAATAACAATAACAACGGGCATTGGTTGGTTCGCAGTGGAGAGTTGGTTCTTTGGTGTTGTAATGAATGAAATATTCCCGCACAATCCATTCTTCTCCGTGTGGGCAGCAGCATTGTGGGGAGGCGCATTGATGATTTTATCAACGTATATAGGCTATAGGGCGTTATCATTCCTAAGTTACTTCATACTACCGCAACATGTGTGGCTAGTTGCCGTGGGTCTTCTTCTGGCGATATCCATACATGGTGGATGGGGTGCAGTATTAACGGCAGTACCCAAGTCGCACATGACCCTTACAGAGGCGATAACAGACACGGTGGGTTTGTACATAGCCGGTTCATTAATAGCCCCTGACATAACTAGGTTTGCCAGGAGGGCCAGGGATGCGGTGACAGCATGGGTACTGCATATGTACGTATTCTACCCATTCCTGATACTGGGTGCTGTGGCTATAGTACTATTAACGGGTAGTGTGATAATAACTGAGGACATGCTTAAGCTGGGTATGGGTGTTGGCGTCTTGCTAATAATAGTGCTTGGTCAGTGGATAATAAATACGGTTAACTTATATAGCGGTAGCCTAAGTTTCACAAATGCTGTACCAATTAGGAGGGATTACTCCTCAGTGATAATAGGTATAGTAGGCACATTATTGGCGGCTTATTGGGGCTATACCGCAGGTGCCTCGTTAGCGCCCTTCGAGAGCTTCATATCATTACTAGGTTCATTACTGCCGGCGGCTGGTGGTTCCGTCTTTGCGGAATTTTTCGTAGTAAAGCCTTATCTTGATGGTATTAAGGATCCAAAGCAACGCTTTAAGTTAGAGGCAGGTAAGGAATACCCTGAGGTAAACCTAGTGGGATTATTATCTTTCTCCATTGGTGCTATAGTCGGTATATTCGTACCCATTGGTATTGCGGCAATAAACGCAATACTTACGGCATTTGCAGCGCACTTATTGTTGGCGTATATATTTAAGAAGGCGCATATGAAATATGAGTTTGGAAAATACGTATATAGGGGTGGGGTGGTTAGATGAGCATCTCAAGACTTAGTCTCTACTTCTTCGTAATACAGCTAGTATTCTCAATTGCATTGTTAGGGTCACTTGGGATCAACAACAATCTGTATGCCAGGTACCATACAATGGCAATAGCGTTGTTTATGCTAGTAACGTCATTAATGGGGATCTATTTCTCGCTTAAGGAGCAATTAAGTAGGATAGTTGCGGATGCTTGGCTAATACTATCCATAGTTACAGCGTACTTGGCTATACAAGTATCTCCGTTCTTTAATAATCCAGTTAAGCCGCTGGAGTTAACCGCGGCAAGTATTGTAACGATCATTTGGATTGCTGATCTATACATAGCATGGAGAAGCAAGGTACATGTATTAAGGCTGTGATTTGTAATTAAGTATTAAATTTGTAAAAATTAATTTCATGATTTTTAAATCCTAGGAAAACTTAAATACATAAAGAATAAAAATTGTATGAATATGAATGAGCAATATTCTTCCAGTAAATTCTCCGTTCTTTCCGAGATCATAATGTCCAGAAGGACCATAAGGGACTTTGAGGATAAGGATGTCCCTAGAGACGTAATAGTTAAGATACTTGATGTTGCCAGGTGGTCACCATCAGGTAGTAACCTCCAGGATTGGAGATTCGTGATAATTCGAGATAAGAAGTTAATTAAGGCATTAAAAATGTTCTCGCCGGGATGGATAGGCAGAGGTTCACCTACTGTTATTGTTATATGTTCTGATAGGAAATGGGCTTATGAGAAGGGTGGTATCCTGGGTGGGGACACTATGTACTTGATCCACGCCGGCATAGTCCTCCAGTCAATAGCATTGCTTGCGTACTCACTGGGATTAGGAACAAATCCAATACTATCCTTCTCCAAGGATGCCATAAAGGAATTACTGAAGTTACCTGAGGACTGGGAACCAATAATACTGCTCCTAATCGGCTACCCAAGGTCAATACCAGAACCAACGCCTAGATTACCCCTTGATAAATTAACCCTATGGATGGGTGGGTAATATGAGTAGTGAAAGTGTTGAGTTAAGGGAGAGGATCCTCGAGTACCTAGCCTTTCTATCATCAAGTGCCTCGGGCCTTTTCGTGGAGCCTAAGGAGTATGGTCCATTAAGATGTATTGATGCTATGAAAAGGTTCATAGACCTAGTACTAAGTCTCGGAATTATAAAGGACGAGGAATTACTAAAGGACCTGCAGGAGATGGAAAAGGAGTTAGATAAAGGCGTTGTACTACTGATGTATAGTGCCGAAGAGTTCGCAAAATTTGTATCAGATATAAATAAGGAGCTCGCAAGAAAGGTAAAACAATCTTTAAATATATAAATAATTATAGATACAAGAATATAAATCGGTTCTGAAAGTATGATGTAAAAACTCTTGAAAGGTTCTCGTTCATTATACAAAGAGTCAGGACAGAATAAAAGGACTAACATTACATGGCGGCCCCGGTGGGATTCGAACCCACGACCTACGGCTCCGAAGGCCGCCGCTCTTCCATGCTGAGCTACGGGGCCAATCCTTTATTTCCTTAATTGCCCTTTTATTTTTTAGGTGTGTCTGGTAACTCACGGTATCACTTCTGTCGAGTCTAGTACTGGATCGTACATCAGTTCATGGTTCCTAATAACGCCCTTGTTAGTTAGTTCCTTGATCCGAGGCGCTATTGTTAGTATTGATTTTATGGTTTCCCTTGTTATATAATCCACAACCTCAATGTCGTCCTTACCCCAGTACCTCTCACCTTCCATTAAAGCGTATAGGCACCTACCACCGCAGTAGGGCCTGAGTTCGCACTTCATGCACCTTTCAGGTAGTCTTATGTTCATTAACTTAAACCCATTGTTCACATTACCGAGAATCGCCCACCTCTCTCTAACGGCTATTGGGCATGCCAGTACCCTGCCGTCTGTTGACACGGCGACTGCCCTATAGCCGGCGCCGCAGGGCGGTCCTTCATACGGCTTGAATAGGTATGCGCTTAGTACACCCAGTATTGGTACTATGCCCAGTACCCTGCCTTCCTCAGCCTTTTTTAGGAATAAATCCACCAGTTTCCTAATCCCTGGTAGGTAATTGTTGTCTGCCCAGGTTTTTACGTCCCACCTGTCTGTCCATATGACATTTAGTTGCCAGTGGACGTAATCAAAGCCGATGCTTAGTAGTTGGGTTACGTCCTTATAGATATCCGTTAATTCCGTAACGGTCATCCTAGCAATAATCCTCCCAACCCCAGTGTTCCTTAGGTAATTGAATGCATTAACAACAGTCCTATAAACACCCCTACCCCTATTAGCGTCAGTTACATCCTCCCTGCCATCAATTGATAGTAGAACGACATCCATCCTACTCCAATAATCCCTGGGCAGTAAATTAACGAGGGTACCATTTGTTTGGATACCAAACCGCCTTGCCTTAACATTATCCATGACCCTCATTATGAAGCCTGGGTTAAGGAGTGGTTCACCGCCGTAAAATATCACAGTAGCGTCTTTGTCGTTTTCTACTAAATGCCTAAGTTTGTTGATATCATAGGTTACCCTCCAGGGCACCACGTGGGGTTCAAATGAGCCTCCACAGTATGTGCACCTTAGGTTGCAGGCACCTGTTGTGAATACTAACCATAACATTAATGTGCACCGGTATTGATGCCTAATCATGCTCAGAATGTTTTTAAAGCTAGTCCTTGCCTTTGCTAATTGATGGGAATACTCGTGGTTTTACAACATATACTACTGCAGGTTGGATTGGGAAGTAGCCAAAGCAGTTTTTGGAATTTGATCTCCACAATACTCTGGATCGTAATACTAATACTATTCCTCACGCCCTACTTCCAGAATTACATGTCAATAATGTGGTTTTCATACAGCGTGGGCAACTTCCTCACCAGCCTAAGTAAGTTAATAACTAACAATGTTAACCTGGTTATTAGCCATATTGATCAGTTACTGAAGTCAAACGGTTCGCCCCAGCCAACAAATAGGGGTAATATTGAGAAAATCGTGCAGGATTTGATGGAATTTGTGGTGATAGAGCCTGTGAATGCGGAGCCCACTGGGCTCATGAGGACTCTTAAGTTATTGGTGACGACGTATAATGAGAAGCTGGAGAGTTCGATAAAGACATTATTGCCGAGCGTCGATAAGCCACTCGTGCAGAATGTGGTTGATGCAGTTGATGGCTTGAGGGAATTAAACTATATATACAAGGTAATTATGCATTACTATAAGTTGAGCAATAAGTACAAGAATCCATACCTAATGCTTCAGGTCTACATGTTGTTACCAATTATTAAGGAGTATGTAAACGCGCTCAATGGGGCAATATCCACGTTCCTAAAGGGACAACCAGTTGGTGATGCAGCCGGTCCCCTAACCGTATATAGGTTCATGAGGAGTTGCTCCGGCGCTTCCGAAATAACGCACAACGTTAGGGATACCTACATAGGCCTTTGCAACTTTGAGGGTAGGAGGGTATACGTCATTAAGGCAAGGGGTCCTGGGGGCACAGTTGGTAGTCTTGATGATGGAATAACATACCTAGTGGAGAGGGTTGGGGTTAGGCCTAAGTTGATAATTACCGTAGATGCGGCATTAAAGCTTGAGGGTGAGAAGACGGGCTCCATTGCAGAGGGTATAGGTGTTGCCATGGGTGGCATTGGTGTTGAGAGATTTAACATTGAGAGGACGGCTAGTAAATACGACATACCTCTCTATGCCGTGTTGATTAAGATGGGGTTGCCTGAGGCGTTATCTGCGATGTCCAAGGACGTGGAGAATGCCGTTAATGAGGCTGTGGAGAGGGTTAAGAGGGTCATTAGGGAGAGTGTCAGGGAGGGTGAGGAGGTAATACTGATTGGTGTTGGTAACACGGGTGGTGTCGCCCAGTAAGTAATTTATTTAAATGCTTAGTACCTATTGTTGCGGTGAGTTTCGAGTACTACTACATAACGGTGGTGGGGTTAGCGATCTTCGTGGTTGCACTACTGATAGGCATAATAATGAACACCAGGTACTACAGGGTAATTAAAGAAATGCTTTCGCAAACTAAGGAAGAGGCTGAATTGAAGGGCTCACCGATGTCCACCGCCAGTGAGCTCGAGGTGCTTATGTGCCCCCGCTGCGGTTATTCAAAGGTAATACCATTTAGGGTTGGGGATTACATTGGTAAGGTTGTTGAGGATACGTGTCCCAAGGACGGCGAGAAACTGGTGGTTCATGCAATTTACTCATCGAGGTCAGCCGAGCAACAGTCATAAAGGTAAGTTTTATAACTGGTACTTTCCTTCTCAAGTACCTGTGACCTATTTTAATAGGTAATAAGGTAATGAGTATAAAGGACGTTTTCAATCTAAGTGAGGGAACCGAGGTTACCGTGAGAGGCTGGATCTACAGGAAGAGGGAGTTAAGGGATAAAATATTTCTTGTGGTTAGGGATGGAAGCGGCATAGTTCAGGCGGTAATTAATAAGTCTGACCAAGACCTGTCGAGTATTGCCTCAAAGTTAAATGTAGAGTCGTCATTGGTACTGACTGGTGTAATCAAGAGGGAACCAAGGGCTCCTGGCGGTGCAGAGATCCACGTTAAGAGCATTAACTGGTACTACGCCGGTTATGCGTTCCCGATAAACGAAGACGCCGCTAAGGCAGACAGCGAGTACCTATTTGACGTCAGGCACCTTTGGATTAGGAGCAGGAAAATGTGGGCGGTGCTCAGGGTTAGGCATACCGTATTTGGTGCAATTCATGAGTTCTTTAGGTCTAGGGGTTATTATGAGGTTCAGGGGCCCATGTTCGTGTCAGCAGCTGTTGAGGGCGGCTCCACCTTATTCCCGGTTAAGTACTTCGACAGGGAGGACGTTTACCTAACCCAGTCATCCCAATTCTACCTAGAGGTCCTGATCTATGCCCTGGAGAGGGTATACACCATAGCACCCAGTTTTAGGGCTGAGCCCTCAAGGACTAGGAGACACCTAACCGAGTTTTGGCATGCCGAGGCTGAGGAGGCTTGGTTGCAATTCGACGGGTTGCTCAACCTACTTGAGGACTTAATAACATATATTGTTAATAAGGTTCTTGAGGAAAGGCAGGATGAATTGAAATTGTTGAATAGGGATGCTAAGGTTCTTGAGAATGTTAAACCGCCTTTCCAAAGGGTTAGTTATGACGAGGCCATCAACATACTTCAGTCCAAGGGAGTGGGCATTAAGTGGGGCGATGACATAGGTGCTGATGAGGAGAGGGTACTAACACTGCAGTTTGATAAGCCAATACTGCTTCACCACTTCCCTGAGCAGATCAAGGCATTCTACCATAGGAATGATCCAAGTAGGCCAGAAACCACTCTAAGCGTTGATGTACTTGCCCCTGAGGGCTATGGGGAGATCGTTGGCGGTGGTGAGCGCATCTATGATTATGAGGAGTTGATTAGCAAGATTAAGAGGTTCGGTTTGAAGCCTGAGGACTATGATTGGTACCTAGACCTAAGGAGGTATGGTTCAGTACCGCACGCAGGTTTTGGGCTTGGTATTGACAGGCTGATCATGTGGATCTGCGGTCTCGAGCACATTAGAGACGCAGTGCCATTCCCACGAGACATAAGGCGCATTAAACCATAGGTAATTAAAATGGTTCGTTTAGTGGTAACAGGTACTCCAGGTGTTGGGAAGACCACGGTAGCCATAGAGCTATCAAAGGCGTATGATGCACCGGTGGTGGATATTAACGAGATCATAAGACCAGTGCTCAAGTGGGACCCAGAGCTACAGACTAGCCTTGTGATCGATGAGGTTAAGGCACGTGAGTTAATAAGGGAGGACCTAGGCGGTGCCGGATCGTATATAATCGATACAGTGGCCATTAACCTAATCGATAAATCACTAATTGATTGGTGCATAGTACTTAGGCTCGACCCAAGGCAAGTCATGGATAGATTACTAAAGAGGAATTGGCCTCGTTGTAAGATTGTTGAGAACGTGCTTGCTGAAGTCGTAGGTTCCCCACTAAACCTGGCAATTGATGTATTTGGCAGAGATAGGGTGATAGAGGTTGATACCACGAATAAGGATGCTCATGAAGTAGCAAACCACATAGTCAATCAGTTAACTGTTGGAGTACCCGTCATAGGCGTTGTTGATTGGCTTGATACACTGGATACCGATTTCATACTTAACCTAAGCAGGGAACTGGATGATTGCCTGGCTCAGTGATCAGTGTACTTAACACTCCTCATTAATTTCTTTATTTCGAACATGAATAACCTGCTCCATCCAACATTCTCTAGTCTCCTTACGATGCTCCTTAGTGTGCCGGCCCTGAGACTTACGAGGAGTACCTTATTAACACGCTTGCCTTGCATGAAGAACCTAATGAGGACGAGTCTCTCGTTCTCATACTCAAAGACGAAGTCCTTGATTGTCCTGTATTTACCAAGCGTGTCACTGAACTCCTCCTCAGCCATGTCCAGATAGGCAGCTAGGTCTGGGTCAATCTCCATGTACTCAAGTCTATGCAACCCGGAGTTCTCAAGGTCAAGGATAGCGACATCGAGGTCCTTATTAACCTCAAATATTGCAATGCCATAAACACGCATTTCAATCTCCATGACACCAGCATTATTATGGTTTAAAAACATTTTGTCCAATAACCAGTGAAAAACAGAGACCCTTAGAAACCCAGAGGCAGGTGTATGTAGCTTAACCATGCGTAGTATATCGCGGTATTGATTATGGTGACGGGGACGCCGTACTTCATGAACTCGAGAAACCCAAATCCCTCACCACCCCTCTTCTCGCTGGCCTCATTTATGATCACGTTACTGGCTGCCCCAATCAGTGTCAGGTTACCGGCTATTGTACTTGACGCAGCAAGTCCAATCCACACCATGTAATTACTGGATGCCACACCCAACTCCCTCATTAGTGGTATATAGAGGGCCACCATGGGTACATTACTAATAACCTGACTAAGGAGTAGGCCCGATATGAAGACTCCAAGCAATGTTGTAGGTTGTGGTAGGTAATGGGCCAGCGCATTGAGCACTCCCGACTCAAGGGCACCCTCACTAACTATGAATAGCCCTATGAAGAAGAGTATGGTGGTCCAATCAACATTATGCGCAATATTCCTCCTATCGCTGCCACCCAGTAGGTATATTATTGATGCACCTGTGAATGTGAGTGTTACTGGTGTTAAATACGGACTCACGTTGAATATGTCCGTTATGAAGTAAAGCGGTATCAGTATTACCAGTATCGCGAGGGCCATGTACGCAAGCCTCCTATTAACGAGTAACTCCTCGGGTTTTCTAACCTCCTCTATCACAATATCATTAGTGCCATTACGGAATAGCAACAGGAGCAATGGGTATGTTATTAATACGTTAATTATAGTTGGCGGTAACAAGTACACCGCAAATGCAATGAAGGGCCTTGGCATTCCTGACTCCAGGGCTATTAGCAGGTTCTGTGGATTACCGACAGGAAGCGCCACACTGCCTATTGTTACACCAAAGGCCAGGGCATACAATAGTGGCTTTACGTCGATCTTGGCCTGCCTCCTCATGGACACTATAACGGGTGTGAAGGCCCCGGCTATGCCGTCATTTGAAAGGGCGAGCGCCAGGAAGGCGGATAACCCAAACACCCTGAATAATAGTTTCCTCATCCCACGGCTACTAATGAGTATTCTATATGCCAGGTAACTGAAGAATCCGCTGATCTCGAGTGCGGATGATATCGTGAATATCGATATTAGGAACAGGATCACGTTAAGATTAATAGAGGCCAGGGCCTGGCCTGGGGTTAGAACACCAAGTACCACAGTAAGTGCCGCGCCCAGCAGCATGGCGGCCCAAGGCTGTACATTAATTCTTCCCACGCCCCTAAGGGCTATCAAACCGTAGGTAATCACTAATATGATTATATCCTCCATAAACCTCATCGGTGCCATGGCCATCGACAAGCCCACCACAGTATTGCGGGAATAAAAAGTTTTGTTCTCGATAAATCCAGTGACGGCAATAAAAACTTAATAAGTAAACCCATGTGGTACTGCCAATGATGATGCTCGAGAGGCTTGATCGAATGATAGTAACATAAGCCTTACTGAATGTACTTACTTAAATAGGGAAGTAAACTTGGGCAGTATGGTGGTCTCACTGAGGCTTCGTGATGCCATTAATGACCTGAGGGCAGTAATTACGTTCTTTACTGTAATACCCATTGGTGGTTCTCACGATGTATCAAGCGCGTTGAAGAGTTCATGGTTCGCGGTAATAATCGTACCACCAATAACTGGGTTACTGCCTGGGCTTCTTGGTTTTTACCTTAGGGATGTTGTGCACAGTGATCTACTCATAGCATCCGTATCATACGCAGCGGTACTCATGTTGACGGGACTTAATCACATTGATGGGTTTGCTGATGTAATCGATGCACTGATGGTTAGGGGCTCAATTGAGGATAGAATTAGGGTACTTAAGGACCCACATAGGGGTTCCGCGTCAATAGCCATGGTAGTGCTATTGATCATAATAGCGGTCTCTGCATCAACCAACCTGGTGAGTGTTCTATGGCAGTCGTTATTCGCCGCCGAGATTGTGTCCAAGGCATCATGCTGCCTATGTGGATTGGTGGGTAGGGAACCTGGTTATAAGGGCCTGGGTTGGTTATTAACTAGGTACAGTAAGGAGAATGGTCATTTAGTGATTACATCAACAGTGGTTGGCTTTGTGATTATTTACTTACTCCTTGGTACCATGGGTGTAGTAGCCTCATTAATAACATTGGTTCTGTGTTTATTGTTGTTTATGGTCATCCAGAGAGTTCTCGGTGGCGCCGTTGGTGATCTGTATGGTTTCACACTCGAGGTCTCAAGGGCGCTTATATTAGTTATATTAGTAATACTAATGCCACTATTGATCACGTGATCCGCAAATAAACCCAGGTTTGGTTGCGCAGTAACTTTAATAATTTCGTTTTCATGGGTACCCAGTATGACTAGTGATGTGGCTGTAATAATAAGTATAACGCCAGACCTAGCCCTAGACATGGGGTACACCTACGCAGGCGGCCTTGGTGTCCTTGAGGGTGATAAATTCTATGGAGCCGCAGCACTAGGTCTTAACTACTACGTAATAACCCTGCTTTATAGGAGTGGTTATGTTGATTACGACTTTAATGAAGGTGATGACCCAATACCAAAACCGCAGCCGCAACCCAAGTCCTTCCTTGACTCATTAAGGTTGGTTGACACATTCACTGTGAAACTGAGGGGTGAGGAGGTGGAGGTCAATGCGTGGGAATACCGCCTAGGCTCAGCGCATGCGGTGTTTCTGGAGCCAAGGAGCCCCAGTTGGGCGCTTAGGTTAGTTGATAGGGTATACATAGAGAGTGGTATTGAGGAGAAGTTCCTGAAGTACATATTCCTTGCCAAGGGCGCCGTGGAATTCATAAGGAGGAATGTTGGGCTGGAGAATGTTAAGTACATAGATTTGCAGGAGGCCTATGCAGCCATGGTACCAATAACACTAAAAATACCAGGTAGGTATAGGCTGATAATACATACGCCCGGTCCCTGGGGCCACCCGTCCTTCCCAAATAAACTGTTTGAGGAGGAGACCGGTTATAGGTTTATTGAGGATCCCGTGGTCTTGACAAGCATTGGTGCTGCCATGGCGTGGGAGGTGATCATGGTGTCGTCGAAGCACTACGATATAATGAAGAAGGTGATACCCCAATTCATTAGCAAGGCTCGGTTCATAACGAATGGTGTAGACCTTAACAGGTGGATGGATCCCGAGATAAGGATGCTATACGAGAAGGGCCTATTAACTAGGGAGGGCCTGGGGCTAATAAAGGCAAGGTTGAGGAATGAATTACAGGGATTAATTAGGTCATACAAGTCCATTGATCTGAGTAACAATGCCTTCATAACCGCGTGGGTCAGGAGGATGACGCTTTATAAGAGACCGCACTTCGTGACTAGGTTAATAGAGGAGGGGGAGTTTAACGACGTTATCTTTATCCTTGGCGGCAAATCGCACCCCATGGATAAGGACGGCTTAATCTACATGAAGAAGTTCAGGGAGTTGCATAGGAAGTATAAGAATGTGGTCTATATCCATGACTATGATGTTAATAAGGCCAAGACAATACTCAAGGGCATTGACGTATTACTATTCACGCCATTCCCTGGGTGGGAGGCCAGTGGAACGAGTTTCATGAAGGCTGCAATAAATGGAGTGCCGAGCATATCCTCGAGGGATGGAGCCGCCGTTGAGTTAATAACTGATGGTGTAAACGGTTGGTTATTTGGCAGTGATGTTAGGGATCTGGTGGATTTCGCGAATGACCCAAGAGGTAAGGAGATAGATGAGAAGGAGTATGATGAGTTCAAGGCCAGGTTTTCCCAGGTATACGATATGTACAACACAGATAAGGAGCGTTTCTACCTAGTCAGCCTGAGTGCAATACTGAGCTTCGTACCGAGGGTGGACATCAAGAGGGTTCTACGTGAGTACTACCCAGACCTAGTTCATTAATGACTAATGGGTTCAAAAGGACATTAAGGTATTAAGTAAATTACAATGAGGCCCTTAAAGCGTTACCTTACCTTGAGTGGTTCTTGAGATATTCTCTGGATCCTGCGCCTATGGCTTTTACCAACGTGAGTAATACGTACGCGCCCCGTAATACGTCGGGATCCCTAAGCATGCCTATGACCTTTGCCAGACTTATATCCTTGCTTTCCAACTCCATTATTGCCCTATCGATCTTTGGGTCGTTTATTGAATCCGCAATTACCTTAATAATTGGATTACCCACAATATTATTTATGGTCTCGAGTAGGTTACGTATCATTATTACCATGTTATCGAACATATCATCAGTGATCACGCTGCTCACGTCTTTCAAGGTGAGGGCTAGGTCCACGATTGTGTCCAGCGCCCCCGACTCATGCAATATGATTAATTGGTCCATGAGGTCCATTATCGCCTTATCCTTATCCGCATCCTTTATTCTCTCCTCAAGGATCTTACTTGGGATCTTTATGCTCATAGTCCTCCCCTCACCACCGCAGGTAAAGTCATGTAAAATGCCCTCAAAAACCACCACCCAAACCTCGTTGTGATGAACGGTGTTTCATTAACAGTGTAGTTCCACCAGGGTAGCCACGCCCTACCCCTGCCCTCATGTGTATATAAGTCTGTGAGCATTGGGCATATGTCTTCACCTCTGTAAATCTTCCTAGGCCCAGTCCCAAGTATGTCGGAAACTAGGTTCTCAGCGATAACATCTGCCTGGTAATGCGCCACTGATGCAGCCTTAGTAACTGGTAATGCGGTTGCATCACCAATTATGTAAACCTCCTCGTATATTTCCTTACCCTTTCGATACCTCAGGGTGTTTTTATCACCTGGCAGGAAGCCAAGTGGGTCGCCAAGCCCTGAGTCTCTGAATACCCTGGCGCCCCTGTGGGGTGGTATTGTTATTAGTAGGTCATACTTTATCTTCTCGCCGCTATCACTAATAACAACCTTCTCCTCGGCATTCACCTCAGAAACCATGAACCTAAATATATACTCAATATTCCTCTGCTCACACATTATCTTACCAAGCCTATTAACCTCAGGTTGGGCATGCAGGTAATCTATTGGGTAAAGGAGCTTTATGTTAACATTACCCCTAACATTCCTGTCCCTAAGGTATGAATCAAGCAATAACCCGAACTTCAAGGGAACTATTGGGCATTTTATGGGTAAATCCACGAACAACTCCACGATCGTACCCCTACTAAACTTCGAGAGAATATCCCTTAATTCCAAGACGCCATCCAACGTGAAGAACGTGTGATAATCCTTCATTAATCCAGGTACCTCCTGCGGCGCAAACTCAGCCCCCGTGGCGATAACGAGGTAATCATAGTTATACTTACTCCCATCAGCAAACCCCAACTCCCGATTCCTAAGGTCAATACTTACCAACTCACCCCTAGGTCCATGATAAAACTTAACACGAGGATCAAGCAATTCACTTTTCCTCCACTTGGCATGCTCCTCACTTAATGAGTTAAATACTATGAGCGGGTACATCGCCTGGACAAGGAAATCATTATCCTTATCAAACACACTAATCTCCACATCACCCCTAGCCAACTCCCATCTCAATCTCTTAGCAAGTTTATTGGCGACCTCAGCGCCAGCGAAGCTCGCACCTACAATGGCGACTCTCTTCATTAATTAACGGCCCAAGAACCCTTAATTAATACATTATTTTACATACTACGTGTAACCAACGCGGACCCAACAGGACAAGCAAACAGGCATGCACACCCATTATAAAAGGCCAGCACTAAGGGGCGGTATGAAAATCGTATGATAAACCCAGGAAGAGGGGTGCATATTATGCACTGCGTTAGGGCCAAGTTGGGACTTAGGGAGGAAGAGCTTAAAAACCTAGGTCAAGCATGGCATAACGGCCAAACCGAGGTAACCCGGCCATAGGCAAGGTGGCACCACCCGGACTCGCCAGAACCCGGAAGTGAAACGCCTTGCCGCGCACGGGAGTACTGCGGTCCGTGAGGCCGCGGGAAACCGGCGTGCTGGGACCTCGGGGCTATAATCCTAATTCTATTTACCAATCTTATTTGTTATAATGACGGGCTCTCGATCATTTTTAATGGACTTACCGATCAAGATACCTCAATGCCATACTAATACCTGCACTGCATAGCATTGCAGGCTTAGCTTAATTTTGTCCAGTGATTTTTGTGGGTTGGTGGGACTCGGGGTTGGATTTTGTTTAATCATTTTTTTAAACAATCTCGGTATTCATGTATGTTTGGGCTGCAATAGGCTTATAAGGATTCTTTTATTAAATGTGTTAATGGGGCTTACGCACTCCATAGCGGTTTTGGCAAGTCACTCGGCTTTGGATGTCCTTGATGGTGCTAGAGATGAGGGTTTTAGGACCATAGCCATCGCCAAGAGGGGTAGGGAGTTACCGTATAGGGAGTTTCCTATTATTAATGAGTTGATTGTGCTTGATGATTTTAGGATGATGGTCAGCGACGATACTGTTTCCAGCCTTAGGAATTCAAATGCAGTGTTTGTTCCGAATAGGTCCTTCGCGGTTTACGTGGGTTACGACAATATAGAGGGTAAATTCCCAATACCAATATTTGGCAATAGGTACTTACTGCGTTGGGAGGAGAGGAGCGGTCCAAGGAATTACTATAGGTTACTTGATGAGGCCGGGATTAGGAGACCGAGAACCTTCCCCAGTGCTGAGGATGTTGATAGGCCGGTCATGGTGAAGCTTCCCGAGGCCTCCAGGCGCGTTGAGCGCGGTTTCTTTATCGCTAGGGATAGAGATGACCTAATGAGGAAGGCTAGGCAGTTAATTGATAGGGGCATTATTAGGCCCGAGGACTTGGATGGCGCGTCGATAGAGGAGTTGATAATAGGGGCCCACTTCAATGCCAATTACTTCCTGTCCAGGGTTAGGAATAGGCTTGAATTGCACGGTTTCGACAGGAGGATTCAAAGTAACCTTGATGGTGTGTTTAGGATTCCCGCTAGGGATCAATTGGACATTGACGTGGATGTTAGGTATATAGAGGTTGGGCATGAGATGGCCACAATAAGGGAAAGTCTCCTGGAGAGAGTCTTCGAGATTGGGCATAGGTTCGTTGAGGCAACCAGGAAGTTAGTCCCACCTGGCGTAATTGGGCCCTTCACATTGCAGTTCATGGTAACCCCTGAATTGGACTTGGTGGTTTATGACGTGGCGCCCAGGATCGGCGGTGGCACGAACATACACATGGGAATAGGCTCGCAATACAGTAAGCTATACTTCGGTAATCCAATATCCATTGGTAGGAGAATTGCCATTGAGATCAGGGAGGCAGTTGAGCAGGGTAAGCTTGAGGAGGTGGTTACGTGAACGTGAACATTGAGTCAATAATAAGAAATTACGACCTGGATAGAGTCAGTGTGGCCACCGTGGCCAGTCACACTGCGTTACAGATACTCAGGGGCGCCAGTAGGCTTGGCTTCTACACGATAGCCGTGGCCAAGCCATCAACTGCATGGTTCTACAAGCGTTTCAGTTTCATTAATGAAGTCCTTGAGGTTGACTTCAGTGACTTCGAGTCGGTAATTGATTACTTAATTGAGAGGAACACGGTGTTTATTCCTCACGGTAGTTACGTGGAGTATGTTGGTTGGAGAAGGGCAATTAGTATGCCAATACCGACCTTTGGAAATAGGTACCTGATTAGGTGGGAGGCTGATCAGAGGTTGAAGATGAAGCTCCTGGGGCATGCTGGAATATCAATACCCAAGTCATTTGATGACCCAAGTATGGTGGATGGTCCAGTCATTGTTAAGCTCTATGGGGCCAAGGGCGGTAAGGGCTACTTCATTGCCAGGGATAAAGATGAGCTCATTAGGAGGTTAAGTAGCATTAAGGAGGACTTCATAATACAGGAGTATGTCATTGGAGTACCCGCCTATTATCATTACTTCACATCGAGAATGCGTGATAGGGTTGAGATCATGGGCATGGACATTAGGTATGAGAGTAATGTTGACGGTAGGGTCTTCGGGTTTGAGGAGCCTACGTTCGTGGTAGTCGGGAACTTACCAATGGTTCTAAGAGAATCGCTATTACCCACGGTGCAGAGGTACGGGGAGGACTTCGTGAAGGCTGTGCACGAGTTGGTTCCACCAGGTATGATTGGTCCCTTCAGCCTTGAATCAATCATCAGGGATGACATGAGCATAGTGGTCTTCGAGTTCTCCGGGAGGATCGTCGCTGGAACAAATGTTTACATGGGCGTTGGAAGTCCATACTCCACCCTCTACTTTGATAAGCCCATTGATATGGGCGAGAGAATTGCCATTGAGATTAAGGATGCCTTGGGCAGGGGTAGGTTAATGGACATAGTGACCTAGGTGTTGTTTAATTAATTTATTAAATAATAAACGAAGATTATTAAGGGAAACCTTTAAATAATATTTAATTATTTGATTAATCAATGAGCGAGGCACAGGGCAGGTACTTGGTTCACGTGGTCATTATCCTCAAGGGTTCACGTGATCCCGAGGGTGAAACCATACATAGGGATCTCGTTATTACCAACGGTTTCAATAGCATTAATAGGGTGATTAGCGGTAAGTACCTGGGTTTCGTTGTTGAGTCCAACAGTGAGTCCGAAGCTATTAAGTACGTTGAGGATCTTTGTACGAGGACTCGCATTTACAACCCAACAGTCCATAAACTGCTGGTGTTGGGTGTTGAGGGTGCCTAGGGTCGCCGTGATTAGGTTTCCAGGTACCAATGGTGATCTTGACGTAGTTCATGCACTCAAAAATGTCGTTAGGGTTAATACGGAGCTTGTTTGGTACGATGATTATAGGCACGGTACTTACGATGCCGTGGTTGTTCCTGGAGGCTTTAGTTACGGGGATTGGTTGAGGGCCGGAGCTATCGCGGCAAGGTCCCGGGCGATGAAGGAGATCATTATGGACGCAGAGGGCGGCATGCCCGTACTGGGTATTTGCAATGGGTTCCAGATACTAGTGGAGGCGGGACTACTGCCCGGCGCGTTACTACCCAATGACCCACCCAGGTTCATAACCAAGTGGGTTTGGGTCAGGGTTAATGATTCCAAGACACCCTTCACCAAGGTCTATGAACCTAATGAGGTTGTATCAATGCCCATTGCCCACGGTGAGGGCAGGTACTTTATAGACAATGTTGATGAGGCCAGGGTAGCATTTACGTACTTCGGAGAGAACCCAAATGGCTCAGTGGCTTCAATAGCAGGTGTCGCTAATTACGGTGGTAACGTACTCGGGCTCATGCCACATCCAGAGAGGTCAGCAGAGTCAGTACTGGCTCCAAGGAGGTTTATGCCAGGTGGGCTCAAACTTTGGCTTAGTCTTAGGGAGAGTCTTAGTGGTGGTTGGTGATGGAGATAGGCCCACCCTTACTCGAGGGCTCTAAGAAGATAATGCTAATGGGCAGTGGTGAATTGGGTAAGGAGATGGCTATTGAGGCTCAACGCATGGGTATTGAGGTCATCGCAGTGGATAGATATGACATGGCCCCAGCTATGCACGTGGCACATAGGAGGTACGTAATCAATATGCTTGATGGTAATGCCATCAAGTCACTGGTACGTAGGGAAGGCCCTGACGCTATTATTGCTGAGATAGAGGCCATAGACACGGGGGCGCTTACGGAGCTCGAGGAGGAGGGCTTTAGGGTCGTGCCCAACGCCAGGGCGGTCAAGGTCTGTATGAACAGGATTGAGCTTAGGAGGTTAGCTGCCGAGAGACTCCAATTACCAACTACTAGGTACTTCTTTGTTGAGGATGTTGATGACGTAAGAAGGGTATGTAAGGACCTGGGCTTCCCATGCCTACTAAAGCCAGAAATGAGTTCCAGTGGGCATGGACACGTGCTTGTGAATAATTATGACGATGCTGAACGGGGGTTCAAGGAAGCCCTAGCCCATGCTAGGGGTGGCGGTAAGAGAGTCGTGGCTGAGGAGTACGTTAAGATTGGCAGGGAGTTAACGGTATTAACGTATAGGTATTCACTAAATAATAATGTGGTGACTGCCACTATACCGCCAATAGAACACCAGAGACCTGAGGGTGTCTATCACTACATAGAGTCCTGGCACCCAGCCATGGTGAGTAACGGAGTTGTTGAGAAGGCCAGGGAGTACGCAGTTAGGATTGTCAATGAGTTGGGAGGCCTCGGCATATACGGTGTTGAAATACTCATCACCAAGGACGGCAGGGTACTATTCAGTGAGGCATCGCCTAGGCCCCACGACACGGGCCTAGTCACACTGGTCAGTACAAACATAAGTGAGTTCCAGGTACATGTGAGGAGTGCCCTGGGGCTACCAACACCTGAGGTCAGACTGGTAACGCCAGCAGCGGCGCACGTGATCCTTGCGGAGACCGAGACCTGGGCACCGAGGATTACGGGACTTGAGGAGGCACTGAAGATACCCGGGGTCCAGGTTAGGTTATTTGGGAAACCTTTCACATATAGGTACAGGAGGATGGGCATTGTGCTAGCCACGGGGAATACCGTACAGGAGGCCAGGGAGAAGGCTAGATCGGCTGCATCACTGATTAAGGTTAGGTAGAAGATAAATCGGATATTCAGATATTTTTGAAGTTGAAACCAGGTACTCATTATTTTAAGAATCCCCTGAGAGCTTTAACGATATCTCCTCAAGCCCTAGCCCCTTCGTTTCGGGTATCAGAGTGAAGGTTAGCACGGCGCCTATCACTGAGACTAGGCCGAGGAATATGTAGGCCGTGTATGAACTGGCAACAAAGAGTGTTGGGAATACGAAGGTAGTTATTAGGACACCGGTTCTACCGCCAATGACATTGATTGCTTGCCCAATACCCCTAATTTTTGTTGGGGAAAACTCGACGCCATGCGCTCCAACAGCAACTACCGAACCTGGTCCCATCTGCATCCAAGTCTTAGCGAGTCCAAAGGATATTATTGTGGGTAGAAACAGTAGTGCGGCGGCATTAGGGCTTCTGGAGTATGTGTAGACGAAGTATGAGAATATTAGGAATGTTAGGCCAGTGAGTAAGAAGCCGTATCCCTGGGCATTGCGTCTACCCCATCTATCGAGTAGTAACCACGCTAGCGCTATGCCGGGTAGTGTGAAGGCTGTGCCGAGTAATTGCAGGTAAACAGGGGTCATCTTGATGCTTTGTGCTATGTATGATACGAAGAAGTTCAGTCCATAGGCAGGTATGTCGAAGATTAACCATAGCAATGCACCAAGCGCTATGTACTTAAGGTATTTCCTAAATAGCATTATTTCCTCTATCTCCTCGTGACTCAGGGTACCTTCTTGAATATTGTGGTGAGTACCAAGTATCGCCATCACAAACCTCCTAAATTCCTCAAGGTTCCTGGCAATTATCGCAGAGTACCTAGGAGTCTCTGGGAATCTTCTCCTTAGGTAAACAACGCCTGCTGGCCACACGGCACCAATGCCTAATGCAACTCTCCATATTAGGCCTGGGTTGAATCCTGCAATTAACATTATGAGCACGGTAATGGCCGCCGCAGCCGCTCCAAAATTCCAAAAACCACCAAAACCAAGCGCCAATAACTTACCCCTATCCCTCGCATTCGATACCTCGGCAATTATGGTGGGAGACAAGACATAATCTGCACCCAGCCCAATGCCCATAATGAACCTAGCCGCGCCCAGTAATATTAGGTTGGGCATGAAGGGTTGAAGTGCTGCACCTACGGCCATCAATAGTGCATCCCACCCGTAGAATGTCTTTCTACCTAGTTTACTTAGGTAACCAAACAGTGGTGCACCCATGAAGAAGCCGAACACGGGTAATGCGTTCAGCCATATTGACCAGAAAACCCCAGCTGGTGACTTCAGGCTCGATATTCCATAACTCATTAACACATAGGGCAGTACAACACCTAATGTTGATAGGTCGTAACCATCAGTGAAGGTGCCCATGGCAGCTACTAACATGTACTTAAGGTGGAAGGATCTCATGCTTATGTCATCCAGTAGTTTAAAGGGATTGTTGCCTGTGCTCATCGGTTTTGATGATTTCACAGAATTAATTTGACTTGTGCTTGTAAAGTTAGTAACTAATGTATAACTCAATGTTACTATAGTTATCTATGCCTAACTATGTATTACCAGTTTTTCGCCATTTAATAACATTTCATGAAATATCATATGGGTAAATAGTGGGTTGTTAAGCATTGATGGCCATTAGCGGAGTTATGCAAATAAATATTTGACGACGGTTCACTATTCAGGAAAAATGGAAATTAACCGGGAAAGTAGGAATCACTCTATTAAGAGCATCAATGGCACTGATACGGAATCCATTACAAGACGTTTTGCTGATTATAGGGTCCTGAACGCGAGCATTAGTATCCCAAAGCATGGGACTAGGAGCCAGCCTAACTGCAGAGCCTCGCCCTCTACCTCTGGGGCAAACACTCCAGGGGCAAGGTGGAGCAATGAAGCAGGGAGTCTTAATATATTGTGATACGGCATATCCAGTAGCGTACCCTTATGTGTAGTCATATACGGTGATTTCGCCACCAGGTACCCAGTCAATTCTTACCCTGCCCAGCCCATGACTCCTCCTCCACTTATAAACTGCCCTGACGCGCTCGGCTTCCTTCACCCTCCTCTCAATTAATTCCCTGCTCCCTATATCCCGCCTATGTATTAGTTGCCAATCCGGCGACTTGATATGGGCTATGCAATTCTCGATTTTTTCATAGGTCTCCCTATATGTATTACCCACGGCTAGAACCTCCACTGCCCTTGAGCCCAGGGTCTTGTAAAGTCCGTCCTCCTCGATAACCGACCCAAAGTAAACCTCACAACCCAACTTCCTTATTCTATCAATATCGATAGTTATTGATCTGCCACGAGCCAAGTCCCTATTGTGTGGGTAGCCCATGGGTGCCACGGCCTTTGAAATGGCCACAGCACTCCTCTTAAATGAGTACTTTATGCTTGATAATCTGCCATCCACGGTTGCCTCCATTATTTCGAGCAAATCATCATTGAGCATCGCCAATGCGTTTAAGACTTCAGGGTCACCGAACCTGCTGTAGTACTCAATGAGCGTCGGTCCGTATGTGGTGAGCATGAATTGGCCACCCAACACACCAACATACCTAAGCCCGGTCTCACGCTGTAGTGCATCCAATGACTTCCTAGTTATTTCTACGCTTTCCTCATACTCCTCCTGGGTTAGGAAGGGTAGTGATGAACCTGGACCCACTATGGCGCCCATTCCACCGCACTCAGGGCCTACATCATAATCGAATACGTGTGGGTTGTCCTGAATTGGCGGTAACGCAATAATGGATTTACCGTCACTTATCACTTGCACTGTATACTCGACGCCTGTTACGGCCTCCTCAACAACGATACGCGCGTCAATATCGTCGTAGGCGGCCATATCCCTGGATACAGCAAGTACCTGGGATACCTTAGCCTCATTAACGCCATCTCTAAGGTAGGCCAGTCTATCCCAAAACACCCTAACTCCCTTACCACCGCTCTGTCTGGCTGGTTTTATCGCAACGGAGCCTGCGCTGGATATGTAATGAAGCGCCTCGTTAATATCCCTAAATGCCCTAAAGGCAATCCTACCGGGTATCCTGTACTTCCACATTAAGGCTCTTGCGAAGGCCTTGCTCTGCTCTATCATGGCTAAAGACCTAGGGACCCCAAAGGTTGGTATACCCAGTTCAGCGGCCTTATCGGCAACACCGGCAAACTGAGGTTCCTCGGGTCCAATTACCACTAGGTCAGGGTTAACCCTATTAACGGCTTCAACCAGGCCCCTTGGGTCCAGTCCAGACTTCACTAACTCACCGCCGCTCCTCTCAACGATCCTCCTAATCCCTGGATTTTCATGCACAACCAATGCGCTTATCCTTGGTTCGTGAACGCTCAAACTAAGCCTTGCAGCTAGGGCGTGCTCCCTGGCGCCATCGCCCACAATTAGGACCTTGCTCCTTATCATAGTTGATTAAATAATCGCGTTACAGCCTTAATAATTGTTTCCCTTAAATTATTCAATTAAATTATTAAACATATTATTTAAATAATTAATTAAATAATACAGGAAGAAATTACCAATATAATCCAGGGTATTTATTTAATTAATTAAGTAAACCTTAAATAACAAGAAGAAATCATTACTGAGTATGGCCAGTAACTGGACCGGGGAGTTAATTTACGAGGGTAAGGCCAAGAGGGTTTACAGGGTTGATAATGAGTTCCTCGTTATGGAATTCAAGGATGAAGTCACGGCATTCGACGGCGCCAGGAAAGAGCACGCGCCGGGTAAGGGTAGGTTAGCCGCGGCCCAGACGGCATTCCTCATGGGATTACTGGGTAGGCATGGCATTAGGAATCACTTGGTTGATTGGGATGGCGACAGGAAAATACTGGTGAGGGAACTCAGGATGATACCGATAGAGGTTATTGTTAGGAATTACGCCTATGGTTCGTTCCTAAAGAGGATGCCCCTAATGAAGCCAATGACGAAGTTCAGCAAACCCCTCGTTGAGTTTCACCTGAAGAGTGACGAACTTCATGATCCATTAATAACCACTGACGATATAATAGAGGCCGGGTTGGCGGGTCAGGAGCAATTGAATGAAATAATAAGCATTGCATTAAGGGTTAATGAGATTTTAAGCGATTACATGGTGAGTAGGGGATTGATGCTCGTGGACTTTAAACTGGAGTTTGGATTTGATAAGTCAAATAACCTGGTTCTTGCTGATGAATTAAGCGGCGATACCATGAGGGTACTAATCAATGGCAGACACTTAGATAAGGAATTATTCAGGAAGGGCGCTTCAGCCATGGACTTAGTCAAATCCTATGAGGAAATGAATAAAATACTCGGTGTGCCATTAAACACGTAACTTAACACCATTATTCATTGAAATATTAATCCCGCCACCATCAACCACCCTTCCAAGAACCCAGTAATTAAAGCCCGAACTCCTGATCACCCTAACAGCATCATCCACGCGTTCCTCACTTGTCATCACCATAAGACCAATACCCATATTAAACACCCTATACATCTCGCCCCACTCAATATTGCCCGTCTCCCTAATGACCTTAAATATACATGGCGGTTCAGGCACCTCTAGCTCAACACCTAAATCACCAATTGCTCTCCTCATCTTGGTGAAGCCTCCACCGGTCACATGAACAGCCGATTTAATTAAGCCACCGCCATAGAGTCTAATCAGTAAGTCCCCATAGTAGGCAGTGGGCCTTAGAAGCCAGTTAACTAATTTATCACCGCAAATCTCATCCTCCAGGCCATACCTGCCCAGTAAAACCTTACGGGCAAGCGTATACCCATTCATGTGCAACCCACTGGACTCAATACCAATAACTATATCACCAGCCTTCGTCATTTCATAATTCCCAGTGTTCTTAATACCGAGTACTGTGCATGATACGTCAATTCCATTGACCAGGTCAGGCATTATGGCCGTCTCACCACCCAAGAGGGCAGCCTTAACCGCTAGGGCTGCGTCCCTAATACCACTGAGGACTTTGCGTACGGCATCCGCATCATTACCGGATATGGCTATATAGTCAGTAAGTGCAATGGGTGTAAAGCCGTCACAGGCTATGTCATTAACATTACCAATAACGCAATCCCAACCAAGCACCTCCAATCTGCCCGTGGTCCACGCAATCATGGACTTAGTACCGACACCATCAGTGTGCAGTGTTATTTCATGATTGTCAAGCTGCATAGACCTAGTGAAGCCACCCTCCATCAATGTAATGCCTAATCTACTTGCTGCATCACGTATAACATCGTGAGCCATCACATGCATTTCCTCATGCTTACCTAGGCTAACCCCAGCCCTCTCATAGGTCCAGCTCATGTTTATCACCCTTGAGACAATAGGTGCACAGGTGATCCCTGTCTATGCCTGCCTCATCAGCCGTGGCGTATAGATCATCAAGGCTCAACCACGTCAATGAATCAACCTCAAGAACCCTCTGGGCATCGGCATAATTACTGAAGGCATTGGCAAGTAGTTGATTGTCTGGAGGCATGTCAATACCGTAGGGACAACTTCTAATGATCCTTGGGCTAGCTATGGCGACGTGGACCTCCCTAGCCCCAGCCCTGTGCCTAAGCACCTGTGATGCCTCCTTAATGGATATTCCCGTAAGTAACGAATCATCAACCAATAGAATTCTCCTGCCTCTAATCGCACTAATTACTGGACTGAGCTTTAGGTGCACGGAGGATACCTTGTCCAGTAAGTCGTCTCTCAGCGCCGATCTGCGTCTCTCGATATTAAGAAGAGCATACTCAAAGGGCTTCCTCAGGGTCTCAGCGGCCTTAATTCCATAAATTATACCGGTCTCGGGCATTCCGATAACGAGATCTGCATCAACCCTATTCATCAACCTAAGGGCCAGTCTCCTAGCCAACGCCTTCCTAAATTCATAGACAGGGTGCCCATCTACCTCGGAATCAGGCCTCGATAGGTATATGAACTCCATGACACATAGTTTACTGCGGGTATTGTCCGTGAACCTACCTATCGATAGGTTTAACTTACTGGCTTTTACTATGGATCCAGGTTCGACAAAGAGCCTTACTTCACCACCCAGTGCATTTATGGCGGAACTCTCGTTGGATATCATGGCTAGGTCGAAGCCGTAGGCACCGAGGACTAGGTTCCTCAATCCAGTGACGGGTCGATAGGCTATTAACTCACCGTAGCTGGTCAAGGCCACGAGGGACGTGTAGGCAGGGGCCTCGCCATCACCGTTAACCAACTTGCATACCTCCGTGGGTTTCACTACAACGCCCTCGACGCAATAGGCAATATCGGTATTACCGCACTTAACAAGGCCCCTTGATGCCTCATTGGTGTATAGACACAGAAGCCCTGCCCAACCACTTGGGATATTGCTGTCCTCCTTAACTTCCTGTATAACGAACCTACTATCACTGCTTAGTAGGGCAGCCCAGGCAGTATCATTACCCCTGTGCCTAAGCACAGGTAGTGCATACCTAAGTATCTTGCTCACGTCCCACCCTTCGTGGAAGGAAATCACGCCTACAAAGCCTGAGACTCCCATACCCTATCCCCAGAGAATGCCTTCTCTGTCTCGTCAATGTTGATATTGAATGGATAATTACCAGTGAAGCACGCAGTACAAAGCTCGGTGGTTCCTATGGCATCCATGAGTTCGTCAACCGTTAAGTAAACCAGGGAATCAGCACCGAGGTGATCCCTAACCTCATCTACTGATCTGCCGTGGGCCACTAACTCACTCCTCGTTGGGAAATCCATGCCCATGAAACATGGGTACCTGATTGGCGGTGAAGAAACCCTGACATGTATGGACCTTGCCCCCGTCCTCCTGAACCTAGGCAAAACTTTCTCGAGGGTATCACCCCTTATAATGGAGTCATCAACAAGGGCTATAGACCTACCCCTAACTACATCCCTAATCACATTATACATATTCACAGACCTCTCACTGGGAGGCTTGATAAAACCACGACCAACATACCTATTCTTAATTATCAACTCATGTATTGGCTTACCAATACCCTCCGCATAGGCCTCCGCCGCAATCCTAGCGGTCTCCGGCACAGGAGTCACAAGGTCAATATCATGGTTTTTCTCCTTACGGGCCAGTGCCATGCCAAGCCTCCGCCTAGCATCATAAACACTAATACCATTAAAGTGAGAATCAGGCCTTAGGAAGTATATGTACTCAAGCGCACAATGGGCCCTCCTAACCCTAGGACCCTCAACCCAGTACTCCCCGCCTGATCCATGCAGTACCAGGGCCTTACCAGGCTCCACCTCACGCCAATTCATGCCCAAGGCCTCAAGCGCCGCCGTCTCCGACGCTATGGCTATGCCATTACCATCACTACCAATGGCAAGAGGCCTAATGCCCCAGGGATCCCTAACCACCATTAAGGAGTCTCTCCAAATGATTATTATGGAGTAGCCGCCACGGAGTGTGCGGAAAAGTTCATTGACGCCACCATCAACACCCAGCCTAGTAAGTAATTCCCTCACGTAATGAGCCAAAACCAAGGCATCATAGTTTGTCCTAATATCGACACCAAGATCCCTCAACCTCTTGATTAATTCAATGTAATTACTTATTGTGCCATTAAATACCAGGGCAAAGTCATTGCCAATCACGATAGGCTGAAGCTCAACGCCATATGGACCACTCGTACTATACCTAGCATGCCCAAGGCACAGTGTTGATTTAACGGTAGATGCATCATTAAGCTTGAGGATCCCGCCGTTTACATGGCATGCGAACGAGACGCCCTCCTGACCCCTATGTATCAGCCATGGTATCAGTTTAGCGGCATTACCGCCGGCATTGAGACCCAGGTAAGCCCAGATACCGCACACTACAGGTCACCCCACTGCGGATAATAGGCACTTGCCAGGTCGTCGAGCCTCAATGTTATTAATTCCCGGGAGCCCCAACGAACGATAATACCACTACCACTTGACCTACCAATCACAGAAAATGGCACGTTGAGGTTCTGGAGAATGCCCATTGCCTCACCGAGGTCACCCTCACTAACCTCCACTACGTACCTTGCATTGGTTTCTGAGAAGGCAACCATGGTTGGGTCAAGGTAACAATCCCCAGTGGGCACCCTAGACAAATCAACACTAAGGCCAACCCCATTAATCAAAGCCATCTTACTCAGGGTAGTTAATAAACCACCAACGCCCACGTCCATGGCGGCCCTCACCAAGCCCTCCCGTATCAACCTAAGGACAGCCCTGGAATTCCTAACCTCATCCCTAGGTCTAGGCCTCGGCGGCATGCCCCTGACAATACCATGAACGGCATAAAGATATTCAGAACCACCTATGTCCATTGCCGTATCACCTATGACTATTAATGAACCGCCATCAACGAGCCCGCCATCTACAACCTTATCCACATCATCCACCCGGCCTAACGCGGCCACGGCAACCACGGGCTTAATGACATTGCCCTTGGAATCCTCATTATAGAAACTAACCTTGCCACCCACTATTGGTATGTTGAGTTCACGGGCAATCCAGGCAAGACCCATTACTGAGTTCACGAAGTACCAATACCTATCGGGCTTCTCGGGGTTGCCCACGTTTATTGAGTCAACGACGGCCAGGGGCTCCGCACCAACGGCAACCACATTCCTATAGGCCTTGGCCAGGGAATTGGCGGCTCCAATGAATGGATCAAGGAACGAGTACCTCGGGTTCGCATCAGCCTTCACGGCAATTCCCAACTTACCATCACCTCCATCAATATCAAGGAGCCTAAGCACTGCTGCACCGGCCCTACCTGGCTTAATCACTGTCCTAACACCAACCTCATAATCATACAGACTGAATACATGTTCCTTCGATGCAATGTTGGGACTACTCAATACCCTAAGTAGCGCCTCATTGAGCGGCACCTCGGGTAGCTCAGGGATAACCCTCAACCCATTTAGGTACTGCGGTTCCCTAAACTCGTAATTAGTCTCCGGTGCATGCGTTATGAACTTTATTGGTAAGTCAACAACCACCTCATTCCCATAGTAAGCCACAAACCTGTTATTACCCGTTAATGCACCAATTGCGTCATAACCAACACCGTACCTCCTCAGCACCTCCTCAGCTTCCTTTAACTTATCTCTACTTATCACAATAACCACCCTCTCCTGGGACTCAGAGACCAGGATCTCCTCAGGCATTATATTCTCCCTTGTCCTAATTCTATCCAGGTGGATCTCAATACCAAGGCCAAATTGATCAGCAAGTTCACTCAATGCAGTGGCCAAACCCCCGCCGCCCACGTCCTTAATAGCCCTAACCAAACCGCCGTTCCTTAACTCGATTATTGCATCAATCAATAACTTCTCAAGTAGCGGATTACCCACCTGCACAGCGCCTATTTCGTCTCTCGACTTATCCAGTACCTTAGAGGCGAAGGAGCTGCCGAGCATGCCGTCCCTGCCCACGTCATTGCCGATCACCAGGACTAAATCACCAGGGCTTGCCTCACCCATCACGGCATCCTCCAGCCTACCAGCACCGATGCACGTCACCAGGACTATTGGGTTAGTGGTGAACGATTCATCAAACCACACCTCGCCAGCAACTACAGGCACTCCGATCCTATTTCCATAGTCCGAGATCCCCCTAATGACGTTTCTCATTAGCCATTGGGCGTGGGGATTATTCAATTGGCCGAAGTGTAGGTTGTCCATTAACGCGATGGGCCTTAATCCCGTGGTCAGTATATCCCTCACTATGCCGCCGACGCCTGTTGCGGCACCGTCGTAGGGATCCACGGCAGATGGATGATTATGGCTCTCTATCTTGAAGCTAACCACTAGATTCCCTACGCGAATTAGTGGGGCGTCAAGGCCAGGTCCCCTAAGTACGTGCGGTGCCTCGCTGGGTAGTAGCTTGAGAAACCTCCTGCTACTCTTGTATGAGCAGTGCTCGCTCCACTCAGCATCAAACACCAACCACTCGGTCTGTGTTGGTTCCCTATCCAGGTATTTCCTAATGATGGTCCTCTCATTATCGCTGAGGGGCATGTGTTGGCACCTCATTTAATTCTTTATTTAAACAATACACGGGCATACTACGGTTAATAATGAAAAAATACTTTTAAAAGTTTTCTTTAAACAATAACCATAATGAGCACAAAACCACTCGTGGGCGTGATAATGGGCAGTAAAAATGACTGGGACGTGATGAGGGAGGCCGTGGAACTACTAAACCAATTGGGCATACCAAACGAGGCAAGGGTTGTGTCAGCCCATAGAACGCCTGAGTTAATGTTTGATTACGCGAAATCCGCGATTAATAATGGCTTAGAGGTGGTAATCGCAGGCGCAGGTGGAGCTGCGCACCTGCCGGGCATGACGGCGGCACTAACACCATTACCCGTGATAGGGGTACCAATACCCAGCAAGCACCTAAATGGCCTCGACTCATTACTATCCATAGTCCAGATGCCCTACGGCACTCCAGTGGCCACCGTGGCAATCGGCAACGCCAAGAACGCGGCCTTACTCGCAGCCAGGATACTGGGCATTAAGTACCCCGAGTTCAGGGCAAGGGTTGTGGAACTCATGGATTCGATGAAGAGAGACGTATTGAACACGGTGCTCAGGTATGAGTAAGGTAGTGGGCATACTGGGCGGTGGGCAGCTGGGCCTAATGATGATCCTGGAGGGCAGGAAATTAGGGGTAAAGTTCCTGGTTCACGATGAGGATCCACAGGCACCAGCCCTCGGTGCCTCGGATGGTAGGTACATCGGTGATTCCTGGATGGAGCTTGTGAATAGGTCAGACATTGTTACCTTTGAATTCGAGCATGTTAACCCAAGCGCCATAAAGATGGCTGAGGAGGATGGTAAATTGAGACCTGGTTCATTAACAATACGGCTAAAGCAGGATAAGATAATTGAGAAGTCCTTCCTTAGGGACAATGGCTTTCCAACACCCAGTTTCATGATTATTAACAATGTGGAGGATGTGAATAGGGCAATTAGGCGATTCGGTAGGGTGGTCTTTAAGGTACCTCGTGGTGCCTATGACGGTAAGGGCCAGTACTACGTAATGAATGATGACGATGCCAATAGGGTACCCAGGGAATTCCCATTATTAGCTGAGGAATTCGTGGACATTCATAGGGAGGTGTCGGTGATACTCGTTAGGTCAAGTGACGGCCATGTCCTCACGTATCCCGTGACCGAGAATCACCACCACAACGGAATACTCCTCTATAGTATATCACCTGCGAGGATCGATGATGAGACGGCCAATAATGCTAGGGAGTTAGCTATAGGGCTTGCCAATACCCTGGATTACGTAGGCGTCCTTACCGTTGAGTTCTTCGTGACTAGAAACGGCGAGGTACTGATTAATGAATTTGCACCCCGTGTTCATAACTCGGGGCATTGGACGTTAATGGGTGCGGCTGTGAGTCAATTCGAGAACCACATCAGGGCAATCCTAGGCATGCCCATAGGCCCTACTGAATTGCTGAAGCCCTCTGCTATCGTAAACATGCTCGGTGTACCGTACGGCGACGACTTAATCAGGAGGGTATTGATGATACCAGGAACCAGCGTTTGGTGGTATGGGAAGACAAAGGTCAAGCCAAGGCGTAAAATGGGCCATGTAAACATCATAGCCAATAACATGGATGAGCTGGGGAGGAGGATCAATGAGGTTTTGGGTGTAGTTTATGGTAATGAAATAAGTAGGTACATACCGCCATGGGATGCCGTGGAAAGCAACGACTCCCGTCATGCATTAACAACGATTAACAGCAGTTAGGGCAAGTAATGTGTTTTCCGTCCTGGATGTGTCGTGATGATGTTGTTGTGGTTATTCTTTTAAATAGGGTGTGTATCCTAGTGCGGTGAGTGCGGAATACTGCAGGGCACTTTATGAAGCCGCCGAGGCGTCGATATGCCTAATGGAGTATTCATACGGAGTGACACTATACAGGGAGTACCTTGCGTATTGCCCTGAGAGTCCGGGTGCATGGCATGGATTAGCCATATGCCTTGAGGCGATAGGGAATAGGGAGGGTTCCCTGGGTGCCTATGAGAGGGCATTACAACTTTACCTGGGGCATGATGATCCGCAGGACCTACTTTGGGGAGGCTGGTGCGCCTTTAAGCTAGGTAGGTATGAACTAGCGTACAAGTTGTTCAAGGAATCAGCGAGAAGGGAGCCGGGTTATGCATATACCTGGCTTAGCCTAGCCATTGCGGCATTCAAGGTGGGTAATCGCAATGAGGGTGAGGAGGCAATGAGCAAATATAGGGCATTGATAAGGGAGAGACCGTATAAAAGGAGGGTGTGTGAAGGAATTGAAATGCTGAGCAACGCGCATAACTCCCTCAGGGAAATTAATGACGTGAATAGCAGCATCATCAGGCTCACAGAGGAATTATTAAGGAAGTCCATCACAAACCATAGTTTTGAATGCAACCAATAGGTAAAATGCAACTCAGCTTAATATTGCTCTAAACCATTATTGGTAATTAAGCGGGGCATTATGGCAAACTCCATGATCATTATGATCAATGGAGATGCGGAGATGATTCTAAGAGCAATACTAGCCAATGGATTACTAATGAGCACTGAAAGCAGTAAATCAATGGCGTAGGTAATGACGTATGGTACCAATAACATGCGCTCAACCCTAGTGATGCCAATGACCTTGATCCCAGTTAGGGCACTATGTACCTTTGCATATATCAATGCCCAGAGCCCACGCCTCGTTACAAGAGTATAAGCAAGCAGCGTCCATACAATCGTGCCAATCGCCACTGCAACGACCGAGTTAGTAAACAACAGTATTAACTGAGGCACCAATACATATATGGCAGTCATTACTATGAATAGGAAGTTTACCAAAACCACGTATTCCTGAATCTCCTCATTCATACCGCAAACGATGGACAAAATTGGGTATTTAAACCATTCTACAAAGGCAAAACGATCAAGACAACCAGTAACCCTAAATTCCTAAATCCTTAACTAAGGTACAAA
The DNA here is from genome assembly GCF_026000775.1 of Vulcanisaeta souniana JCM 11219. Classification (GTDB taxonomy): domain Archaea; phylum Thermoproteota; class Thermoprotei; order Thermoproteales; family Thermocladiaceae; genus Vulcanisaeta; species Vulcanisaeta souniana. The sequence continues at coordinate 82,849 of NZ_AP026830.1, read as the reverse complement.
TGCAGCGACTTATTGATCATGTTAAAGGTACATCGTTGGATAAAAACCACTAGGCACCAAAGAGATAATATTTACATAGATTGTAATGATGAGGAACATACGCAATATATTACGTGAGAAACGTTAGAAGGCTCCAATAAAAATAGGACAAAAACAATAAGGCAACAGCAAAACCAAAAATGCCCAAATATACGGAGATATTAAGGACAAAAACTTAAAAGCATGAATAATAGGAACACCGTGCCGGGGTGGTGCAGCCTGGAAAGCATGCGGGCCTGTGGAGCCCGTGAACCCGGGTTCAAATCCCGGCCCCGGCCCCAAACAATGTTCACCCCTACTCCGCATATCATAACTGCATTTACAAACTAATCAAATACCTTTGTTTTCTTTTTCCTTTGTTTTTATTCCTATTAATAGTCAGTAGAGCCCAGTCCTTTACTTCCTTGGCATATTTACGACTTATTAATCTACTCCATGTTATCCTCATTATTCTTGAACCCAATAATAAGACCCACTATAACATCCCTAATTAACGGCGTGGTCACTCCGTCACCGCATCCTAAACTACACGAGTGTCGTAAGAACATGAATGCCTGCAATAATCCCTCAACCTAAATACCGACTTCAGCAACACCTCAGGTTATTTAATGACAAAGAAGATGAAATAAATGAAAGGCATCATAAAAACCAAGTAATAGACATAAAGCCGTCAATGGGCCAAAGAGAAGTGGTAAGTCTACGAAGGCTCCAATAAGGCTCATTCAAGGTATTCACAAATGAAGAAAGACTTAAAAAGCACGTAGAAATAATGACCTGCAGCGGGGTAGGGTAGCCTGGTAGCCTGCGGGGCTCATAACCCCGAGAACCCAATCGGGTCGGGAAGTCCCCGGTTCGAATCCGGGCCCCGCTACCAACAACTTTTTCATGACTTATTGGTTATCTTATGAAAAATTTTCTATGGTCAATAATCATTATCTATTAATAATTATTAGATTTTACGGCATAAGCACTAATAATATTCACATCTATGAATTTTAATTTCATAACACCGGCGGGTTTTGCTTCATATTAACAATATTATCTCTCAATACTTCATAGATCAAATAACTACCATGCCCTGTGCTTAATTCTGTCTCGTTAATCACACCCTTAGTGAGTTATTAATTGTTTTGAGATTATGATAATTACGTATTTTATATAGCTTTAGTTGGATAAAGATATTATTATGTAAGGTACTTATTGGTTCATTATTTGAGATTTTTAATTTGAATAAAAATTGTTAATATTATCGTTATTTAAGTAATCATATATTAAATCGTAACTTAATGATTTTAAGCTTTTTCATCAATTGCCTTAGTTTTGTGTTGGCACTAGATAATATTTATAAATTGTGGGAGTTTATATAATTTTGTGAGTTCCTCAACGGGTTTAAGGAGGGGTGTTGTAACCTTTTGGGAACTTGTTTTTCAGTCTCTAAGTTTCACGGCTCCTGGAATTGCGGCCTTAGCTACGTTGAGCGGTGCTGTGGCCTTTGCCTATGGTTCGGCGCCTCTTTCAGTCGTTCTTGCAGCACTTGGTGTTGCATCCGCGGCATACGCCGTTTATGAGTTCTCCCTTAAGGTTGCATCAAGTGGTGGGTATTATAGGTATATTGAGAGGGGTTTTGGCTCTAGGGTTGGTGCCTGGGGTGGCTGGTTGTACATACTATATGCTGGTGTTGCGGCGACACCATTCATTTACTTGGAAACTGCCCTTGCCGTTCAATACGGCTTATCAGCACTAGGCATTAATCTCCCAAGCTGGTCCTGGTTCCCACTGGGCATTGCCGATGCATTGCTCGCATTAATACTGCCCTACCTAGGCATTAAACCCTCGGTTAAGTACATGCTCTGGACAGGGATGATTGAGATAGCCGCCCTAATGCTTGGCGGAGCAATAATAATAGCCCTATCCCCCAAGCCCTGGGACCCACTCGTATTCACACCGGCCTATGCACCTGGTGGTTGGTCAGGTGTTGGTATGGGCCTTGTCTTCGCCTTCACGGCCTTTGCTGGTTGGGGCTCAATGACATTCCTAGGCGCCGAGGCTAGGGAGGCACATATGAACATTAGGAGAGGTGTCATTGCCGTCATAACGCTCTTAAGCGTATTCTTCATATTCATGATATACGCATTAATAATTGGTTGGGGACCTAGCAACGCCTCATCTTACTTCCAATACTTCATACCGGGCATAACCGAGGCTGTTAAGTATGGTTTAATTCCAATAGCCATTCTATGGCTAGTATTAGTTACGAATAGTGGATTTACAGATACCATGGCAATACTAAACGCTGTGGCCAGGGACATGTACACAATGGCTAAGGACAGCGCATTGCCACAATGGCTCTCCATGACGCATCCCAAGTATAAGACTCCACATAGAGCGTTGATTCTAGACACAATAATTGGCCTAGTACTATTCACCGTACTTGGCTGGACACTAGGGCCATTAAATGCATTCCTAATTACCGGTCTTTGGGGTGGTGTTGCGACATCAATAGAGCACTTCCTAGTGAATACCGCATTACCACTATACTCGAGGAAGAGGAACTTCTTTAAGTGGGCTCATGTTGTAATACCCACCATAGCCTCAATACTGTATGTATTCGTACTATACGCCACCGCAGTAACAACTGCGATAAGCTTACCGGTAATCGTAGCCATGGCCTTCCTAATAGCTTGGTTTATAATCACAGGCTTTATATCCTGGAAGAAACCAGTAATTCCAAGGCTGGAGGAGGGTGAGGAGTTGTGATTACCATTGATGGAACTAAGGAGGAGAACCTGCATTATAAGTGGAGTCCTAATTTAAAGCCGATCGCCCATGTTAGGGATGGTGATGAGGTTAGGGTCATAATACCGGACTCATCAACAATGCAGGTTAAGCCAGGAATGACCGCGGAGGACTTGGCTAGGCTTGACTCCTCGAAATTCGATGCGGCTGTCGGCCCTATTTACGTGGAGGGTGCTGAGCCTGGTGATGCCTTAGCCGTTGATATACTGGATATCCAAGTGGGTGATTGGGGTTGGTCAGCAATACTTGGCTTCATAGGTCTTCTTAAGGGTAAGTTTAGGGATTTACTTGTTCATTGGAGGATCAGTAATGGTTATGCGGAGACCGTGGGCGACTTCCTCAAGGGCATTAAAGTACCGGTTAGGCCATTCCTTGGCGTTATTGGTGTTGCACCTAGGGAGGGCGAGTTTGAGATGATACCGCCTCAGTACTTCGGTGGTAATATGGATAATAGGCTTCATGGTATTGGGGCTAGGGTTTACTTACCAGTCAATGTCAGGGGTGCGTTGTTATCGCTTGCTGATCCCCACGCTAGTCAGGGTGATGGTGAGGTGACTGGGACAGCCATTGAGACCAGTGCCACGGTTAGGATTAGGGTTAATGTGATTAAGGGCATGGGTATAAGGAGGCCATTCACGGTGGCTCCCGTAAGGGATGAGCCCACTGATATTATCGCAACCATGGGCATATCCAGTGATCTTTACCAAGCAGCTAGGGATGCGCTTGAGGATATGCTAACGATATTGAATAGGCTCTATGGGTTAACTCCTGAGGAGGGTTACGTACTGAGTAGTGTGATTGGAAACCTTAGGATTTCAGAGATAGTTGATGAACCAAATTACGTAGTAACACTAACAATACCAAGAAACATAGTAGGAAAGATACGGCAATGAAAGTTTTACCTGGGTTGTTTAAATTATTTGATCGTGATTTTTATTTGCGTTCCTTGGGTTAGTGTGTCGTGTACTGGGCATCTTTCTTCAGCTTCCTTAATTATGTCGTTTATTACATCCCTTGGTGCTGTTGTTGATATGCTTAGTTCAATGTTTATGCGTGTTAGGCCCGCCCTCCCTGTTTTTGCTGTTCCTTCGAACTTAGCTGGATTTAGTGATCCAGTTATTGATAATTGCATTGAGTCTATCTTAATGCCTCTCTCCCTGGCTATCTTCCTAATTGTCACATTCATACACCCGGCTAAAGCGAGTAGTAGGTATTCTATTGGGTTTGGTGCTGCGTTTGTGCCTCCCGCATCCTCAGGCTCATCAACCATTACCCTGAAGTTCCTTATGGTAGCCTCAATCTTAGTGTTGGATAGTGATATTGCGGTTAGGTTGAAGGAAACCTCGGGTGGAGGTGGTAGTCCAGGCAGTACTTCGTGTGGTTTCTCAATCAATTCCTTGAGTCTACCCAGGAATTGGGCACCAACATAACCATCAATTACCCTGTGATCAAGGGTTAGACTTAATGGCATGAGTTTCTTACCGTTTATGTCCCTAATCTTCCCAACACCGAGTATCGCAACCTCCGGCGGGTTTATTATTGGTGTGAAGTAAATGACCTCCGTCATTCCCAGGTTACTTATTGTGAATGTAGACCCAGTCAATTCCTCCGGTATTGCCCTGCCTTGCCTAACATCGTCAATAACCCTCTTAATGCCCTTGGCAAGGGCATCCAGATCCATAGTATCGGCATTCTTAACGACACCCACGAGGAGACCATTATCCGTTTGTATTCCGATGCCTAGGTGTACATGGTTGAATATTCTCATTTCATCATTAACAACGTGGGCATTAAGGCTTGGGTAGTCCTTAAGCGCCTTAATTACTATGTATGAGAGTAGTTCCGTGTATGAGTAATCCTTAAATCTTGACTCTCTGAGCTCCACTAACTCTGTAGCATCGGCATCCATGTGTAATGTGTACTGTGCTGCGGTTCTCAGGCTCTCGGTCATCCTGTCAGCAATAACTCTCCTAAGACCCTCGATCTTAATTACTGAGTACTCCTTAACCTCGGGTGCGGTGATAACCTGTGGTGCTGGCTGTGGTGCGGGCACTGGCGTTGGTGCTGGCGGCGCGGCCACCTCCTCAATCTCCACGAGTGGATCGCCAGGCTTGACCTTAGTGCCCTTCTGGGCTATTATCCTCGTTAATTTACCATCTATTGGACTCTCCACTATGTATGTGGCTTTAATGACCATTATTTGGCACAGGGGTTCCTTCTTCTTCACTAGGTCACCCTCCTTCTTGTACCACTCTGTGATGACTCCTGGCCCGTACCTATCGTAATTCCACAGATTGGGTACTGTAATAAGCATAACAATTGCACCTAGTGGGAATTTTTAAATATTGACCAGAACTTTATTTATAGATGTCCTTAATTAATGAGTATAAGGCTAAGAAGGGTTTGATAAGAGTTAGGTTGAGACTTAGTGATGATGGTAGGATAACCTGGATTAGGATAACGGGTGACTTCTTCATGTATCCAGAGGAGGCATTGCTCATGCTTGAGAAGTCGTTGACTGGTGTTAAATTCAGTAGGGGTGATGTTAGTAGGGTTATTCATGAGTTCTTCAGTAGTGGTGTTAAGGTGCCCTTCGTTACTGAGGAGGACTTCGTGGAAGCAATAATGGGTGCTCACCATGAGAGTTAGGCTCGTGGAGCACGAGTTCTTGGATAACCCAAGGATGAGCCTGGCGGTTGAGGAGGCGATATTTAGGCTCATGTTGCTTGGTAAGTCACCACCAACCCTCTGGTTCTGGAGACATAGGAATGCGGTGATCATTGGTAAGTTCCAGATTGCTGAGGAGGAGGTTAACATGGACGTGGTTCAGCAGTACAACGTTCAAATAGCCAAGAGGGACACCGGCGGTGGCGCCGTTTATCAGGACCTCGGCAACCTAATATACTCCGTCATAATACCTGATATTTATGGGGTTAGTAATGATGTTATTAGGATGTACGAAGCAATGATAAAACCAGTATTACTGGCCTTTAAGATGCTTGGTATTAGGGCGGAGAGCCCGGGACTTAATGATGTGGAGATTAATGATAGGAAGGTCCTTGGCTCAGCCGCGGGATTGAGGGAGGGCTTCGTGCTATTCCACGCAACCATGCTCATAAGTAGCAACCTAGATATGCTTGCCAGGGTCCTTAAGGTGCCCAAGACCAAGCTTCAGGATAAGGGTATTACCCAGGTCAGTCATAGGGTTGGTAATGTCTATGACCTAACAGGTAAGGACATGGATGATGTTAAGTATGCGTTACTCAGGGGTTACTCGGAGTACCTGGGCTTCGAGTACTATAGGGATGAATTAACTGAACGTGAACTCAGACTTGCTGAGTACCTATATTATAATAAGTATAATAGGCCTGAATGGGTCTTCGGTAGAGAATTCATAAGTGTGGAAATACCCAGGGAATTACTTGAATGATTCGAAGAACCCCCTTTCCTTCGCCATACTGAGGGTTTTTCTATAATCAATGACAAATGGGCCTCTCCTGACAGCCTCAACCACCAATTCACTCCCTGGATCAACCATGAACTCCCTCTCACCATCCAGGGCTATTAACGTCGAACCAGGACTTAACCGAACCCTCTCACCAAGCCTCACCTCCCTGACCTCCTCAACGCTGAGCCTACTCATGCGGCCTGGCGTTATTGCAGTCCTAAACGACTTACCAGTTCCATCCCTTGATAACCTAACGTATATTGCCTCATCATTCTCATGCCCAACCTCCTTAAATAGGCCGGCTATTGATGATAGGCCAATATTATATGGTGCACTAAGCACTGTGAAAACCTCCCTAATGTACTCAGGTTCCCAAATTGCCCTGGCACCTATGTACTGATAGGAAGTGGATACAGCATCCACGATGGCCACATCCCTATACTCACCATCCTCATAAATCCTAATCACCTTACTCCTGTACGCACCCTCCTCAACTCCAACATAACCAAGTACTATTGCAGCCACTGCCTCCGCCGCAATAGTGGCCTCTATCATGTATGGAAACACGTTATTCGTACCCGTGGATATGGGCATGACAGGCACCTCAATACCCGTCTTTGCAACTATCCTATTCGTACCATCACCACCAAGGACTATTAATGCATCAACTCTACCAATCATGTACCTAACGGCATCATAAGTATCAACCCAAGTACCACTAACCCTTATTGGGGCATACTCATACTCAATACCCTCAATAGCATTACTTGGTAGTGAGTGCAATGCAGTGGTTACGATGCCCTCGGGCTCAGGCATTATTACGTACCTATTAATGCCAAGATCGAGTAAGGTCATTATTAATTTACGCACGATGTTCATCTTCTCAGAATTATCAAAGACACTGGCGTAGGCAACCAACCTCCTAATGTCCCTACCTGCCTGTGGATTAATCACGAGACCTATCACGGGGTTTCTAGGCATAAATGAACATAAGTCATTACTATTTATTTACTTTTTGTCATGAATTACATTCATAGACCATAAATATGCAAATCATAGCAAAGCTTAAAAGAAGTAAAATTAGAAACATTGTTATGGCACAGAGGGAGGAGTTAAGTAAGGATAAGCTTATGTGGATGTACGAGACCATGGTCAAGATAAGGCTCCATGAAAATAAGGCCGCAGAACTCTTCGCCCAGGGTAAGATCAAGGGCTTCGTACACCTATATGTCGGTGAGGAGGCCGTGGCCACTGGCGTCATGGCCGCGCTCAAACCCGGCGATGTGATTACGGGCACCCACAGGAGCCACGGCCACTACATCGCCAAGGGCGGTGACCTGAAGGCATCCTTTGCCGAATTATTTGGCAAGAGGACGGGTAGTAACAAGGGTAAGGGAGGCTCAATGCACATTGCTGACCCAAGTATTGGTATGCTTGGTGCAAACGGCATGGTTGGCGGCGGTATACCACATGCAGTTGGCGCTGCATTGGCCTTTAAGTTATTGGGTAAGGATAACGTCGCAGTCGCCTTCTTCGGGGAGGGAGGCTCAAATCAGCAGAACTTCCATGAGGCAATTAACCTAGCTGCAATTTGGAAGTTACCCGTTGTATTCGTATGTGAGAATAATCTATATCAAATATCACTTCACTACTCGAAGCAGCAATTAATAACCAGCGTTGCCGAGAGAGGAAAGGCCTATGGAATACCTGGCGTGAGCGTTGATGGGCAGGACGTACTGGCAGTTTACGAGACAACAAAGGAGGCTGTTGATAGGGCTAGGAGGGGTGAGGGACCAACACTAATAGAGGCCAGGACATATAGGTTCAGGGGGCACTTTGAGGGTGATCCACAGATCTATAGGTCTAAGGATGAGCTTGAGTGGTGGATGAACAATAAGGACCCAATTAAGTTATTCGAGAAGTACCTGCTCGAGAGAAGCATGGCAACTAGGGAGGAGCTTGATGCAGTATGGAAGCGTGTGTCTAATGAGGTTGATGAGGCCGTGAAGTTCGCTCTGGACAGTCCATACCCAGGCCCAGAGGAGCTTTATGAGGATGTATTTGCAAGGCCGACAAATGGAGTATTAGTTTGGAGGTGGGAGTGAGGTGATGAGTATGGCGAGCACGAGGGAGATAACGTTTGTCCAGGCCCTAAATGAGGCGTTGGACTATGCAATGTCCGTTGATAAGAGGGTAGTAATAATGGGTGAGGATGTGGGTGTTTATGGTGGTGTATTTGGAGTTACAATGGGTCTATACGACAAATACGGCCCAGAGAGGGTTAGGGATACTCCAATAGCTGAGTCTGGGTTTATAGGAGCTGCCGTGGGCACCGCAATGATGGGTTTGAAACCTGTTGCTGAGCTCATGTTCATAGACTTCCTGGGCGTAGCCTTCGACCAAATATACAACCAGGCGGCTAAGCTTAGGTACATGACAGGTGGTAAGGTTAAGATACCCATGGTCCTCAGGACAGTGTGCGGCGCAGGTATTCAAGCAGCCGCCCAACACTCCCAGTCATTGCATGCGATATTTATCCACGTTCCTGGCCTTAAGGTTGTAATGCCCTCAACACCATACGATGCCAAGGGCCTACTACTAACAGCAACACTTGATGAGGAGGACCCAGTAATATTCATTGAGCACAAGATGCTCTATGGCGTTAGAGGCCCAGTACCCGAGGGACCCTATAAAATACCGTTTGGTGTTGCTGATGTTAAGAGGGAGGGTAAGGACGTAACTGTGGTCGCAACTGCATGGATGGGTCACAAGGCTCTCGAAGCCGCAGAGAAACTGACTAATGAGGGTATTAGTGTTGAGGTTATTGATCCAAGGACCCTAGTACCACTCGATGAAGACACCATACTGAATTCAATAAGGAAGACGGGTAGGCTAGTGGTGGTTGATGAAGGTTACCCAAGGGCATCCTTCGCAACCGACATAGCAGCTCTCGCAGTCTCTAAGGCCTTTGAGCATCTTAAGGCTCCCGTTAAGTTAGTCACACCGCCAGCAACACCAGTACCATTTAGTGAGGCTCTGGAGCGTGAGTGGATACCAAGCACCGAGAAGATAATGAAGGCTATAAAGGACGTTTATTACTTCAAGAAGCCCTAATCCTACGGGCAGTTAGAACATTGCCTTAAAAATAATTCCTGCATTGCCTTATTGACATCTATGATGACGGGACCCCTATCATCAGCCATTACCTCAACATAATCACCGTTGAAAATCTCCACTTCCCTCTCACCATCAAGCTCAATTGTGTACGCCCTACTTATTGGCACCTTAACACCAAGGCCTATCTCCTCAACCCTATCAATACCCATGTTAGTCACATAACCGGGCATTAGTACGGCCCTAATACTAAACCTTGATCCAATGGTCACATGAAGTATTTTGTCATTAGGTAAGCCATTGGGTCTCAGAACACTGCCTATTGATGCCAAACCAATACTAAGTGGTTTTACCAGTGATATGAAGGCCTCAGTTACCATGTTAGGGTCAATAACAGCCCTAGCGCCCCTGAATGGGTAAAGCGTAGCCCCCAAATCAACCAATGCCTGATCAATTACTTCGCCATTTATTATCAGTAATATTCTCCTTAACCTATACGTGACACTGTCATTAACTAGGCCATTAGCCACCGCAGCAGCTGCGATACCTGCTAGGGTGCCGTCTATGAAGTACGGTATTACATTATTAGTGCCAGTGGATATTGGGAGTAGTGGGGTATCGCCGGAGACCTTTGATGCTATTCTAACGGTGCCATCGCCACCGAGGATCACTATACTACCTACGTTCTCCTTAACCATGTACCTAACGGCATTAACAGTATCTGTATAGTCACCCCTGGGTTTCATGTCTATAAAACTCCATTTAAGGCTTAATTGTGGTAAGTCCCAAAGTGCATGGGCAGCAATTCCATAGAAATCAGGCATTATTAGGGCTTCATCAACACCCGCGGACTCAATACCCCTTAGTATACTCTTAACAATGCGTGCCTTTTGCATGTTATCAATAAACCCAGCTGTCGATGTAGCTCTCCTAATGTCAGTTCCAGACACTGGATTAACGACCAGGCCAACCTTACGCAATAGTGATCACCTTTTATTTTTAAATATGAGGCATTAATAACTTCAATGTATCGCCTTACTTCATTAAATCCTCAATGGCACTCACTATTTTGTCCGTTGACGGTATTACGAACTGCTCAAGAGGCCTACTATAGGGTATCGGTACATCTGGCACAGCTAACCTCTTAAATGGCGCCTTCAAGTACCCATGAGCTTCCTCGGAGACTATGGCCGCCACCTCACCAGTCAGGCCGAAGCTCAGGTAGTCCTCATCAACCACGAGTACCCTGCCAGTCTTCTTAATGCTATTCACTATTGTCTCCCTATCAAGTGGCTTTATCGTCCTCAAATCAACCACCTCAACACTAATACCCTCATTGACCAATTTATCAGCAGCCTCCAATGCATAGTGTACCATGAGACCAGCCGTAATTATGGTAGCATCCCTACCCTCCCTAGCAATCCTGGCCCTACCAATTGGTACTGTATACTCCTCCTCAGGTACATGCGTCAGCGCAGTCTTTGGATATGACATCCAGGGCAGGCCAAGTATCTTCTTGTGGAACATGTACACCACGGGATCATCATCCCTAATGGCACTTATCATTAATCCCTTAGCATCATATGAGTTGGAAGGTACAACAACCTTAAGCCCAGGTACATGAGCAAATAAGGCATAAAGTACTTGAGAGTGCTGGGCTGCATCGTTATAGCCACCGCCGATTGCTGTTGTCAATACTATGGGCATTTTAACCTGCCCACCAGACATGTAGTGGTTCTTAGCCATGTGATTAAATACTTGGTCGAAAGTCACACCCAGGAAATCCACAAACATTAACTCCACTATCGGTCTCATACCGACTGCCGCCGCACCAACCGCAGCCCCTATAAACCCAGCCTCGGAAATCGGAGTATCCCTAACCCTATCAGGCCCGAATTTCGAGCATAAGCCCTGAGTTATGCCGAATATGCCATTATAGGCGCATACATCCTCACCCATGTAGAAAACCCTTGAATCACGCTCCATCTCCTGGGCTATTGCCTCGGAAATCGCCATATAAGCAGGTAATACCCTACCACTTGTGGATGGCCAACCAACATCAACCTTACCAACCGGTTCTGGTAATGAAAATACATCTCTAAGAGCCTCCTCGGACTCTGGGTATGGACTGTCCAGAGCGAACTTCACGGCCTCATCAACCTCAGCCCTAGCCCTAGCCTGTATTTGGGCGTCCTCCTTATCATCAAGCCAACCCCTCCTCATTAACTCATCCTTAACTCTAATTACCGGATCCCTCTTCCTAAGTTCCTCAACCTCCTCCTTAGGCCTATAAATTTCGGGATCACCCTCAAAATGCCCATAGAATCTATAGGTCTCAATTTCAATGAGTGTTGGTCCCTCACCCCTCCTAGCCCTATCAACAGCCTCCCTAGCAGCCTCAAATAGGGCAAATAAATCGTTATCAGGTATGAAGACTCCAGGTACTCCATAGGCCACGGCTCTATCACTATTCCTAGCTATCGCTGTTGACTTCGACTTAGGCACCGATATTGCCCATTTATTATCTTCAATCACGAATATTGCCGGTAACTTCCAAATTGCAGCTAGGTTAATTGCCTCATGGAACGTCCCCTGATTGGCTGCACCATCACCACCGTAAGCAACCGCCACATTATTCTTCCCCTGAAGTTTAAAGCCAAGTGCGGCGCCAATGGCTTGCGGAAACGCAGCACCAACAATTCCACTACATGCGAAGTTGACGATCGAGTCGAATAAGTGCATGTGCCCACCCTTACCCTTACCAAGTCCAGTCTTCTTACCAAAAATCTCAGCCGCCATTTTCTTCAAGTCAACACCCTTGGCGATGGCCACATGGTGAGCCCTATGAGTCGCAAATACTGCATCGGCTGGAGTTAAGTGAATCATAACTCCGACAGACGCAGGCTCCTGACCAGCGGCCAGGTGCATTTCACCAGGTATTGGACCGGAACCAATATCGAAGATTGGCGCCTTACCCTCCCAATACCACTTTCTAATCGTGTCCTCGAAATAACGTATTTTAACCATCAATTCATACATCTTAAGAGCTACGTCTCTCGTGAGCTCAACCATACATATTAAATATAAGGTTAATTGCATTAAAGCTTTACTTATCATATAATTAATAACTCAACATAATTATGACGCATTATTTTATAAATAATTTCATGTATATAGGGTATAAATAAAATTGTTTTAATACTGTACATGGTAGTACCCCATTCATTATGTATTTAGTTTATTAAATGCTACTTGCTTATGTGTTTGATATTCTATCAGTTATTTATGGTCCTTTATAACAGATAAAACTTAGAATTTCTAATCAGGATTATAGGGTAAAATTTAAAATGGCAAATCATGATTTATTAGTAATGGCTTTCTCTTTCATGGGTATGGGTGAGTTGGACACAGTTTTTTCGTTGAGTATTCCACAAGTTGTTAAGTTTGGTTTTGGCGTGACGAGCGAGGCTGGTTATGAGTCTAAGAGGCTCGGACTTAAGAGGGTTCTCCTGGTCACTGGTAGGACCTTATATGAAAGTGGTAGGTATGAGGCTGTTAAGCAGTCCCTTGAGAATGAGGGTATTCAGGTTGATGTTTATTATAACGTGCATATTGAACCCACTGATGAGTCCATTATGGATGCCGTGAATTACGCTAAGGATAAGAATTACGATGGCTTTGTGGCCTTCGGTGGCGGTAGTGCCATGGATACGGCTAAGGCCGTTAATTTACTAACGACTCACCCCGCGCCAATAATGGACTACATAAACAAGCCAATCGGTCAGGGTAAGGCTCCACCAGGCCCGTTAAAGCCATTGATTGCCATACCAACAACCGCAGGTACAGGCGCCGAGAATACAGGCGTTATCGTGCTTGATGTCTTAAAGTACCACGTCAAGACCGGGATTTCACACTCATACATAAGGCCCACGGTTGCGCTTATTGACCCACTTAACACACTTAGTATGCCTCCGATGATTACGGCGTCCACGGGGCTTGACGTGCTAATGCACGCCATTGAATCATATACGGCCAGGCCATACTACTCAAGGCCGAGGCCGAAGAACCCAGCGGAGAGACCTGCCTACGTTGGCGCCACACCGATTTCAGACATGTTCGCCGAGAGGGCCATTGAGTGGGTTGCCAGGTATTTAAGGAGGGCTACGTATAACGGCAATGACATTGAGGCTAGATACTACATGATGCTTGGTGCCTCAATAGCCGGTATAGGTTTTGGGCACGCAGGCGTTCACATACCTCATGCAATGGCCTACCCAATAGCTGGCATGGTTAAGGAGTGGAAGCCGCCGGACTACCCAGTTGATTATCCGTTGGTCCCCCATGGTATATCGGTTACGATGGGTGCTCCGGCGGCCATGAAGTACATAGCGGCAGTGGCGCCTGACAGGGTTGCGAGGGCTGCGCAATTGCTTGGTGTTCATGTTGAGCCCACAGAGACTCCCAAGAGGATTGGAGAGGCCATATATGAGGCATTGATAAGGCTCATGCAGGACCTTGGACTACCAAGTGGACTTAAGGAGATGGGCTTTAAGGATGCAGATATACCAGGTTTAGCTGAGGGTGCCTACGCCCAGCAGCGCCTACTCGTGGTCTCACCAAAGGTGCCTGGTAAGAGAGATTTAGAGCAAATGTTTAAAGATGCAATGCAGTATTGGTAATTTGTTAATTAAAGAAGTTGAAGAAGTAAAACTTAAAATTACCATTTTCATCTAATTATGATGAGTACTGGAATAAAGAGGATCTACCTACTTGACTATGGTGTTCTATCCGGCGAAATGGGTTGGTTCATACCTGATCCCTCAGTCATTGGCGAGAGAGGCGTTTCCAAACCAGCGACTTGGGTCGATATCCCAGTGACCGGGGCCTTAGTTGAGCATAAGGATGGGCTCATCTTAATAGACACTGGCTCTCACCCGGAGGCTCAGAGGGTTTGGCCGAAATCCTCCTGGGATGTATTCCCAATGACGAAATTCACCGATGAGAATAGACTTGAGAATCAATTGAAACTAATCGGTTTGAAGCCCAGTGATATACACTTCGTGGTCTTCACACACCTGCACCTCGACCATACAGGACAGGCCTACCTGCTCAAGGACACTGGGACCATGTTTGTAATGCATGAGAAGGAATTAAAGCACGCGCTATACATGATTTGGCTCGGGAAGACCGGCGCCTACGTTCCTGTGGATATCGATAACCTAAGGGGTGCCAACCTAAACCCAGTGAGTACCGATTACTTTGAATTACTACCGGGTGTTGAGCTGTACCTAGTCGGCGGTCACACACCAGGTAGCATGTTAATTAAGGTAACTACGGATGCAGGCAATACCTACGTATTCACGGGAGACTTCCTACACCTACCAAGGGAGTTAGAGGTCGAGAATAAAGGTTGGCTACTTGGCAATGCCGAGGAATTCCTCAGAGGCATAAAGATGTTAAAGCTCTGGCTCAGGAGGCCGAATGTAAAGCTCGTGATCAGCCACGACCCAGAACTATGGAACAAATACCCAAGGGCGCCTAAATACCTCGAGTAAAGGTAAATAATTATATTGATTTAAACTTTAAAATCAATCGCATTTACTGATCATTTAGGCGCGTCATAATTGCCGCCAGGTTTTTACAGTGTGAATTATGTATGGCATAATAACTGTACTTAAAGTGATGTTATTTCTACTTATTTTATTGGCGTTAGTTTTAAATATGACTTGTTTTTGATAACGGTTTTGATTGTTAATGGAGTATAAGTGGGTTGTGCTGACCAACACAACGCTCGGGGTGATCATGTCCTCAATAAACATGTACATTGTCCTAATATCGCTACCCACGATTTTTAGGGGATTAAATGTTAATCCATTCCTACCTGGGGAGTTTGATTACCTTCTTTGGGTGCTCATGGGCTATAGCATAGTCCTCGCCAGTGTCCTCGTTACCTTCGGTAGAATCTCTGACTTATTCGGAAGGACTAGGCTTTACACCCTTGGTTTCATAATATTTACAGTAGCCTCAGTATTGCTTTCATTAATACCAAGTAACTCAGGTAATTTTGGTGCGTTACTCCTAATAGTATTTAGGATTGTCCAGGCAATTGGTGGTGGCTTCCTTATGGTTAATAGCACGGCATTACTGACGGACGCCTTCCCACCTGGCGAGAGAGGTAAGGCGCTTGGCTTGAACCAGGCATCATTTATTATTGGTTCCTTCCTTGGCATAATACTGGGCGGCCTACTCTCTAATTATGATTGGCACCTCTTGTTCCTCGTTAATGTACCCTTCGCCATAGCCGGCGCCCTATGGTCCATATTCAAGCTAAAGAGAGTTGATAGAAGAAACGTGAGGGTTAAGATTGATTACTGGGGCAACCTGACGCTGGCTCTTGGCCTTGTGTTGATAACCCTCGGCTTTACATACGCATTAATGCCCTATGGTAATTCAGAGATGGGTTGGACAAGCCCACTTGTCATTGCGTCCTTCATAGCTGGTACGGCATTGATCATCGCATTCATACCAATAGAACTTAGGCAGGAGGAACCACTCTTCAAGTTGTCGCTGTTTAGGGTTAGGCCGTTTACCTACGGTATAATGGCCCTCTTTCTTTCATCGCTTGCGAGGGGTGCTATAATGTTCCTACTAACAATATGGCTACAGGGCATATACCTACCGCTCCATGGTTTTAGTTACACGGAGACTCCGTTTTGGGCTGGTATATACATGTTACCGATGCTCGTGGGTACTGTGATAATGGCGCCAATAGGCGGATCACTCACGGATAAGTATGGCGCCAGGGTCATAGCTACCGTCGGCATGATAATAATAGCAATATCACTCTACCTACTCACTCTACTACCCTATAACTTCGACTTGGTGAAGTTTGAATCGATACTATTCCTTAATGGTGTTGGTAATGGCCTATTTGCCTCACCAAACACAACGTCAATAATGAATGCTCTTCACCCAAGAGATAGGGGTGCAGGTAATGGTATGAGACAGACCTTTAGTAATGTTGGTTCCACAATAAGTATGGCAATGTTCTTCACAATAGCCATAAGCATATTCTCTCAATACGTACCAATTAGGATTCATGAAATAGCCCTAAGTTATGAATTACCAAGTGACATAGCGAATACATTAGCTAGCATACCTGCATCAAGCTTGCTCTTCGCAACATTCCTCGGCATGGACCCAGTCTCAGTATTACCAAGCTCCTTAACCAATGGCTTACCGACAAGCATAATGAAATTACTGGACAGTAACACATTCCTACCCAGCGTCCTTGGTCCCCCATTCATGATGGGCCTCAGGTTCTCGCTATACATATCCATAGTCTTTGTGGCCATAGGCGCCGTGCTGTCTTACATGAGGGGTGGTAGGTACGTGTATGAGGAGAGCATAAGGAAGGGTGCATATGCATCGTAGTGGCGTTTTTTGCCCTGTACCTTAATATTCCACTTTATTCCCACCGTCATTTATTTGCCGGGTAGAGAATATCTTACGATATAGATAGACCCATTAGTAATGGGAGGCAAGGACATAATCAATGAGGTTCTGACCCTAAAGCGCGAGAGGAAAGCCGTAATACTCGCCCATAACTACATGAACCACGACGTACAAGTCGTAGCGGACTTCATCGGTGATTCATACGACCTAGCACTTAAGGCGATGGAGACCAATGCTGAGGTCATAGTCTTCGCGGGCGTTAGGTTCATGGCTGAGCAGGCCAAGGCCCTTAACTATGACAGGATTGTGCTTGCGCCAGACCCCAACGCCGGTTGCACGATCGCCGATGCCCTCGACGTAGATACACTGAGGCGTGTTAGGGAGGAGTACCCCAACGTCCCCGTGGTCCTTTACGTGAACAGTAATGCCAACGTTAAGGCGCTGGCAGACTACATAGTTACTTCATCCACCGCTGTCAGGGTAGTGAAGAAGTTGGGCAGTGATGTGGTCATCTTCGGCCCCGACTCAAACCTGGCGGATTACGTCGCCCACATGACCGGTAAGAGGATAATCAAGGTGCCACCAAGCGGTAGGTGCGTGGTCCATGGAAGCTACACGGCAAGGCTGGTTAAGGAGGCGAGGGCTAGGTACCCAAGGGCTAGGGTAATGATACACCCAGAGGCGCCGATTAACGTACTGAGATTAGCCGATTTCGTGGGTTCGACGAACCAAATGATCGAGTATGCGAGGAGTAGCGGCTATAATGAGTTTGTGATCGGCACGGAAATCGGCATGCTTAATGCCCTAAGGATCAAGGTACCGGGCAAGGTATTTCATCCACTGTCCACGGGTCCCTACGCCAGGTGTCCCTTCATGGGCATGGTGACCCTCGAAAAGGTCCACGGATCCCTCAGGGACCTGGTTCATAGGGTTGAAATACCGAAGTCAATAGCCGAAGCCATTAGGGAGGCCTTTGAAAGGACTCGAAAACTCCTTGAAGGGTGAGGTTGTTGATATACATAGTCGGTAATGGTATTGCCGGTTTATCAGCTGCTATTGCCCTCAGGAGGGCTGGTTATGATGTTACGGTAATAACCAAGGGATCGCGTGGTGGATCAAGCTTCATATCCAAGGGTGGCATTGCGGCCGCCACGTCAATTGATGACTCGCCACAGCTCCATGCGGAGGATACGTTGAAGGTCGGTGATGGTCTCTGCGACATGGAGGCCGTTAGGTACTTCACTAGTGAGGCACCCGTGATTATTGGGGAATTGACTAAAATGGGTTTTAAGTTTGATAGCGACTTAAGACTCGAGGGCGGGCATTCAAGGAGGAGAGTTCATCATAAGGCTGATGAAACCGGTAGAGTCTTAACAGAATTCTTACTTAGGAGGGCCGTGGAGCTCGGCATAAACATTGCAGAAGATGAGCTAGTAGCTCTGCAGGTAAAGGACGGAATAGTTAGAGGTTTTACGACTAGGAATCACGGTACCATGGGTAATGTGGATTACCTAGTACTAGCGACCGGTGGTTACGCATACCTATGGCAATACACCTCAAACCCGCCAACTAATACTGGTGATGGAATAGCCATAGCCTTTAGAGTTGGTGCCGTGGCCTCGGACATGGAGTTTGTTCAATTCCACCCAACCATAACAACCCTGGACGGCGAAACAATGCTCCTAACAGAGACCCTGAGGGGTGAGGGCGCGAGGGTGGTTAATGAATTCGGTGAAAGATTCGCGTTTAAGTATCATGAACGAGGTGAGCTGGCCCCAAGGGACGTACTATCCCGGACAATATACATGGAATTAATGAATGGACATAGGGTGTACATGGACTTAAGCAGCATTGAGGACTTCGAGAGGAAATTCCCCGGCGTCAGTGATTTCCTGAGGAGGCACAGATTAAGTAGTAAGGATAGGGTACCCATTTACCCAGGTGCCCACTTCACCATTGGTGGGTTGAGGGTTAATGTCAGGGGTGAGACTAACATTAGGGGTCTATATGCCATTGGTGAGGTTGCTGACACCGGTCTGCATGGGGCCAATAGGCTCGCCAGTAATTCACTGCTTGAGGCCTTGGTCATGGGGTTTAACCTGCCCAGGTACCTTGGTGAGCCTTGGGATGGACCGAGACTGGATGACGGTTCATTAGTAACTGTGAAGTTAAGGGATCACGGGCCCATAATGGGCATTGATGAGGTTAGGAGGGTTAATTGGGAGTACGTGGGCATACTCAGGAGTGGTGATGGGTTGAGGAAGGCCGTGGAACTTTACGAGCGGGTAAACACGACAATCAACAGCAGGGAATCCAATGCAGTCCTGGTATCCTACCTAACGGCATACGTTGCCCTACTTAGGACCGAGTCCAGAGGAACTCACTATAGGGTTGATTACCCCGACAAGGACATTAATTGGCGGAGGAGGATTTACCTCGGGGTGATCTCATGATTGAGGAGTTGTACGTAAATAGGTTCCTCAATTACCTGGAGGAGGATGCATACCCTGAGGACATAACCAGTAGGTTCCTTGAAGGCATTAGGGCCAGGGGAATTATTAAGTCGAGGGATGAGGGAATAATCGCTGGGCTTAGGTTCATGATCCCATTCCTCAAATACCTCGGCTTCGAGGTAATTACGTATAAGCATGACAGTGATGTGATACGTAAAGGCGATGTTATAATGGAGATAATCGGTGATGGGGGTAGGTTATTGGCAGTTGAACGATTGACCCTAAACCTCCTATCAAGGCTTTCTGGGATAGCCACAGCCACAAACACAATGGTCAGGTTGGCTAGGTCCGTCAACCCAACGGTTAGGATTGCAGGTACGAGAAAGACAACACCAGGGTTTAGGGCATTCGAGAAGTACGCCATAGAGATTGGCGGTGGTGATCCACATAGGTTCAACCTAGCTGATGCAGTACTAATTAAGGATAATCACATAGCGGTTTATGGGGATCTCGAAGGTCTTATTAAGTTGATCAAGGGGAGGACGAGTTTCACCAAGAAGGTTGAGGTGGAGGTGTCTACGTATGAGGACGCCATTAGGGCCTATAGGGCGGGTGCAGATGCAATACTACTTGACAACATGAGGCCCAGCGATATAGTGCCAGTAGTCAGGGAATTGAAGGGAAGGGTAATACTCGAGGCCAGTGGCGGAATAACGCCCGACAACGTAATTGAATACGCGAGGACAGGCATTGATGTAATATCCAGTGGTTACATAACACACAGCGCCAGATCTCTCGACCTAACAATGGACGCCGAAAGAATATGAAGACATAAAGCGGGCAATAATTAAGACAGCCAATGCGTAACACCTAACTATAATTTTGGTATTGTATGTCCTTTTAGTTTGTTTGATGTTTTCGTCTATTAATGGTTCTCCCTGTATTTTGCCGTGAATAATCTACGCATGAATCCCTTTCTATTAAGGAGTGTTTCCATGTTGTGCCGTTGTTGATATGCTTAATTCGATATTTACGTGGGTCAACCTGTTCTCCCTGTTTTTGTTGTTACGTGGGTTTGGCTGGGTTTTGCGAACCAGTCATCATTAAGCGGTGCTTTATAAAGTAGGGGCTTGCCTTAAGGGGATGTGATTCAGTATGTATGATGTTGTGATTAAGAATGGTCTTGTTTATGATGGGATTAGTGTTGAGCCTAAGGGGGTTGACATAGCTGTTGAGGGTGAGAGGATAGTGTATGTTGGTGATTTAGGGGATGCGAGGGCGGACATTATTATTGATGCTAGTAAGAAGGTTGTGGTTCCAGGCTTCATAGACATGCACTCCCACTCTGACAATACTATTCTGATTTACCCAGAATCAAGTAGTAAGATTAGGCAGGGAGTCACTACGGAGGTTGTTGGTAATTGCGGCGTATCCATGGCTCCTGTAGGTAAGGATGGATTGGAGCTACTGAAGAAGTTCGTTGATCAGTACTTCCCCGGCTTGAGTTATCTCCTTGATTGGAATTGGAGGTCTCTCAGGGATTATTATAGGATTGTTGAGACCGTTAAGCCAGCCGTTAATTTAGTTCCGTTAGTTGGGCATCATACGCTGAGGATAGCCGTGATGGGATTCGAAGCTAGGGATCCAACTGATTCTGAGCTGAATGAGATGAAGAAGTTACTTGAGGAGGAGATGCAGAATGGCATGTGGGGCCTGAGCACGGGTTTATTTTACGCACCGGGTAGTTATGCGAAGACTGGGGAGGTTATTGAGCTAGCCAAGGTGGTTAGGAGGTATGGTGGTATTTACGCGAGCCATATTAGGGATGAGGCTCGAGGAGTTTTATCCGCGATTGAGGAGGCAATAAGGATTGGTAGGGAGGCGGGAGTATCTGTGCAAATATCGCATATTAAGGCCATGGGTAAGGCTCAATGGGGTCTTAGTACCAGGATTATTGGGATTATCAATGAGGCAAGGATGGAGGGCTTGGATGTGCATGCGGATGTTTATCCATATGATGCTGGCCAAACGGCATTACTGCAGGCATTACCGGACTGGGCTAAGGAGGGTGGTACTGATGGGGCGCTTGGGAGGTTGATGAATGATGAGGTTGCGGAGAAGATTAGGGTTGAAATGGAGGAGGGTAAGATGAAGGGTCAGAACTTCGTGTATGAACTTGGTTGGGAGAACATAATAATAGCCGCCACGGAGCTTGGTGAGCGTGATATTGAGGGTAAGAGTATCCGGGAGATAGCGGGTAGGGAGGGTAAGAGACCCTTTGATGTCTTTAGGGAGGTTTTGATTAGGAATCGTGGTAATGTTAGTATGATAATTAGGGCCATGAGTGAGGATGATATAGTGAACTTCATTAAGCAGGACTTCATATACATTGGGTCTGACCAAAATGGTATTAGACCTGGTTATGGGCCGTTGGGTGGTAAGCAGCATCCAAGGGCCTACGGAACCTTCCCCAGAGTGATCAGAAGGTATGCCCTTGAGAAGGGAGTAATTTCATTGGGGGAGGCCATTGCAAAAATGACGGGCATACCAGCGAGGAGGTTGGGTCTTAAGGATAGGGGCATGATTAAGGAGGGCTACTATGCCGACATAGTTATTTTTGACCCGGAGAGAATAGCTGATCGGGCAACGTACTTGGAACCAACGCTATACCCCGATGGTATCGAGTACGTAATAGTTAATGGAAAAATAACAATTAGAAATGGGTACGAAATAGGTACGAGAAACGGAAAGGTACTATGGAGAAACGAACATAAACTAACGTAAATTCTAAGATTGGTTAAATTAAAAATATTTTTTTTTGCTAATCTTCCTTGTAATAGTTAAATAAATTTTAAACACACAGGAATCATATATTACGTAGTAACATCATGGACATGCCTAACCAACCACTTTATTAATGTTATGGATTCTGGCGAATCTAAGTCATTTACGTACTCGGCTCTTGGTAATCCGGTAACCTTTTATTGAATGCGACTAGGGATAATTGCTTTGGAGAATATATTATGCAGCATAATGTAGCCATAAGATAGTATGCATAATCTAAAGGTTGAGTAATTGGCATTGATTGTTTTCTTGGGAATATTGGGGGCATTTCATAATGTACACATTACCGTACTTGAAACAGCCCCTGGTTTATTATCGTCTAGTGCAATCTAATTTCTAACGGTGTCCTCTTTCTCGGTGATTATTTTGATGACTTTCCACCCATAAGGGCCATGGTGCCCTAGTAGCAACGTGCAATCTGGTGACTGCATCCCTGTTGTAGTTTACCATCCACTGACTTTGTAACCTGCGTAGGTCAGGACCACCATCATGTCGAGCTCATAATTAATTCAATTACCATCATGGGCAATCCTAGGTGGCTCCCTGAGGTAAAAATACAATCATTTCATAATACCTAAAGATCCCTCATATTGTTAGTCCTGCAGGTTTGTCAATGTTAATAATCGATATTAATGCATTACTCAAATTCAATATAACTTATTTTCCTTCACAATGGCTATATTAATTTCTTTAAGATTTGGTATTAGTTTCGCCGTAAATAGTATAACTTATAACAATGATGTCATATATTATTTAATTAATTATCTTAGAGTTATTAGGATTTTGATCAGTTATATCGTTTATAGGCTTTACATGGTAATATTTAAATACTCTCTATTTTTAATATATATTTTGATGGGAGGACAAGAAATCCAGGTACCAACTGGTGAAATGTTAAGGGTTGCTGCGGCTTCCTCGTTAGGTATAGCCTTCGAATTCTATGACTTCTTGATCTTTGGTTACGCAGCGCCAGTTATTGCAAAGCTTTTCTTTCCAATGATGAGCGGCTTACTGGCATTGATATATGCCTTCATAACATTTGCTGTAGGCTTTGCCGGTAGACCTCTTGGCGCAATTATTTTTGGCCACCTCGGTGATAAGATTGGCAGGAAATACACACTTATCTTCACAATATCGCTTATGGGGGCAGCAAGCTTGGCGTTGGCCTTAATGCCGACGTATTTCCAGATAGGCATTTGGGCACCAATATTGCTGGCTGCCTTTAGGTTCCTTCAGGGATTATCCCTTGGCGGTGAGTTTGGCGGCGGGATAACATTGACAGGTGAGTTTGCCCCAGCCCAGAGACGCGCTATGTGGGTTGGTGTTGCCCAAACTGCTCAGGGATCCGGACCATTACTTGCCGTAGGACTTTTAGGCTTACTTACCTATCTATATGGTGAATCCTGGTTCGTAAGTATTGGTTGGAGGATAATGTTTGGACTAGGTGTTGTAATAGCCATAATAGGAGTTTACATTAGGCTGAGGATTACTGAGTCGCCTGTGTTTGCCAGGGCAAAGTCTAGGGGAAATGTGTCTAAATTACCATTAATAGATGCCTTTAGGGCTGGCTATTGGAAGAGGATTCTACTCGGTCTCGGATTTATAATTGGCGGTACCGCCATGACATATGCAAGCGGCGTCTTCGCAATTGCTTATCTGGAGAGTGTTATACATGTACCTGCGGTTGAGGCATCATTAGCACTCGTTATTGGATATACCGTATTAATAATATTCTCACCAATATTCGGCTTACTAGCTGATAAGTATGGTAGGAAGCCATTTATGATTGCCTATGCGGTGGGTACGATAGTATTCATCTATCCATACTTCCTATTACTATCAACTGGGCAATTACCATTGATAATATTAGCACAGGCCATATACAACTTCATGGCGTCGTGGTTCAATGGCGCCTATGCAACAATGCTTCTTGAGATGTTCCCAACCAAGGTTAGGTATACAGCGTTGTCCTTCATATACCACGTTGGCGTGGCCGCCTTTGGTGGAACAACGCCCTTCATAGCCACATACCTAATATACGCAACACGCTATGAATTAGCGCCGATTTATTGGGGTTGGTTTGGAATGATAATAACATTGATAGCGTTCATACTTGCCAGGGAAACTAAGGATATCGACATTAATTATTGATTCTCAATAATGCCTTATTATAATACTTTACTTCAAATGTATATAGAAAATTTTAAAAAGTATTAATATCCCCATTCTCATATGGCCGGTAGTACCTATGATTTGGTAATAAGGGGTGGTCTTGTTTTTGATGGTGAGAAGAGCATCGGTAGACAGAACATATACGTTAAGGGTAATGTCATCGTTAAGGTAACTACTGAGGAGTTGAGTGCCGCCAATGAGGTTGATGCGAGGGACATGTTCGTAATGCCTGGCTTAATAGATACGCATCTACACCTAACCGGCATTAAGGGCGGTAGTTTGTTCATGGGTTACATACTTGATGATGCACGGGTTAGGCTACTTAGGGCTGCAAATTGGGCTAGGGAGTTACTAATTGCGGGCTTCACTGCAGTCAGGGACTGCGGCGAACCCAACTCAATAGCACTTAGGAATGCCATTAATGAGGGCATTGTCCCAGGACCTAGGATAATAGCCGCAGGTGCCCCATTGACCCAGACCTTCGGCCATGGTGAGTTAAGTCACTCAATACCGCTTGAGTGGAGTATTGAATTGGGCTTTGCGGAGATTTGTGATGGTGTTGATGAGTGTAGGAAGGCTGCGAGGAAGGTTCTCAGGAGCGGTGCTGACTTCATCAAGATAATGGCTACTGGCGGTGTGTTATCGCAGCGCGATAAACCTGAGTGGTCGCAGTTCACGTTTGATGAGATTAGGGCCATTGTTCAGGAGGCTGAGAAGGTGGGCACGTATGTTGCTGCCCATGCGCATGGGGACCTGGGGGCTAGGATCGCGGTTGAGGCTGGTGTTAGGACTATTGAGCACGGTACATTACTAAGGGATGAGACGCTAAGGCTAATGGCCGAGAGGGGTGTTTCAATAACGCCGACCATGGCAATTCAGGAATTGATATATAGGTATGGAAAGCAGATTGGTATTGACCCGTGGGGTCTAGAGAAAATTGCCGAGGTTAGGGAGAGCGTTGCCAATGTGGTTAGGAAGGCGAGGGAGTACGGGGTAACAATAATAATGGGCACGGACCTGGGCTTTAAGACAAACCTGGACATCGACATGGGCAAGAACTGGGTTGAGCTTCAACTCATGACTGAGATAGGTGGGTTAAGCAGCATCGATACGCTGAGGGCAGCAACATCAAATGCAGCACGCATGCTTAAGATAAACACGGGTTTAATTAGGGAGGGGGTCCTCGCTGACATAATAGTAATCAATGGAAACCCCGTTGAGAACATTAAGGATGTATCAAGAGCGATCACAGTGATAAAAGACGGAAAAATAGCAGTTGAGAAGGGCAAATTAGTAGGTTAGAGGGCTTTAAGCATGAAGTAAAAGTAAAATGATTTGTTTGATCTTGTTTGAAACTTGATGGATCTGGCCGTGTTCCTGCTTAATTTGTGATTAGTATGAGACATGTTTAAATAGGCTTGTTTTCGGGCTTGGCTTGTATGGATCCTAGTGATCGGGAGGTTAGGTGGATAGCTGCTTTAATGCCCTATAGTGTTGCCGTTGGACCACTAAGTACGTTGATTACACTTGAAATAGCTTCATTGAGGGGTGGCCCTATCGATGTTGGTTACGCTATGTCGGCCGGCTCTGCAGCTGGTATTATTGCTCCATTATTGTGGGGCTTTCTCCTTGATCGGTATAGTAGCAGGAGGATACTGACTCTGGGCTTTCTCGGCACAGCATTATTCATCCTGGTACTCGCCCACGCGCCAAGTATTCCACAGATAGCCCTTTATTACGCTTCATCTTCATTGTTTTCATCGGCCGTGGGTGTTTCCATGAGCTTCATCCTAGTTAAGTCCTCAGGCAAACTTAAGTTGAATGAGTCCTACTCGGTGCTTAACTTCATTAGTTCACTGGGTTACCTAATTGGGGATGTGTCGGCCGCTGTATTGTCGAGTTTCATGGATATTAAGGACATTTTGCTAATCATGGGTTTACTACCCATAACTTCCTTCATTTGGTCATTGATGAAGGTACCGCAGGTCACTGGCGGGGCAAAGACCACGATGAGTGGGCAGGTAATTAAGGGTCAGACTCGCGAGGTTAGCCTAGGTGAGCTAATTGTTCTATATGTTGCGCTCACTATTTTCTACTTCTCATCAGGAATCTTCAATACGCTCTATCCGTATGGCTTGAGGGTTGGTGGCTTGTCTAAGTCCTGGGTAATGGCCATAATCTCCGTCGGCATGGGTATTCAGATAATTGGTTTCATGGTTACTCCACGCATGATACGCATACTTGGTGGTAATGCGAAGGCCTCGTCAAATTCACTGGTACTGAGGGGATTATCATACTTCCTAATCGGTTTAACGGCATCAACGCCGGAGTCCATGATTATCACAGGCTTAACACTATACCCATTGGCGGCAGGCGTAGCATACTCCACGTTTTACACAGCATCCAGTGTGATGGTATTCGAGAGATTAAGGAATGGCGAGGAAGGTAGAGGACTTGGCGTCTATAATCTCATAACGGGATCAGCATACCTATCAGGCTCCCTGGTATCAGGATATCTAGCTAACTCCATTAGCATAGGCAGGAGCTACATGGTGGCCGGCGCAATGCTTTGGATCTCAGCATACCTATTCAGAGAAATCGATAGGAAAAGGCAAACCACTGGATTAATTAAAACCAAGATCCACTGAGAAAATAGTAGCAATACGGCGGAATTGGATTTTACGAAGATACATCGATTAATGGAAACACCAAACAAAACCACTTGGGGTTAATCGTTAATTACGGGATTAGGAAGTATGGCAATCACGACTTAAATTAAGGACCTTTCTTTGACTTTAATGTACTCAGTTAATGGTTATTAATCATTCTTTTTCGGAATTCATTAAGTAATTTTTAATATTAACGGGATAAGTTATAAATAATTTTTCTCATCAGGTAAATCTCAATGCCTTGGTTGTTGTTTAGGGTTGTTAGGGATAGGCCTGGGCTGCTTCGTGACCTGACCTTGGTGGTTGGCAGCCTTGGTCTTGATGCAACCAGTGGTGTTGGTAATACTAGGGCCATAATGCTTGGCGTCAGTGGAGACCCAATGCCAGTCATTAATGGGCTTGTCACTGAGGGTGTTGAGTTGATTAATCTCATTAATGAGTCCGTAATCCCCATAGCATTCTCAAGGAGGCAATTCATAAACGCCCTCAAGTCAGTCCTACAACAAGTGGGTGTTCAGGAGTTAGGGAGGACTCTGTATAGGCTTGGTTATGAATACGCAAAAGCATCAGTCAATG
This sequence comes from Vulcanisaeta souniana JCM 11219, assembly GCF_026000775.1. Taxonomy (GTDB): domain Archaea; phylum Thermoproteota; class Thermoprotei; order Thermoproteales; family Thermocladiaceae; genus Vulcanisaeta; species Vulcanisaeta souniana. The sequence continues at coordinate 55,283 of NZ_AP026830.1, read as the reverse complement.
AGGTGCCCCTAGGGGACCCAATGACTACTATGAGGACGCTCCTATACACGGCCACAGCCTATAACAGGCTTGCCTTCAGGGGTCTCGAGATTAGGAACAACGAGGTTAGGGTCGAGTTTGAGGAGCCATTCGACGAGGAACTAAACGGATCATTCACAGAGGGCTACATACACGGATTAATAAACACAGCACTATCAAGGCTCCATGTAATCAGGACTAGTAGGGTGGGTAATACGTATGTCAGTGTTGCAAGGCCCTATGGCTAGGCACATGGCATAAGGCATTGCACACTTGGTCATATACTAGGCATTTCGGCATTAATAAATGGTTAGTGCATATTCAATTCACCCTTCTCATAACCTCTCTTTGTTACTTTTATCGAAAGTCTTTTATTTAGGGATTGAATATAAAGATTAGTATGCCCAGTCCAAAAACCGTTGTTGGTCTTCCCTATAAGGCAAAGGTCTACATTAATAGTCAGGTCCTAATACCGGCTAAGCTTGTTAGGGCCTTGGGAATTGACTGGGTTCGTTATGCGGATATAACGATTAAGTACAATGATAGGATAATTGAGTTGAGGAATGTACTCCTACTGAGGACTAGGCACACGGCTAGTAGGCAGTTCACAATACCGAGAGAGGTTAGGGAGGAGTTTGGTGTCAGGCCACTTGATGAGGTTGAGGTAATCAGTATAAGGCCGAAGACAGAGAGAAAAACTGAAACCGAAACTAGGCTGAGCTCGCTAGGTGATTATGATTAGCGGTTTAGGACAGCGTGTCCTGGGTTCAATGACATCAGTTCCCTTAATTACTGGCATACGACCTTGAGTAACTTCAAGAGGCCTTTGACCTTTTTTCTTAATGAGGCTAATTGTCAGTGTTGCCTGAGTAATCCTGAGACCAGGCCTTGATGTTTACTCCATTATCCGGGTCATAAATCTCGTATAGGTGGCCACCGATTAGATTGTAACCTACTACGGCAATGAACTGGGGAGAATTGAAAGCAGCTCTAGTGCCCCGGCCGGGATTTGAACCCGGGTCACGGGCTCGAGAGGCCCGCATACTTGACCGGGCTATACTACCGGGGCTCGTTACCCATTAAATTACGTGTTTTTTAAGTCTTTTGGTATGTTTGTGGGTTCTCTGTACTTCTTATTTTCAATTCCCGCCTTATCATGCGTAATTGCCTTCTTATTCCTCTCAGTTTTCTTACTGCCTTTGTCACCTCGGACCTTGGGTAATTCCTTAGTTTTAGCTCCTTGATTAATTCAAGGGTTTTTGCCTCCTGGTTCTTTAGATCTATGTACTTTAGAATTAATCTTCTTCTTTCTAGGTTCATTATTTTTTCACGGTCTAATTGTTGTCCTGTGTCTATGCCTATTAACCTATCCTCGATTAATCGTAGCCTTTCTTCCTCGCTCATTAAGTCATTTAGTATTTTCTCGTAATCAATGCCTCCCATGTACCTGCCGTATTTACGTATTAATTCATCAATCATTGCCCATCAACCTCCTAATTACTCCTTGTCCAAGGTATTCCTCCCTAACCTCCTCAATCTCGTTATGTACTTCCTCGAACTCATTGTTTATGGTCTCCTCCATATCTTCCAGGGTTTCTTCATGATCATCATGAACTATATACCTTTGAGGATTTACATGCTTATTTAGTGGGATGCCGCTTAATTTTATTATTTCCATAAGTGTGTCCTTGTCCAGTAATCCATTTATGTATTGTTTGATGGCTTCCCGAACTATTTTGTAGGATTTGTCCTGAAGCTTTATCGATAATTCCCTTAACTTAATTGGCCAGTTTAGTTGATATTCCAAGGCTTCCTGGGTGGCTGTCTTGGTTCCTCTTTTTCTCACGGCTTATTGGGTGTTACGGTTATTAATTAGGTTATTAGTTAAAGTAGTGACGTAGTGTTGGTTAATAGTTTTAAAGTAGTCCCTTCTCTCGCAAGAATTCCCTGAATAGGTCTGTCTTTGTTAGCATTGTCCAGTCCTCCTTTGGCGTACTCATGTACTTCTGGAACTCCATCCAGAAGGCCATGTGCGTTGGGTCATATCTGCTCTTTAATTTAACATGCTTTAATAACGAACTTGAATTTGCATACTCCTTACCGCATACGGGGCAAATGACCATTGACTTGTGTCCTGGAAAGCCTCCTTATTAACTTAGTGGTTAGCCTAATTATTAATGAGTAATGCATATAATATAAGTATTTTCTGTTGGTTGTGCATTATTATTAATTATTTAGTTGATTTTTAATAATAATATAGAACATTATTTAAATTTAAAATAATTAGAGAAGCTTAATTATCAGGGAAAGGATCAGCGCAGCCGTTACTAACCCAAGCAATGATGTCCAGCTCATTTTCAGGGCTTGATCGGGCCTGTATCTACCATATACGGATCTCGTGAATACCATAATCATCATTACTATGTATGTTTTTATGCCAAACCATATTGCGTATGACAAGGCCCCAAAATATGGTATTGGCGGCCCAGCCCATCCATTTAGGAACAATAGAACCATTAGTAGGCTCATTACATATAGTTTTTCATAGCTCATGGTCATTACCAAGCCATACACAATGCCACTATATTCAGTGTATGGGCCTAGGACTATTTCCGTGTCGGCCTCAGGTATTTCGAAGGGGAACCTTGAGGTCGCCATTAGCGTGGCTATTAGGAAGCCCAGGAACGCCAGTGGGTTTACTATTATGCCGGGTAGGTGCATTACCTGCCAGTTTACTATCTTAAATGGGTCAGCGGTTCCGTATATGAGCAGTATTGCGACCACTGATAAAATGAGCACAGCCTCATAACCAGTGTACAGTAGCGCCTCCCTCACGGTGCCTATATAGGTGAACCTATCATTACTGGCCCAGCCGATTAGTATTATGCCTACATTGAATAGTGTTATTAAGGCCAAGGCAATTAATACGTCATAACCTGTGTATACGCCGTAGATCCCACCAGTCTGTGGGCCGATTGGTATGAAGAACACAGGTAGTGTCGATAGTATGAATACTATGGCTGGCGCATGTATGAAGTAATTCCTATCGGCCTGTAGCGGCACCACGAATTCCTGAAACATGTATCTAAACAAGTCAGCGAAGGGTTGGATGAGGCCACCTATTGGTCTCGATACCTCAAGTGGCCCGATCCTCCATTGAACCTTGGCCGTTAGTTTTCTCTCGAACCATATTATGAAGATTAGGGCTATCAGGACTGAGACCAGCCCGGGCACAAAGAGTAAGTCGAATATTGGCCTCCAGAATATGAAGTGTACTATTATGTTTATTATGGGTACATGGTTTAGGAAGTTTATTATTGGCCATAGGAATGGTATGTAATTATCAGGCCTTGATAATATGTAATTGATTATTGAATATAGTAATTGTATGGCTGATGATATGATGCCGGATACCCAATTAAGTGCTGAACCAATTACTGACAATGTCGGCTCCATGTTAGTACCCAGCATGGATAGGGACCTTGATTATTTTAAGTTTAACCCATCCAATGTACCTTAGCCAAAGAATGAGTCCAACGTTGATTCTCTTCTCCTGCTCATTGCCTTTCTGAGTCTCTCCAATGCATTTTTGACTCTATCTTCGTTGAAGTCATGTTCATACACGAGGAGTTCAATGATTCCTTTTTCGTTGGGTTGCCTGAACTCTATGGTATAATTCGGGTTGTATGGTGGGTTTAGGAAGTAGTCGCGTATTTTCAGGGGATCCATGGAAAATTGAACATTCTTGAGAGGACCCTGGATCAACTTCTCGAGGCTTCCAAACTCCTGAATTAACTTAAGGGCCTTCTGTGGTCCAATACCGGGTATGCCGTCTGGATTTAGGTCAGTACCTAGCAGTATTGCCAGGTCTATTAATTGCGTCCTATCCCTTAGTTTCAACGCCTTAAGCACATCATTCAACTCCAGGATTTCGGGCTTTACCTCGATATATTCATCCTTATTTGGTAGCTTCCTGCGTCCAGTTATGGTTAGATTCCTAACCAACCTGGGTGCGCCAAACAATAGTGAGTCATAGTCCTGACTGCCGGCAGCCCATGCCTTATTCTCCTTAGCTATCAATGCTGCCTGCGCCTCGCCGTCAGCCGCGGCTTGTACTACGGGTAGTCCCATTAATGAGAGGAGTTTTTTTGCATCATTAACCATGTCATCAGTGAGGAATAAGGCTCTTTGTGCATACTTCCTTGCCTCCTCCTTCTTTCCCTCCTCAAGTAGTTTAGCCCACTTATCCATGGCCTCCTCCCTAACCCTCCTTCTTCTGACTATCTCCAGTGTCTTTTCCTCAGGTGGTTTACCGTCAAACACGTAGATGGGCCATATCCTATTTTCAAGGAGGTTAATGGTTCGGTAAAGAAGCCCACTTAAGTGGCTCGTCACTCTACCCCTGGAGTCCATGAGTAGTGTACCATCTGGTTGTCTAATTGATGCCAGGAATTGATAGAGCGCATTATAGGCATCCAACGCAATGATTTTGTTTGATAATTGTGCAAAGTCCACAGTCTTCCTGATACTATCTGGTATTAACTTGCCAAGTTCAGTAACGCCCATTCACATGACCCAATAATTAATGAAAAATTACCCTTTATCTCTTTCCCTCATTCTTTAACAACCCTTATATGGTACGTTACGTTATCCTTCTTGACAATCTTCTGTACTATTATCAACCTACTAAGCTCAAGCCTCATTAAGGCCCTCAACACCTCCTTCTCAGTAACGTCTGGATACCAAGCCCTCAATGCCTGCATTAAATCACTAAACCAAAGATCATTCTTATCCTTTATTAAATCCATTATCAATGCCTCAATAGGCACCGGTCTCCTCATTTACTTCACCAATGCGGTATTAATCGAAAAACCTAAATTAATAACCTTAATCCCTCATTCCCCAAACGCAAGACAGACAGGAACACAGGGCGTAGTAAAAGAAGGGAGTATCCTAAATCCAAGCGTTTTGTGGGGTCAGACATATAGTGTCGGGGCTCTTTGCCTCTCGCGGGATATCGTCTGCTTCATCCTCTCATACCAAGCCTCATAGAACTTAATCATCTCCGGCGTTATTGACGGCTTAATCTTCTTCATAGCTTCAATGAAGTGTTTCATAGAAATCTCCCCAGCGCCATTTATCTCTCTCATGGCTAAAAGACCAGCCTCCCTGGTGAGTATCTCTATGTCAGCACCTGTGTAGCCCTCAGTCATTTTGGCCAGTTCCTCAAGGTCTACATCCCTTGCCAATGGCATATTCTTAGTATGTATCTTGAGTATTTCGAACCTGGCCCTTAGGTCAGGTGGTGGTACGTAGATTATCCTATCGAACCTCCCAGGCCTGAGTAGTGCAGGATCCACAATATCGGGCCTGTTCGTTGCCGCTATAACAACCACATTATCAAGCCTTGAAACACCATCCATCTCAGCCAGTAACTGAGCTACTATCCTATCCATTGCGGGTGAATCCTCTGCATAACCTCTTGCTGGTGCTATTGCGTCTATTTCGTCGAAGAATATTACGCATGGTGCTGCCATTCTGGCTTTCTTGAATATTTCCCTAATGGCCCTCTCACTCTCCCCAAACCACTTACTCAAAATCTCCGGACCCCTAACCGCAATGAAATTCGCATTACTCTCCGTAGCCACAGCCTTAGCCAACAAAGTCTTACCAGTACCAGGAGGACCAAACAACAAAATACCCTTAGGCGGCCTAATGCCCATCTTCCTAAACCTCTCCGGATACTTCAATGGCCACTCAATGGCCTCCCTGAGCTCCTGCTTAACCTCCTCAAGACCACCTATGTCGTTCCACCTAACCTTCGGAATCTCGATGTGTATCTCCCTGAGTGCGCTGGGTACTATCTCCCGCATGGCCTCGAGGAAGTCATTCATTGAAACCTTGATCTTTTCAAGGTCCTTCCTAATGTCCTCATCCTCCTTATTAACATCCAGGATACCAGACTGAAGGGCCTTCCTCAAGGCCCTCATTGCAGCCTCCCTAGCCAAAGCCGCAATATCTGCGCCAGTATAACCATAGGTTATCTCTGCTAACTTCCTCAAATCAACATCCTTAGCAAGTGGCATATTCCTTGTATGCACTTGGAGTATTTCGTACCTACCCTCAGTATCTGGCGGGTTAATCCAGATCTCTCTGTCGAATCTTCCTGGTCTTCTTAGTGCTGGGTCTACGGCTTCCGGCCTATTGGTTGCTCCTATTACGATTACTTGGCCTCTTTCCTGCAAACCATCCATTAGAGTCAATAACTGCGCCACTATCCTCTTCTCCACCTCGCCCGTAACCTCCTCCCTCTTCGGAGCAATGGCATCAATCTCATCAATAAAGATTATGGCAGGAGCATTCTTCTTAGCCTCCTCAAAAATCTCCCTCAACTTAGCCTCAGACTCACCATAATACTTCGAAACGATCTCGGGGCCATTAATGGCTATGAAGTAGGCATTGGTCTCCGTTGCCACGGCCTTCGCCAAAAGCGTCTTACCCGTACCCGGAGGACCAATGAGCAAGACACCCTTAGGAGGCTCAATACCAAGGTACTCAAAGATCTCTGGGTGCTTTAGTGGTAGCTCAACGAGCTCCCTAATCTTCTCCTTTGCCTCCTTTAGGTCACCTATGTCCTCCCAAGTAACCCTTGGTATGTTTATGTTCTCGATTGGCTTCTCATAAATGACTAGGTTCGTGTCCTCGTCAATGAGTACCGGCGTGTCATTAGGCTTGGCCTGCACTACCTGGAAGGTTAATGGTTGCCCAAGTACCTGTATCTGCACCAGGTCTCCTTCCATTAGTACGAAGTCCCTAAGCTTCTGCTTAGTGTATTGGACGAAGTTCTGATCAACACTTATTGTCATGTTTACTGGCGCCAGCTTAACAATACTGGCTTTCTTTGCGTCAACCTTCTTAACCCTAACCTTCTGGTCAATCTCCACATTTGCGTTCTTTCTAATGATGGCGTTCATCCTAATGATGCCCTTACCTTCATCCTCAGGTAATCCATACCAAACCTTAGCTGCAGTTTTCCTCTTACCCTCGACAAGTAGTATCATGCCTGGTTCAATCCCGTAATTCCTCATGACCTCAGGGTCAACCCTAACAATGGGTCTCTGGGCATCCCTCTGCTTGGCCTCCTTTACTATTAATTCTATCCATTCATCAGTATGAGAACCTTCCATCATATTCTCACCACTTTACTTCTCCGTTGAATTAAAAAACTTATTGCGTTATTAATTTTCGCCTGGCAGGTATTTAATTCTAGAAGCCAAGTCTCGTGAAGTACTCAAGTTCAATGCTACCAATTCCCTCAATCCCACTTAGTATATTCTCCACTTCATCGCTTGAGTGTTCCTCTGAGGACTCCGGCATCCTTATGTAGACCCTAAGTGCCTTGATTCCAAAGCCAATGTCATCCTCCTCAACCTTATCAACCTTGTACTTCGGCTCCAATGACTTCTTTATTGTGCTCTTTAATTCCTCGTAGTTAACCTCTGACTTACTTGGAGTAACCCTGTAAACTAGGTATACCTCTGCCATAGTATTGGCGTGGTAGAATTAAGTATTTATTAACCCTTCTATAGAATGAGCCTGTCATGAAGGTTAGTGGCGGCATTACCATAGTTCTGGCGGCTTCCCTTGCCTTCTTCTCCGTTGTACTTGTTAGGTATTCAATACCAGCATTACTACCATACATGGTCGGGAAAAATGGTATTAGCACGGTCATGGGCGGCCTAATTATTACGGTGCTCTGGGTTGGCTACACAGTATTCCAGGTAATTGGTGGCTTAATAGTTGATAGGTATGGATATAACGTAGTACTTTATGTCCTAATCCTCATAGCTGCGCTGAACGCTACTTACCCATTAATCATTAATCAATACTACTTACTACTGGTCGTTCAATTCATAATGGGTTCGTTACTAGCAATAACCTACGTATCCCTAATAAGCATGGTTCTGTTGAATTACGGCAGGGGTGGGCTTGGGGCAGGCATTTACCAAAGTATGTTCTTTCTAGCATCTTCCATATCAATAATATTATCACCATTATTGTTCTCAATAAATAGGTTCACACCCTTCCTATTGTTCTCAGCGATAGTTGCGTCGTCATTGGTTCCATTAACCAGGGTCAATAATAAGGTTGGGGGTAGTATTGTCATAGGTCCCGAGAACCTCGGAGTATTGGGTATGGGGTTCATAAGGCTGTCCTCCGGTTTCTCCTACCTAGGTTTTCTCGGTTGGTCCACTTACTACGTTGTTCATGTACTTGGTATTAGCCCAACATTAAGTGGGTTCTATGCCTTTTTATCATCTATAATGGGTTCCTTGGGTGCCGTAATTGGCGGCCTCACGGGTGATAAGGCTGGCTATGCGATCCCAAGTATATTATCCTCATTGTCCCTCTCCATCATTGTTATAGTAATACCCGAGTTAACAGCATTTTACCTAGTGGCGTTCTTAATGCTTCTCCTTGGTTTCTTCTATGGCTTCTATGCTGCCCCATCCATAGCCATTTCAAAGTACACTAGGAACGTTGGGGCTACCAGTGGTTTTCTAAACTTCATGAGTCAATTGGGCGGTTCAATATCACCTTACGTAATAGGTTTTCTCCTTCAGTACTATGATTTCGCGAAGACGTTATTAATGGTGGGTATCACATCAATCTCACTAATTATAATAGGATCTATATTACTGCTTTACGGTTATAATCATTTGACCAGGTAGACCTGTAGTGACTCATTTAGTATCTCGTAATTCCCCATGGGTTTTCCAAACCTTAATTCCCTAATTCTGTGCATCGCCCTCAGCTCAGGCTCCAGGGGCTTAAGCACATCCGGCGCATATACAATGCCATTAATCGCCTCGTTAAGGCTCAACCCAGTCCTGTTCTTATAGGTCCATATGGTTCTGTTAAATTCCATAAAGGGTTCAAGCATACTAAGGTACTCCTTATTATCAAACCTTGGATCCGGGTCCTCAATTAACTGCCTATGTATTGACTCACCGTACAAGCTCCTCCATATTTGATCAGTCACGAAGGGCATTATCGGCGCCAACAACCTAAGCACAGTCTTTAGAACCTTATATAGCGTGAACCAGGCACCCCTTTGTTGCCTCTCCGTGAATAGTCCATCCCTGTTGTAGGCCCTTGATTTAACGGCCTCGAGGTAATGATCGGCAAAGAGGTGCCACGTGAAGTCATAAATAATGTTTGCAGGTATATACACATCGAAGTCGTTAAACGCCCTCAGTGATGTATTAACTACATCATTTAACTTGGCTAGTATCATAATATCCAGTGGTGTTAGTTCGTAGTTATCATTAACCTCTGGGAATGATGATATGAACCTGGCAATGTTCCACAGCTTCACTGCGAAGTCGTGGCCAGTCCTAATCAATTGTTCACTATACCTATAATCACTGCCCAACTTGGCTGAGGCCGCTGCCCAAAACCTAGTTGCGTCTGCGCCATACTTCTCCACTGGCAGTATTGGGTCTATTATGTTGCCCTTGGATTTATGCATGGCCTCGCCTTTTTCGTCAAGTCCCATGCCGCTCACCCTGACGTACTTGAAGGGTGGTTTGCCGTAGAGTAGGTATGCCCTTACCACAGAGTAGTACAGCCAAGTCCTAATTATGTCGTAGCCCTGGGGCCTAAGTATACTGTGTGGGTAAACCTTCTCAAAGACCCTTATATTGGGCTTTGTGTAGCCTGTGGCGTATATCCAGGAGATTGACGAGTCAAACCAAGTATCCAGCACCCTATCCTCGCCAACTAGTTTACCGCTTGGGCACTGCTCCTTAACCTCAAGTGGCGGCTCATCCCTCCAGGGTCTGTAGTACTTGCCAGGTTTTGGAACAATGGCCTTCGTGTTTCCCTCCTCATCTATACAGTACCAAATCGGTATTTCAGTACCGTAATACCTACGCCTTGATATTGGCCAGTCGAACTCAAGGGACTTAATCCAGTCGACAAGCATTTGGGCATACTCAGGTGGTTTAATAACCATCTCACTCTGCACCAGCTTGACTAGTTCATCCTTAAACTGGATCTGTTTTAGGAAGTATTCCTTAGTGACTATTATCTCTATTGGTGTCTTGCATCTCCAGCATATGGGCACGGTATGCCTGAGGGGCTCCCTCTTAACGAGCAGACCAGTCTCCTGAGCGTCCTTAATTATCGCCTCCCTTGCCTCCCTAACATTCAGTCCCTTATACTTACCAGCCAACTCATTCAATGTGCCGTCTGGGTTAACCACGATCTTCATGGGTAACTTCAATTCGTTAACAACCATTAAGTCTCTGGTATCGCCGAAGGTACTTATCATCTCGAGGCCCGTACCAAAGTCAGGCTTAACAGACGGATGAGACACAATGGGAACCTCCTGGTTCAATGGAGGAACAATGGCATGCAAGCCCTCCAACCTCTTATACCTATTGTCGCCTGGGTTAAAGGCGACGGCAACCGTGGCTGGCAACAACTCAGGCCTTGTGGTCGCTATTATTATGTCCTCACCCGTCTCCTTAACCCTAAACTTAATGTAGTTCAGGTACGAATCCTCATCCCTATACTCAACCTCCGCCTCCGCCAAAGCAGTCCTACACCTTGGACACCACAGGGTTGGCCTACTCGTCTCATAAATCAAGCCCCTATTCCATAGGTTAATGAATGTCTCCTGCGTAACCCTCCTATACTCCTCACTATCCGTGCCATTCCTCCAGTAGCTGAAGGAACCACCCCAACGCCTAAATATACTCACGAACTCACCCTCATACTCATCGAGAAACCGCCTACACAGCTCAAGGAACTTCTCCCTAGGTACCTCGTACATGTTTATGCCATATGTCCTCTCCACCTGAACCTCAACCGGTAGTCCATTTCTATCGGCATAGAACGGGAATACTACGTTGTAACTTCTCATCCTGAAGAACCTGGCGATCATATCGATTTGGGTGTAATGGGCTATACCACCAATGTGGGGTCTTCCCGATGGGTATGGCGGTGGTGTATCGATTACAAGGGTTGGTCTTCCCTCATTGATCTTAACTTCGAACAATCCCTCCTCCTCCCACTTCCTAAGCAACTCTACTTCCCTTGAGAATTCCCATCTTTTCTCCTGCAGTTTTGGTTTGAACTCCATACCAATAAAGGTCCCAACTCATATCTAAGGGTGCTATTTTAGTTTTTTCTTTTCCCGCGATTCCTTTAAAGGATTCATTAATGCTATCCTGACGCGTTTTAGTAATGCCGTGAATTTCGTGGCAAATAAGTTTTTAAGCCATGGCTATTTGGGGACTGACTTGTGGAGACATTGTACAGGGACTTGGCGCTGGCTTTCGAGGGTAAGGATAGGGTGCTCGGGGAGTTCCTGATTAAGTTTATAACGGATAGGCCGGGCATACTTGCAGCATTGTCTAATGTATTTGCTGACCATGGTATAAACATACTGAATATGTCCGTTAATAGAACACAATTACTGCTACACTTCATTGTAGATCTCTCGGGTGCTGACGTATCCCTAAATGACCTAGAGAAGGAACTGAAGAAGTTCTCCTTCGTTGAGTGGGTTAGGTATAGGATAGTTGAGAGGGAGATGTTCATGGTGCCGTCCATGATATTACCAACGTTCAGAGATAAGCAAGTACTGATAATTGAGCTTGATAGGGTCAAGGGACTATTGACAAATCCTGAGTTCAGAAGGATCATTGGAGACCTGGGGTCCTACGACGCCTCGATACTACGTAATAGTAACCTAAACGAACTAGTCAAGATAGGCCAATTCAGGGGACTAGGAAAGATAACGCTTATTGAGAGGAATGGCGTGATCACTATAAGGTCCTGTTCCGAGTTGAATGATAAACACGTAATTGAGGCATTAATGATTGAGTACTACATGGGTTTCCTGCACCAAGTGTTAAATAGTAATGTTGAGGTTGTGAATAGGAGTTATGAGGGCGACTGCGTATCTGTAAGCTTCAAGGTCCTTAAGTGAACTAAGTACTTATCCAATAAACCAGCCCTACTAATTAAGTCACATACCCTGCATACATCGCCGGACGTGGGCTCACCGCAATACCTGCACCTATTTAACGGAACCTTGGCCGTCCTCTCCCTCAATAGTTTAGCGAGTGAGTCACCAAAGGAAACCAGGGAATGCTTAATGTTCGGGTTATCCCTCTCCCAACGGGCTAATGTGAACTTAAGTTCATACCTGGGATTATTATATACAAAGGGGCACTCAAGTTCCATTAGTGGTATACCGTGGTAATGGGCATATATGGCAACCTCCTCCTCCCTAACGAAACGTAGCGGCTTGATCCTCGGTATGAAGCCCTCCCTATCCACCTCCGGCGTTGGTCCAAACCACGAGAACCTATCCAGGTCATTACTGGTTACATTAAGTAGCACTGTCTGTGACTCGTCATCGAGGTTATGCCCAGTGGCTATTTTTGTTAGCCCTAGTTGACGACCGATGATGTTCATTGCCCTGCGCCTAAGTACTCCGTCTATTGTGCACATGTGGATGTTGATTTCTTTGGACCATAGGCCGTGGGCGACCTCGGCGGCCGTAACACCAAACAATTCCTTAAAGGTAAATACCCTATAGGGTATATTGAATTCATCGCTTAATTTCCTTACATAGTCACTCCTTGCCATCCTATAGAAGCAACTGTATGGTTGTCCTTCATTGATGCTGAAGGCTATTAACTCAACATTCTTAGGCAACTCACCCTTCTTCCTGAACTTACCCAATAGGTACATGAGGGTTAGGCTGTCTTTACCACCGCTAATTGCAATGCCGACCTTATCACCCTCAATCATTAATTGGTATTTCTTGATGGTACGAAGCACGGTATCCTCAATCGACCTAAATAGGCAGTTAAGGCATAATCTTTCGCCACTAGATGTCCTGTAGTAATTGGCTGGCCTCCTACCGCATCTGGTGCAGGCGGGAGTTTCCATAATCCACAACCACCCCCTTCAGGAAACTACTTAAATTACTATGTAGCGTCCTCAGAGTAACCGCTCCATCTATTATAAAGATCATTCTCAATACCCAACAGGTCAAGGACCCTACCAACTATGAAGTTCACCATGTCATCGATTGTCCTTGGCCTGTTATAGAACGCCGGCGCAGCCGGCATTACCACGGCGCCTGCTAAGGTCGCCAACTCCATGTTCTTAATATGTATTAAATTCAGCGGTGTCTCTCTAATAACCAGGATTAGTTTTCTCCTCTCCTTTAGCGTAACATCGGCAGCTCTGGTGATTAGATTATCCGTTATTCCATGGACTATGGATGCCAACGTCTTCATGGAGCATGGGATAATTACCATACCATCATGCTTAAAGGAACCGCTGGCTATTGGCGCCCCTAATTCGTTCTCATCATACACCTTGTCAACGAGGTTCCTTACGTGTTCCTTACTAATGCCAAGTTCATGCCTCATTATGTCAACGGCAGTACCGCTAATAACTAGGTGCACCTCAGTATTACTTGAGTATTTTCTGACGGTCTCAAGGAGCCTCACGCCATACACTACACCACTTGCCCCAGTTATGCCAACAACTATCCTCCTCACGTAATTACCTTAGGGGCACCGATAAATAACACTATTGCTGTTGTTTGTGTTATTTACTATATACTACTATGTATAGTTATATAAAATTATTTTAAAAGGAATACTTGATTTTTATTGTCTTTTTATTTTTACCACCTTTGTCACAAAACATGAATATCCTTACCTACCTGGTAGCAGTATTAAGTCTTCAACATTTTGGTTCTTATTTCTTGAATTCTCCCTGTATAGCAAATCCCTAATTGCAATCCTAATTGCTTCGCTCCTGCTTGGGAATACCCCCTGCTTCACGAATTCATCCAGCTCCTCAAGCATTTGCTTTGGTATGTGCACGCTTATCAACACCATTTTCTCCTTCGCCTTGGTCTTTGGCATGATAAACTAGATAATTACAAGATTTATTAAGATTCTCTACCGTGAACTATGTAAGTATTTATGATCGAGGCATTTAACAATAATTTACAAAGTGCTAATTTTATGCTCCCGTGTCCTTTACGGCCTCAAAAATCGAACGCTTGTAATACCTCTTAGAAATGTCTGGTGGCACGTTCGTGAGTTCATCCTCAGGTAACACACTAATAACATCCCAAGCAATATCAAGCGTTTGCTCAAAGGTCCTTCTCTCATAATAACCCTGGTTAACGAACTTACGTTCAAACTGCTCAGCGAACCTAAGGTACCTCCTCTCACGCCAACTCAGGTTAGCCTCACCAACGAGCAACGCCAAATTCCTAACATCCAGTGACCTCGAGTATGCAGCAATTAATTGATTAGCAACGTACTTATGATCATCCCTCGTCTTGCCCTCACCAACCGCATCCTTCATAAGCCTTGAGAGGCTCATGATCACATCAAAAGGCGGGTAAATACCCTTACCCCACAGGGCCCTACTTAGGACTAACTGGCCCTCGGTTATGTAACCCGTTAAGTCAGGTATTGGGTGCGTTATGTCATCGTGAGGCATTGTTAGTATTGGAAACTGCGTGATACTGCCCTTCTTACCCTTAGCCCTGCCAGTCCTCTCATAGATTGTTGCGAAGTCCGTGTACATGTAACCTGGGTAACCACGCCTACCTGGTAGCTCACCCTTTGATGATGATAATTCCCTAAGGGCCTCTGCGTAATTCGTCATATCCGTAAGAATCACCAGTACGTGGTAATCCCTATACCAAGCCAGGTACTCGGCAATCGTAAGGGCAGTCCTAGGTGTCAGTATCCTCTCAGCGATCGGGTCACTGGCTAGGTTTAGGACCATTACGAGCCTCCTCAATGCTCCGGTCCTCCTGAACTCGTTCAGGAAGAACAGGGCCTCCTCGGACTTCAAACCCATTGCGGCGAATATTATTGCAAACTCCTCCTCATGGCCCCTAACCGTTGCTTGCCTAGCTACCTGAGCAGCTAACATATTATGCGGCAAACCAGTGCCACTAAATATTGGTAGTTTCTGCCCTCTAACCATTGTGTTTAACCCATCGATCACACTAACACCAGTCTCTATTGGTTCCTCTGGGTATTCCCTTGCGTATGGGTTAAGGGGTTCGCCATTTATGTCCAGGTACTCCTCGGCAGGAGGTAGCGGTAGTCCATCCCTCGGCTGTCCCTTGCCATCAAGTACCCTACCCAACAGATCCTCAGTGACAGGTATGTTGAGTGTCCTTCCATAGAACCTTACGGTACTACCCTTGGCAGGTAAACCAAGCGTGCCAGTGAGAACTTGAGCCACAGCGTAATTATCTCCAACCTCGACCACCTGAACCATCCTAGGCTCTCCATCTGGGCCCATGACTTCACCAATCTCGTTATAGGCAACTCCCCTGGTCTTCTCAATAACAATTAATGGTCCCTTGACTTCCTTAACGGTACTGTATGAAACAATGCCCGGCATTGATTCAATGATCTTGCTCATCGATTTACAGATTTCCACAGTGCTTATTAATTTTTATTCTACACGGGAAATACGAAAACGAAGATGACAAAACAAACGGCAAGTCTAGCCCTTCAGGGCAGAATGAGGTCAGTAGTTAATTTAATAGAATCCCGGAATTAACCATGATTGATATAATGCCAACGCTTAAGGAGTTAATTAAGCCCTTGATTCCCAGGGAACTCTGGGATAAAATACCGAGGAGTTTTGACATAGTTGGTTCCAGGTCAGGCGCTGTGGCAATAATAGAGATACCGCCGGAGCTCGAGGATTACAAGCTGATTATTGGTGAAGCAATAATCAAGTTGAATAAGCATGTTAAAACGGTGCTTAGGAAGGTTGGGGCAAGGGAGGGCGAGTTTAGGCTTTATAGGTTTGAGGTCTTGGTCCCTGGGCCAACCGAGGTTATTCATAGGGAGGGTAATTACCTGATCAAGGTTGATCCAACAAAGACCTATTTCTCTTCCAGGGATCAGGGTGATAGGGAGGATATTGCCAGGCAAGTAATGCCCGGCGAGGTCATTCTATACCCATTTGCAGGTGTTGGTCCGTACGCAGTCGCCATATTGAGGAAACAGCCCTTTACTAGGTTGGTAATTGCGATCGAATTGAATGAGTATGCCTATTACTACATGCTTGATAACATCAAGCTGAATAAGCTGGAGGGCAAGGTGTTACCCCTTCTTGGGGACGCGGCTAGGTTGATGCAACTTTTCTGCGGGGTGGATAGGGTAATACTTACATTACCGTTGGGTGCCCACAAATTCCTAGGGCAGTCACTGATGTGTGTCAAGAATGGCGGTATTGTGCATTTCTACCACCTTGGCACTGAGGAGAACCCTTACGGCGATGCCGAGGCAATAGCCATGAGCTACTGCAGGGAGTTGGGATATGATTGTCTCATCCTCGGTAGAAGGATTGTTAGGGATTATGCTCCATATGTGTATAAGGTTAGGCTAGATATTAGAGTTGGTAAGTTTTAGACCTGTGTGTTAGGTTTATAAAACTACGCGCGTAATTCGCATGATGGTGCAAAATGAACGCAAAAGAAGGCTACTATTGATGATTGGACCGCTCGAGGCTGAGGTAATTGGGATACTTAATGAACTTAAGGAGGCCACTGCAATGATGATATGGGAGGAATTGACAAAGAGGGGTAAGAAGACTGCGTATACTACGGTTTTAACAGTATTAAGTAGGTTATACACGAGGGGGTTCATTAATAAGCGTGAGAAGATTATTAATAATGTCAGGCAGTTTGTCTATGAGCTCTCAATACCTTATGACGTTAAGAGCGAAATAATCAAGGAGCATATTGGTTTAATAATTAAGATGTTTGGTAATGATGCCATACAAATAATAAGAGATTATTTAAACGAAATCAGTACAAAATAAGGAGTTAAGTAAACTTTAAGGAACGTTCACATAAACCTAGGTACTTCCCCTTGTTCTCCCTGTTGCCCCCTCTGCTGCGCAATACCCCTTTGTTCAATATAAAGCCTTAGTATGTCTGGGATTTCGTTCTCATTCTCCATCTTCTTGAGTATGTCCACGTACCTGCTCGTGTGGTCTATATCGAGCCTAACGAACTCTATGGCTATATCCCTAAGTCTCTCCTCCAACTCCTTTAGCATTTCTATGGGCATTATTGAGGTTATCATCGGGTTATTCAGCCAGGACTCAAAGTCCTTAAGTGCCCTCTCTATGTAGTAAAGCATTGCCTGCGAGGAAAGCAGTAGTGATAATCTATCTTGGCTAACTATGTAGTCGCCATACTTCTGCAGCTCATCCATGAACTTCCTCTGGTCCTTAACCCAATTCTCCAACCTAGTTATTAATCCAGCTATGTGAGCTCTAATTGCCTGCCTTTTTAGGTCTTCGGAACCCATATCCCTTCCAGGACAAATACGTAGCCCTCTCTATTAAACCTTTTGTATTTATTAAGCATTAAAGAATACCGAGCGCAATCCCAAGGGCGATCATGGTAAGTATGGGTAGTACCATCAAGACGGTGAAGTGCTTCTTCCAATCAATCATGCCCAACTCAGCGGCCCTCACCATATCATTAAAGGAATCACCAATTAAACGAATACCCTGAACAACAACCGGGTAATACTTAACACGCATCGTCCTCATGTCGTCCAGGCACTGCTTAACATTCCTCCTTATATGTCTCATTATTAAATCATGATTGATCGAATCACCAACAACCTTGTAACCCCTATTTCTCGTGAACCTGGCAATACCCGTATACTGGTGATTATCGGTTGTTAAAACTTCAACAATGTCAAAGTAATTCCTAAATTCATTAATTATGGCGTCGGCTAACTCCCTTCTTAAGTTATTACCATCAAAAACAACCAGAAGCACTCTCTTTTCATTTACCTCTAGTCCCCACGTTATCAAGCCATTGTCTCCGATCTCAAACTGTATTGGTCCAAAGGCATACTTAGGTGTGTGAATGAGGCACATCTTCATCTCAAGTCTCTGTTGTTCCAATTCCCCAATTTTGCTTAGTAATGAGGCGAGTTCGTTTATATCATCCTCATTCCAAGTATTGTCATCAGAGTAATAATTCTGCGCATCAATTAGTATAATGTTATTCCAGTCAAGTTTAGTTCTTCTCTTCAATTCTTCATAAATCCTAAGTGGAATATCGTCACTCGATTTAACAAGCCTGCTAACGATCACTAGGGACTTATCGCACAGCGGTACATGCGTTATCCTGAAGTTACGACTATGTAACTGAACAGGCAACCTACCAATACACTCACCATCCGCGGTCTCATTACCCAGTGTCTCCTTAACCTTGAGGGTAACAGCCCTAACCACCTTACGTACATCAACCCTCGTAGCTGGGTCTAGTTCATGACTACCAATGCCGTGCAGATAGACAATGGGCTTCACATAGCGACTCAATTCATTAACAAGGTCACTTATTAAGTAACCGCCGCCAACCTTAGCTATGGGGCCTGCATGTAACTCAGGTATTGTAACCACGCCTGCGCCACCGCCATCGCTTAGCACAAATAGGTGTACCTTAGTATCCCTAACCACGGCGTTCCTACTTAACTCCCTCTCAAATGGTTCGGAGTATTCAAAGAGCGATGCATAGAGATATGAACTAAATAGTTTAAGAATGTTCACACCACCATATGAGGCCTCGAACTTAAAAATCACGTAATAAATAAATAGAAATGAAAAAACGTAAAACACGGAGTCCAAAATGGCGTACTTTATGAGACTCACGGTGCCAATCAATAGGTATGAAAAGGCCTGAGTAACTAGGACACTTGGTAAAGTATACAGTGGGTAGATAATGTATTTCTTCATGGAACTACCATTGTGCTCAAGGCCCCTTAATACCATTATCATTGCACTTAACGGGAGAACAAACGATAACGCACCGAAACCCACTATGAATTTATGGGTAACCAGGGTAATTAGTAGATCAATGAATACCACAAGCGATGTATTGAATAATGACAACGTAGTACCAAAGCCTTTATATGATTGAGTATATATCATTGCCCTAAGGGTTACTAGGACCGCCAGAAACATAATACTGTATATAACGAGTGCCTTGAGGTAGGTAATGATTGGTTCATGGGCATATAGGCTCATTAAGTATGGAATTACTATTATTGCAAGTAACAATGAATACCTTGTAAGGCTCCCTCCCCTAAATATCATTGAGTATCCATGCTCAAACGATCTACTCTTCACGCAAGCTCAACCCTGTACTCAGCATTATTTAAAGATCACTCATTAAGTACCTGGCGCTTTACCAATTCGAGGAGGACGCCATTTAGGCTCTTGGGGTGTATGAATACAACAACACCCTCAGCGCCCTTACTTGGTCCACCAATGATTACTAAGCCAGAGCCTTTAGCGGTCTTAATGAATTCATCGAGGTCATCAACCTCAAGGGCAATATGGTGAATACCCTCACCTCTGCTTTCCAAGAACCTAGCCACGGTAGATCCGGGATTAAGCGGCTCAAGTAACTCAATCCTTGTATTACCAAGCCACACCATTGCGATCTTAACACCTTGCTCTTCAACAATCATTGGTTCACTAACCCTAAGTCCCAATCTCCTGAATTTCTCGACGGCGCTATCGAGGTTCTTAACGGCGATGGCCACATGATCAAGTCTCGGCTTGCCGGCATTAAGTAGTCTCCTTGCAGCCTCCTGTGGTGATAACCTACCATTCACAACCTCCTTCTCCAAATCCCTTCTCTCGCTGAGACTTTTCTCAAGTAAGTCATAGGCGTAAAGCCTCATCTCAAGCACCCTCCTGCTGATTAGCATCTCATTCAGTTTACCATTATTCATTAACTCCCTAAACCTATCGTCAATTACCTTAATTAAATCATCAACACCATAACCATACAGACCGGACACCCTAACCACGATGGGTTTCCAGGAATCACTCTTTATCTCCTTCACCATATCAATCATGGCCATCAAGTCCCTATACGTAGATTCGGCAACTTGATTATCGGATTTGGAGACTACATAGATATCACCGATTTCCATAAGCCCACTCTTAAGTGCCTGGATCTCATCACCAGAGAGTGGCGGCACCAGGACAAGTATTGTATCGGCAACATACTTAACATCAGTATCCGATTGACCAGCCCCAACGGTCTCAAGGAATATATAATCAGCACCGGCGTACTCAAGTACGTTTATTGCGGCTATTGTTGCGTAGTTAAGTCCTCCGCGGATACCCCTCGTGGCCATACTCCTAATGTATATGTTGGGCCTGGAGGTGAGTTCCTGCATCCTAATCCTATTACCCATAAATGAACCGCCGGTGAATGGACTAGAGGGATCAATGGTGAGGATGGCTATTCTCCTGTCCTGTGGTATTTTCCGAGCCATTGAGTATATTAATGTACTCTTACCTGCACCTGGAGGACCAGTTACGCCAATTACGTGGCTTCTACGTTGATTCTCCAATGGCAACTCAATGCCCTCCTCAGCGAGAGTTATTAACTTAGCAATGGCGAGTTTATCCCAACTCCGGGCCCTCTTCAGTAAGTCCCCTAAATCCATCAGGAAGCACCCACAAGTTTCTTTACGATATCAATTATTTCCCTAAGCGGTGTACCAGGCCCATACACAGCGGCAACACCCATCTTCAGCAAGGCATCCCTATCCTCAGGAGGTATTATACCACCAACAAGCACTGGAATATTCACGCCCCTTTCCCTCATGATCTTCATTAACTCACCTACAAGCTCCATGTGAGAACCCGACAATATACTGACGCCAATTAACTTAGCGTCCTCCTGAATTGCCGTCTCAATAACCTGGCTGGGCGTCTGCCGAATACCCGTGTAAACAACCTCAAAGCCAGCCTCAGCCAATGCCCTAGCAATCACCTTAGCGCCTCTGTCATGGCCGTCAAGGCCAAGTTTAGCAATAATGATCTTAGGCTTAGGCATATGCATTATTAGTTGCGTTATCATGTTCTATAAATCTTTCCTCAGTAAATACTTGGAGGCCTATACTCGCCCCAAACATCACGTAGCACCCCCGATACCTCACCAATGGTAGCCCTAGCCCTAATGGCGTTTAGTATGTATGGAAATACGTTCTCGTTCTCCCCATCAGCCGTTCTCCTCAACTCCCTGATTGCCCTTTCCCAAGCCTCCCTATCACGGTTCTCCCTAACCTCCCTAACACGCCTAATACTCCTCTCCCTAGATACTGGGTCAACCCTATGAAGCTCAATATTGGGCTCCCGCTCTTCCCTAAACATATTAACCCCAATAATACTAATCTTACCCTCCTCGACCATTCTTTGGTACTGATATGCAGATTCAGCAATGGCCCTCTGTGGATAACCGATTTCCACAGCCTTCGTCATGCCGCCAAGCCTATCCACATAATCAATGATCTTCATGGTTTCCTCCTCAATGATGTCCGTAAGCCACTCAATGTAGTACGAACCACCCAATGGATCTATCGAGTCAATAACACCACTCTCATAGGCTATCACTTGTTGAACTCTCAGTGCTAGCTTAACCGACTTCTCCGTAGGCAACGCAAGTGCTTCGTCATAGGCATTAACATGAAGTGATTGGGCACCACCTAGTACAGCGGCCAATGCCTGTATCGTAGTCCTAATAATATTAACCTCAGGTTGCTGGGCGGTCAATGCAGCTCCGGATGTCTGTACATGGAACTTCATTTTCATGGACTCCGACTTATTGGCGCCAAATCGTTCCCTCATTATCCTTGCATATAACCTACGGGCTGCCCTGAACTTGGCAACCTCCTCAAAGAGGTTCGTGGTTGCTGCGAAGAAGAAGGATAGGCCTGACGCAAAGTCGTCAACGTTCATTTTCCACCTATTTATGACCCAATTGGTGTACTCAATGGCGTCGGCCAGTGTGAAGGCCAGTTCCTGGACAGCCGTGGCGCCGGCCTCCCTGAAGTGATAACCACTGATGCTTATTGGGTGCCACTTGGGTAGGTTCTTTGATGTGTATGCTATTATGTCCGTTGTATATCTCATTGAGTGCAGTGGTGGGTATATGTATAGGTTCCTGGCTATGAATTCCTTGAGTATGTCGTTTTGAATAGTGCCATCAAGCACAGCCTTATCAATACCTCTACTCTCGGCGACCGTTATGTACATAGCCAGTATCTCGGCTGCTGTCGCATTTATTGTGAATGAGGTTGTTATTTTTCTGATGTCGATATTGTCGAAAAGTATTGACATTGAGGCGACCTCGGGTATTGATACACCCACTTTACCAACTTCAGGGTATGCAAGTTCATGATCAGGGTCAAGACCTAACTGCGTTGGTAAGTCGAAGGCGACACTTAAGCCTGTCTGTCCCTGGGAAATGAGGAACTTGTACCTCCTATTGGTGTCCTCAGGCGAGCCAAAACCTGAGTACTCCCTAAACGTCCATAGCCTCGATCTATACATACTAGGGTATATGCCTCTGGTAAATGGGTATTCGCCGGGGAAGCCAAGTGTACTCAGGTAATCGTCCCTAACATCGAGCGGTGTATAGAGGGGCTTTATGTCAATGCCAAATAATGTGGCAAACTTTCTCCACTCAGGTATCTTCTTAAGTGTAGGCAATAGGAATTCTCTAACCCACTCGTCGTACTTTTCCTTAATTTTCTCCGTGTTTCCCATTAATAATTTACAAATAATTATTTGCTAATAAATCTGTTCTCATTTGTTGTACTACCCAGCAGGTAGTTCACAGCATCGTCCACGGACCTAAACACCTTACCACCCAGGCAATACATTGCCTGGGCCACCAGCTTATCGGCATGATTCATGACGCTGATAACATTTACCGATAATGAATACTCCTCAAGCATTGAGGACGCGATCCTACCGCACTCCCTTAATTTGACCCTTAGTGTGTCGAGGATCTGGAGCTCGGGGGTCGTCGCAATCACCCAACCAAGTGGCCCCTTAAATCCTCGGCATAGATCCATGATCCTATCCATCAATAGATCCTCAATACTCCTCACCTTGTTTAACCTATCATCGCTGCCCTGAACCAGGTAGGCATTCAATTGCATTGCCAGTGCCATCACTATCGAGGCCAATTCACCCACGGCATTACCACTGAAGTTAAGCCTAGCGTTATTAGCTATGTTTGAGAGTTCGTCCAAGCATCCCATAAGCCTTATTGGTGCTGAGTCCTTACGTACCCTAACCCTCTTGCCAAATAGCGGTATTACGCTATAACCGCTGTCGCCAGGGCATTTAATCGAATCATCAACTTCCCTGCAGTCTGCAAATAACGGTAAACGACAACTATCGCTCATTACTAATCAAGTATGTATTATAAAACTATATTTATATAAGTTTAATTAAGATTAACCTTAGATCCCAATTGCGGAATAACAAAATTAAGCCCCAATCTTATCAGGGTTTCCTTCCTCGGAATACCCCTTTCATCCCAGCCCCTCAATTCATAGTACCAATTAAGTAATCTTTGGTAACCATCGTAGTCAAGCTTTGCACCCCTAAGTGGTCCCCTGCTCAGTGGTCTCTTGAACCACTTTTGTGGCGGGGTGTCATAGGCCCTATCCCAATGGCCGTACTCCCTAACCCAGAACGCCCTAATCAATGTGTAGATTCTATTGCTTATCGTGCTTAGGGTTTCCATGTTCATATCCATGCCCGTGGCAGCCCTAAATAAGCGGAAGTACCAATCTAGCTCGAGACCGACCTCTACCCATGGGAACCTACACGTCACTATTGTCTCGAACAACCCACCCCTAATGTTCTGCATCTCCACAAGCTTCTCCGCCTTCTCCCTGGTATAATCAAACCTACCCCTCTGAACCTCCCAGGATATTAACCAAGCATCCTTGTGATGGGCCCCGATGGGACTCGTGGAGAATGCCAAAGCCATGCCGGGCGCCGCGTGACAATCATACGCACTTATCTCAAGACCCTTAACATGCATCGCGAATTCAGTGGCCTCGGGCCCCAACACCATTGATGCAGCCCTAACGCCCTTACCAAGCAATTTACCCAGTTCAGTTCTTTGTAGTGCTATGTCCGTAGCAACTTCAACAGCCCTCTTATAATCACCCCACTCGATCCCCTCCTTAAGGAGGCCCCTCTCCGAAGCCTCCATTGCGAAACCTAGGGTGGAGCCAAGGCTTATTGTGTCCATGCCCATCATATCCGCGATCCTATTGAGGTGAGCCACCTTTGCTAGATCGCCAATACCGAGGTTGCTGCCAAGCATTGCTATATTCTCATAATCCAACTCAGCGGGTTCGTTCTCGGTGTCCTTAACCACGTGGCCGCAGGCCATAACGCATTGTGGACATGACCTTGTCATGACCTTATTCTTCTCAACTGAGAAGCCGCCAATTTTTTCATAATCGTCGAATTGGCCTTCGGTGTAATTATACGTGGGTAATACGCTGGCTTCCTGAGCCCATTCTACCGTCGACGTTGTCCCTTGCCTCATCCAGAATGGGTAGTTCGGCTTAGACTTCGTTGCCACTATGGCGTCGACGCCCATCTTCCTAAGCATTGGGTCGGCAACCTTAACGTCACCTTGACCCCTCATGATAATGGCCTTCAGGTTCTTACTGCCCATGACTGCGCCCATGCCAGGCCTACCGCCACTGCGCCCCTTCTGGGCAACAATCGTTGCAAACCTCACGAGTCTCTCGCCGGCAGGGCCTATGAGGACCATGCCAACGTCACTGCCATGCATAGTCTTCAACTTGTCCTCGGTAGTGAAGGTATCAAGCCCCCACAAGTCCTCCGCATTATTAAAATCAACCCTGAACTCATCACCCTTATTCTCAATGTATAGGTATGTTGGTTTCTCTGCCTTGCCCTCAATTATCATCATATCAATACCTGCCCTCCTCATATGAACTGCCAGCCACGTACCGATATTGCCATCTCCATAACCACCCGTCAACGGGCTTTTAGAGGCTACGAGTAACTTACCACTATTGGGTATTGGTAATGCCGTCAGTGGGCCAACAGCCAGGATCAACTTATTAAGTGGACTTAATGGATCGACACCTGGCGGTAATTCATCCCATAGGGTTTTCGCTGCAAAGCCCCTACCACCAATGTAATTCTGTGCAAGTGATGGGTCCAGTGATTGTACAATAAACCTCCTTTTGGAAAGATCAATCCTTAATACGCGTCCGCCCCATCCAAACATAGCGATGGTTATGTAGGTTCACATTAAATAAATTTTTCTTAGTATGTCAAAATAAGATAAATAGGTATTAATAAGAAAGGAGTAATTACCTGTCATTACGTACATGAATGAGCCTATATCCATTTACCTCAAGAACCTCCACGTCAATTCCATACAACTCACTCAAAACCTTGCTATTAATTATATCCCCTGGGGCGCCCATGGCCATTACCTCCCCATCCCTTATAGCCACAACCCAGTCACTGGCCAGCGCCAGGTCAATATCATGCCCAGTGGCTATTACCGTGATTCCCCGATCGCTAACAACTCTCCTTAGGATCAGGATAACCCTGTACTTATTACCGAGGTCTAGGTTAGAGGTTGGTTCATCAAGTAGTAGTAATGGCGCCTTTGATGACAATGCCCTAGCTATTAAGGTAAGTCTCTTCTGGCCAGTACTTAATTCATCAAACCTCTTACCAACAATATTACCCACACCTAGGTATCTAAGGGTGGCGATCGCCTCGTCCCTGCTCACCCAACCACCACTATTTCGTGAACTCATGACTACATCAAGAACCGTTAACGCCATTTGCGAATAAATCTCTGCTGGTGAGTAAGATACATACTTCGGTAGATCCCCAATGGATAATTCACTAATTTCCCTACCATCGATATACGCATAACCACCAAAGACCTTAGCATACTTTATTATCGCCCTAAGCAGCGTGGTTTTCCCAGACCCATTGGGGCCAAGTATCGTAGTTAAACTCGGCCTTGGTATGCTTAATGTAATGTCCTTAATTACTGGTTCATCATAACCAATCCTGGCATTCACAAACCTAACAACGTAATTACTCACCGCGACCACCCCTAAGCAGCACTAGTAATACGGGAACCCCAAAGAGACTTGTTATAGCCGTTATTGGCATAATAACGCCAGAAACCAGGACCTTACTAACGACATTTGCGTAGAGCATTATTGTGGAGCCTGACATCATTGATAGCGGCATAACTCTTGAATTATCGGAACTCGATATCAATAGGCGAGTTAGGTGAGGTGTTACAAGGCCGATGAAACCTATGATGCCCGTAAATGAAACAGTCACCGCAGTTAATAACCCAGTCAGTACAATTAACAGGTTCCTAAATGACCTAGGGCTAATACCACCAGCCTGGGCAACCTCATCACTAATCATTAACAGGTTAATCTCACGACTACTGATAACAATGTACGCAAGGACTGGTAGGCTCACGCTCAACATCACGACATCATCGCTCCAATTAATGCCACTTATGGTGCCAAACAGTAGGTAAACAATGGCAGGTAATGTTGGGATTATTGTCAATAAGTACGTGTCCAGTATCATGACTATTGACGAGAATAGTATTGAAACAGCAATACCGGCTAAAATAAGGGATAACCAATTACCCCTGCTGAAGGTTACGACTATTGCGATGGCAAGCATTGCACCTAGAAATGATAGTATTGGCATTAGTATTATCGGCGATGATACCTCAACCCTAAACAACGTATACATTAGCAAGCCCAGTATTGCGCCAAATAATGCCCCAGATGCGGTGCCAGTTATGTAGGGCTCGGCAAGTGGGTTCCTAAACACTGCCTGCATCACAGCACCAGCAATCGCCAAATTGGCACCAACCACTATACAGGCTAGGATCTCCGGCAACCTAATATCTATTATTATGATCCTATACGTCTCTGTAAGATCGAATAAAGCCCCCAATGGTATTACCACTTCACCAATGAAGAGATTTAGAATGATACCTATTAATAATAGTGGTATGAATAACCAAAGGAATTTTACAATTAAGTTATTAACCGTGATGATCACCCATTATTCAACGTGATATTTAGGTTGGGCCTAACGTATTGATTAACCCACTGGGCGCTTATGTAATGCGGTATAGCCGTTGAATTAAGGCCGAATGCACTCGGGTGAAGTATCATGGCAAGAAGTAGGGCGCCGTAAACCGATAATGGGCCTGGCTCCTCAATGAGGCTCTCGGCAAAATTCCCAAGTATGTATATGTGGTTCTCCATAGCGGCATTTGTACTGTTTATTCCGGGGATTGAGAGTATTGCCTGGAGGGTTGCCGTGTAGTTACCCATGAAGTTATCGGCAATTATATAATCAGGGTTAGCGGTGAGTAATTGACTTGAACTAACTGTGGGATACATACCGCTGAATGGGTCGTAACCGCCGGCTATCGCAATGTAGTAACCAACGAATGAGGAGTTCCCAGCGGCATAGATTGGGTTGTACCACGATATGTAGGCCACGGTTACCCTGGGCCCACTTAAAACCTTACTTCTTACGTAATTAATGACGCCGCTCATGTTATTAATTATCTCTTCACCCCTCTTCGGAACACCAAGTGCCTTAGCCATGAGCATTACATCATTCTCAATACCAGTTATGTTGGTATTAGCTGTACCACCTATGAATATTAATGTAATATCGGCCGCACTTAATTCATTAGTGTCCTGTTCCAACTGCGGCTGAAAACCGGCGTCCACGCATAGTAATGATGGGTGTGCCGTTATTATTGTCTCTATTGGTATCGATTCATATATTGAACTAATCGTGGTAATATTACCTG
Organism: Vulcanisaeta souniana JCM 11219; assembly: GCF_026000775.1. Lineage (GTDB taxonomy): Archaea > Thermoproteota > Thermoprotei > Thermoproteales > Thermocladiaceae > Vulcanisaeta > Vulcanisaeta souniana. The sequence continues at coordinate 27,454 of NZ_AP026830.1, read as the reverse complement.
GAACCGTAACATTTAGGTAATGAAGTAATTGCTCAGAATATACGTCAATCAGTACAACCCTATTTCCAAAGCCGAGCGTGTATATTATTTGTGCGCAGTCGGGAGCTATAATGCCCAGGGTAGTTGGTTGGGAGTATATGGTAATGTTACGACCTAGATAATCAGTCACGGTAACTGGGTATTCAATGCCAGTATTCTTTATGCCTTGCCCAGCGATGTTTGACTGAATGGTGTAGTATATCGCGATTATGGCTATGGCAATAACTATGGTAATCCCCACGATTAACGTCTTCGAAATGCCCCTTACCATACGGTGATAGGATAGGCATCCTATTTATAAGAATTTCCCAGACCACAACCATTAACCTAATCAATTATTTAATACCATAAAACTACTGACCAAGAGCTAGCCCATCGCCTCTTATGTCGGCATACAGTAGTTTCCTGCCACCATTAAGGAACGCAGCTATACTTGCCACCCCTGTTCTGCCCGGGTACTTAATTACCTGGTGCGGTTCAGTTAGGCCTGTTACTTCATAGCCCTCCTCAATGGTTAGTGACTTTCTATCCCACAGGAACCTGGGCGCATCAATAGCCTCCACAGGGCTTAGTCCGTAATCAATTATATTCGTTATGAATAACGTATGCTGCTGAGGCCTGAAGTGGGCCCCTGAGGTTCCCAAGGCGTACCTTGGTTCTCCATCCTTCGTTATTATTACCGCACTCAACGTATGGAGAGGTCTCTTCCTCGGCATCAATGCGTTCGGCCCATCCATTGAGAAGTCAGATGCCCTATCGTTTAATGTAATCCCATACCTTGGCTCGGTAACCAATGAGCCGAAATGCTGATACAGACTTTGGATCGCGCTTACTACGTTACCCTCCTTATCAACAATCACGAAATACGTGGTATCACCAGAAGCACCCAATTGCCTATTACCATAACGTGACTTAAATTCCGACAATAAAAAGTCCGGGTCAAGTAATTTATTTATTGGTGCGTCAATGAACCTAGGATCACCAACGTACCTATCCCTAAGCTCATAGGCAACCCTGTAGGCACCTAGGTAGGTTTCTATTCTCCTACGCGACCAGGGATCCCCGGTATCCCTAATATACTCAAGTAGCTTTAGGATCATTAGTGTGGTCACTCCCTGCGTGTTCGGTGGTGATTCGTATATGGTTAATCCCTTATAATCAATACTCAATGGGTCACGCCACTCAGGCTCATACTCCATTAAATCACTCATCTCCATAACCCCACTCCTAGACTGCACGTAATTCACAAGAGCTTCACCAACCTCACCCCTGTATAGTACGTCAGGGCCGTGTTCCATTATTAATTCTAGGGTTTTAATCAACGGTTCAATTCTAATTAGATCCCAGGGCTTAGCGTTAATCGGGTACACGGTCTTGAAATCGCTGTCATTAGCCACCTCGTTCTTTACCAATTCAATCGCCTTTACAAAGCTGGGACCCACTGGAAACCCACCCCTTGCGGCGTCAACTACGGGTTTCACGAGAGACCTCCATTCATTTGAGCCAAATCGCTTCCACAATGCATGCAAACCTGCCAGTAATCCAGGGACCACCGGCGATAATGGGCCTCTTAATGGAACTGCGTTCAACCCCCTCTGTCTCAGCAACTCCCTACTCAATCCCTTAGGCGCCCACCCACTGGCGTTTAGGAAGTAAACCCTCCCCTCCCTCGCCGTGTATATCATGGCGAAGAAATCTCCGCCGAGACCACCCAGGTGCGGCTGTGTGAGGGCTAGTGCAAGGGACGTTGTTATTGTTGCGTCGATGGCATTACCACCGAGACTAAGTACATCAACACCTAACTTGCTTGCAACGGGGTGCTCAGAGGCAACGCCACCGGATTCAGTGATCCAGGGAGGCTTAACTCCAGGTATTATTGGTAATGGCACGCACCGATCATACTGGTTGATTTTTAGAATATTGCGCAGCAAATAATTAATGCAATATGGAGGATCATTTAAATTATGGGTAAATAAAGTATTATCACTTAGGGATAAAGTGCCATGTTGTCCAGTCATTCGTGGAGTTATGGTGGGAGACTTCGCGGTGAGTCCACGGTAAACCTGGGATTGATAAATGCACTAGCACTATTATTCAATAGGCAACGTGTCAAGTTAAGGGTTGCATTACTGACTCTCGACATAATTCTCAATTTGCTAGGTTCAGGTTACCCTAGGTTTATGCCAAGTGATGAGGAATACGCCGTAATAGCCAGGGATACTGAGGAGGCGCTTATGAAGGATTACGATGTTGATAAGTACGTAACCCTGGACATCACTAGGGAGGGTCATGAACGCACTTATGTCATAACCGTAAGCGCAAGCCCATCATTAATGGCTGAGTTAATGATAATGTGCCACCATGATTGTGAATATTATGTTGATGAAAGAATAATTACAGCAAGGAACAATGCTAATGCCTATTTCCAACTAGTGGCGAGGACCTTGTCAATACTGGGTAGGGTATTTAATATTGGTGTTCCTAGGGTGTTACTTGTCCATAACCCAACGATTTATGGCAAGGTCCTTATAATTAATGAAAACGAGGTGATCGCACTATCAATCTGGGACCTGCTCAGGATAACAGATATAGTCTCTAGAGGGGATCTCACGGTAAACGATATTAGTGATATCATTGATACCGTGGTTCATGAATTCCTTCATTATCTACTAGATAGTCAATGCCTGATCACGTCGACGTTTATGGAAATGACTAAGAGGATACCTAGCGTGGTTGATTATGGTATTATCCATGAATTAATAGCATGGACACTGGCGCCACGTGTAAGTAGTTACGTGGCCGAGTGCATTAGGTATGGTTATGCAAGTGGTGCGAGTACTGACAATAGGCTTGTAATTCAGTACCCCATCAAGAGACGACACTTGTTGACTGCCAGGAAAATAATTGATGAGCTATTGGGAAGGCTTGATGGTAGTTGTGAGTAATGTAAGACAACGGAAAAGCTAATTAAGCCATAGGAGTCTTGGGTGAATATATGGGTAAACGTGTTGTGATTGTTGGTGGTGGAGCTGCCGGTGCGTCGGCGGCTGCTAGGGCTAGAAGACTTGACCCTGAGGCCGAAATCGTAATGCTTGACAAGGGTTTATTCATAAGTCATGCACCGTGCGGGATACCGTATTACCTGGGCGGCATTGTTAAGGAGGCGCAGGACCTCGCGATATATACTCCGGAGGAATTCGCCAAGGAGAGAAGGATAACCGTTAAGATCAACACGGAGGCCTTTGACATTGATTCCAAGAACCAAGTGGTGTATGCGAGGGAGGGTAATAATGTTGTTAAGTATCAGTGGGACGTATTGATAATAGCCACTGGAGCAAGGCCAATAACGCTCCCTGTCGAGGGTAATGACCTAAATGGCATATTAACACTTAGGCTTCCGCATGAGGCGACCAGGCTAAGGGAGGAGGTTGAGAGGGCAGGCACTATTGCGGTGGTTGGCGGTGGTTACATAGGCCTTGAGGTTGCCGAGGCACTCAGGAACCTTGGTAAGAAGGTGCTTCTCTTTGAAATGATGACCCACGTATTACCAACAACGTTTGATGAGGATATGGCTAAGCTAATACATGATGAGCTCATTAAGAATGGTGTTGAGCTTCACCTTGGTGAGAAGGTTGTTGGCTTCAGGGGTGTTAATGGATCCGTGAATAAGGTTGTGACTGAGAAGGGTGAGTATGAAGTTGATAAAGTCGTGATGGGTGTCGGCGTTAGGCCAGACGTGGATCTTGCGGTTAAGGCCGGGGCTAGGCTCGGTGAGACCAAGGCTGTTTGGGTTAATGAATACATGGAGACCTCTGTACCAAATGTGTATGCTGCGGGTGACGTTGCTGAGACCTGGAGCCTAATTACTGGGAGGAGGATGTACGTTGCCCTGGCGCCACCGGCTAATAAAATGGGGCAGGTGGCAGGCGCCAACGCTATTAAGGGTAAGTTCCTGAAGTTCCCTGGTGTATTGGGCACAGCAATAACGAAGGTCTTCGATCTCTACGTAGCGAGGACTGGGCTCACTGAGAGGCAGGCCAGGGAGGAAGGTCTCAAGCCCGTGTCCGCAAGTATTAAGGCTAGAACAACGGCTCATTACTACCCAGGTGGTGTTCAGGTTAGTATTAAGATGACGATGGATGAGACGAGCGGTAGGATACTTGGTGTTCAGATTGTTGGTCCCGATAGGATTGTTGCCGGTTATATAGACGCCGCAGCAGCGCTTATCGGTAAGGGCGCAACTGTTGATGATTTCTTCTTTGCTGATTTATCATACTCACCGCCGACGGCCCCTGTATGGCATCCGCTCATTACGGCGGCCAGGGTGTTATCTAAAGGCAGGTACTAGTTGGTTCTAGTAATGTCTGGAAAATTAGTAAAATTAGTAATTGATTTTATTCCGTTTCTTCTCCACGTAGATTTTTAATGATGTTACTTAGAAAGGCTATTTCTGATGGTGTATCGATCTGCATTAATTCAGTATCATCCCTCGGGCACCTAAAGTCGTACTCATATGCCTCATCCAGTGTATAACCCCTGAAGCAGGTTGGGCATATATAAAGCGTGGTTGAACTCAGGGTATTTATCCTATGCATCAACTTTGTTGTTACTTTATTAATATGCTGACTTAGGAATTTCCTAATAAAATCCTTGTTAAGGAACCACTTATACTCATACCTGTATTGATCCACGGATTCCCTGGCTAGACCCACAAGGCCCGTCTTATGCATTACATGCAATATCCTCCTAATTTCCGTGGCGCTTGTTCCCAGTATTAAAGCCAGCGTCTCATCGGGTATTGCCTCATTCCTCTCTATTAATGTCCTGAGGATCTTAACCGCCAATTCCCCGGTTTCCTCATTATCATACTCAAAGGATATCCTCCTCTTTGCATACTCTAGGAATAATGATGTCTCTAGGTCCTCAACCATTAATTATGGATTGCCCTGGAGGAATTTATTCCTTACTATTTCTGTACCTATTACTGACGATCAGTCGCTCCAGCATGCCTCGTATGGTACCCTTTAGGTCATTAATACCAATGCCTGCCCTGGCGGATATCATTACGTAATCATTAAACTCCCGCCTAACAAGGTCAACCTTATCCTTAATATCGAGCTCACTCGCTAGGTCTATCTTATTGAGAACAGGCAATATCTTGCTTTTCGAGATACCAAGGTCGCTGAATATCCCTACGGAGCTCATGAACTTCCTGGAGAACTCCTGATACTCGTCACTAATATCCATCATAAAGAGCACGAGGTCTGCATTGAGGACCTCAGCGATTGTTGCATAGAAGGACTCAATGAGTAATGGTGGTAAATCATCAATGAACCCTATGGTGTCCGTTAGTATTGCGTTAACGCCATTAAAATTAACGAGCCTTGAGTACGTGTCTAGTGTCGCAAAGGGCTTACCATCTACATACTTATTCTCCCTGGCAAGCTTGTTGAACAGCGTTGTCTTACCAGCTGAGGTATAGCCTGTGAGCGCCACCTGGGGTAAGCCATAGTCCCTCCTCCTAGTTACTAGCATCTCTCTCCTTCTCCTAATGGTCTCAAGTTCCCTCCTTATGTGAGACGCCCTCCTAATCATGTGCCTGTAATACGCTTCCACTGCGTATTCACCGCCGCCGTAAAAACCAATCTGCTCGCCCATCTTTGCAAACCTAATAATCTCCCTAACCCTTGGTATCTCAAGCCTAAGTCTCGTCAACTCAATCTGGAGCTTAGCCTCTTTACTACCAGCCCTCTTCTCAAAAATCTCAAGTATTAATAGTACCCTATCTATAACCTTGGTCCTTAACCTGCGTTCAAGGTTCACGTACTGTATTGGGTTTAATTGATGGTATGTAATCACGGCGTCAGGCACTGAGGCCTTAACGATTGATTCAACCTCATTTAATTTACCAACACCCAGGTAATAACGCGAATCCGGTTTTCTCCTCTGTATTATCGCTTCAATGACCTCATAACCACCAGCCTCACTGAGCAATTGGAATTCCCTAATCCTGTTTTCCTCAACGTCATCGGCAATAAGCAATATAGCCTTATTAACCACTGGGGATACTTGTGGCATTCGTTATTTAAAACTATTCCACCGCAACTCCGGATTGCCTAAAAATACGTAAAGATTTAAGTCTTCCCCATCAGTACCATTTATTGTCTGTTCTTGTCTTTCTCGCGGAGTGTCACTACATCGCCTAGGGTCAATGCCTTACCAACGGGCTTCTGGGTCTCTGTACCCGCATCCTCGGTCTCCCTCAGGAGACTAATTCCGAGCGCCTTCTCGAGTTTCCTTGCAAGTTCAATATCCGGTATTAACTGCCCATCCTCAATTCTCTTTAGGATACTCTCCTTAACGCCAATTACCTTGGCAAGTACGTCCCTACCCATACCAAGGCTCTCCCTGGCGTCCCTAATTAACTCGGCGTAATTCTCAACAATCTCATACCTGTCAGCATTTATCTTCGGCTTATTAACCCTATACGTGGTGCCTCTCCTTGATTCATACTTGGTCACGGTCACTGCCTTTTGAGGTGATTGAATCTGCGCCGGGCCCTTGATCACCTTAACGCCCTTGACGCCAGTATACTTACGGGCGCACTTCTGGCATAATGTTAACACAGCGCCGTCTATCTCAACAATCACAGGCTCGCCCTCTATTACTGCGCCACAAACATCGCATGTGAGAACCATTGCTTAATCACCTATTGAAGTATGGGCATTACTCCTTTAAAAACATATTGGGAAAAGGTTAAATACTTCATGCCTACTTGCTCCACGTGCCGGTTATGATTTACAGGGTTACGGGGCGTATGAGGATTGGGATGCAGTGGCAGAGATTTTCACTTGAGTTGCTGGCAAGCAAGCCCAATGAGGCTATTGAAAAGGCATACAGTGACCTGGGGAGCAGGCATAAGTTAAAGAGGAGTATGATAAAGATCGAGGACGTTAGGGAGGTAAGTAAGGACGAGGTTAAGCATAATGAAGTTTCTCAGTTAATGTCCATAGAGGCATTGGTTAAGTGGTGAGGCGCTTAATGTCACAGCAACCACAGCGAATAGTAATAACCAGGGAGGACATTGAGAGGCTCGTTGAGGAGAGAAATTCATTGGCCTCTCTACTCGATGTTGTTAGGCAGAACCTGGCATTAATAACGCAATCAATAAATGAATTGAAAAGTGCCAAGGACATGTTGACGCTAATGAGCAAGGGTGAGGTTCAAGACACGTATGCTGGGGTTGGCGGCGGTGTATTCATTAAGGCCTCCTTGACCCAGGGCGAGAGGGTATTGGTTAGCGTCGGGGCGAACTTCGTCATTGAAATGGATGTTTCACACGCCATTGGCTATATTGATGATAGGATTAAGGAACTTGAGGACCTAAGATCAAAGCTTGACGCCCAGTCAGCGGATATAACAAAGAAGATATCGGACATTGATAACTTCCTGCTGTACATAAGCACGGCAATTAGGCAACAACAGACTGGTCAATAAGGGTGGCCCTTAAATGTTTGATAAGTTGAGGAATGCCTTCAAGTCATTTACAAATACCATAGTAAACTCAATAACAACCACCGAGTTAAGTGAGGATAAGCTTAGTGAGATTCGTGATAATTTGTTCATGCAACTTGTTGAGTCTGATGTGGCTGTTGACGTGGCTGAGGCAATATGCGACGCAATAATTAACTACCTAAGGGGACTCAAGGTGCCTAGGTTCGGTGATAAGGAGTTAATGATAAGGAATGGCATCCTCGAGGTCATGAATAAGCTATTCAGTGAAATACAAGATGTGGATCTCATAAGTGAGGTAACTAGGGAGCTCCAGGTGAAGAAACCAGTTATCCTCTTGTTCCTGGGGCCAAATGGTTATGGGAAGACCACGACTATAGCCAAGGTAACTCATCAACTAATGAAGAGGGGTTACACGGCTGTTTGGGCCGCTGCGGACACCTATAGGGCTGGCGCCATCGAGCAGCTGGAGGGCCACGCGGCCAGACTTGGTATTAGGGTTATAAAGCATGGTTATGGCTCCGACCCAGCCGCTGTTGCCTACGATGCCATAAACCACGCCAAGAATAAGGGCATTGATTACGTGATGATAGATACGGCTGGTAGGATGCACACGGATGTAAACCTAATGAATGAACTAAGTAAGGTACAGAGGGTTAGTAAGCCGGACTTATCCATATTCATCGCCGACGCATTATTGGGCAATGAGGCGCTGGACATTGCTAAGTACTATAGTAAGTACGTGAGGATTGATGGCTTAATAGTCACTAAGGTTGATGCATACCCAAAGGGCGGTGCCATTTTGACCTTCCTATACGAACTCAAGAGACCCATTTATTTCCTGGGCACGGGGCAAAACTACGATGATCTAAGGCCATTCAACAAAATGGAGTTCTTTAGGCAATTAATACTGTGATTGCGGCTAGAAAAGGCTTTATAATCCAACTGTTAGCGGTTCAAATGTAATGAGCAGCGAAAGTTGGGGCAAGAGGATAATTAATTGGTTAAGTATGGTGGTTTGGATATTCAGGGTGTCCAAGAAGCCCACTAGGGATAACTACATGGTGATTTTGAAACTCGGTTCCCTAATAGTGGCTGTTCTTGGGGTTTACTCCTTTCTATTTAGTGTTGCCCAGCAGTATCTAACCAGCAGCGCAAACTTTAGCCTACCATACCCACTAAACCTAATTGTGATCCTGACAATAGTTATAATACTGGTCATAATGCTCGTGCTAGTGGTACTAAGTACAAGGGGGCTGGGTCGTAGATGAGGTAAGCCAGGATAAGCAAGTTTTATAACCCATTGCCCTAATTGGGGTTCAATGAGTGGCCCAGAGCAGTCATTAGCCTGCAGGGTGTACGCCCTTAGGGCAGTGGGTAACCAGGAGTATAACGTGGCCTTTATGCTTAAGTCCAGGGCTGAGCATAAGGGGCTTGATAAGGTTAAGATAAGCGCAATAGTTGTTTTACCCTCTCTGAAGGGTTTCGTGTTTGTTGAAGGCACGATGCCCTATGAAATCCAGGACTTAGCCACAAACATAAAGCATTACAGGGGCATGGTTAGGGGAGTAATGAATGCCGATGAGTTACTTGGCAGTTTGGTTAAGCCCGTGGAGATCAGTATTGGTGATGTGGTTGAGATAATCGTTGAACCATTTAGGGGCTATAGGGGTAAGGTGGTGGATATCGATAAGCAGAGGGGGCAGGTTTACCTGGAGTTACTTGATTCATCAAGCACGATGCCCATAATCGTGAACATCAAGGGCGTCAGGAAGGTCGAGGGCAAGTAAATAATAGGCAAAAACGTTAAATACCTACATTAGGCGAGTCCTACGATATGGCGAAGAGAGTAGTCAAGATTGCAGTTGCGCCAGGCAAGGCAGGTGGACCAGCGGTTCAGCAGTTAAGTCAGTATGGCGTTGACGTTAATAAGGTCACTGAGGAAATAAACAGAAAGACCAAGATACTGGCCGGCTACGGTATTAACAACGTGTTTGTGGAGGTGGAGATTGATGAAGACACAAAGGGCTTCGAAGTTAAGCCGGAGCTGCCGCCAATCTCCGAATTAATAGTTAAGGCTATTGGTAAGGATATGGGTAGCCACCAAGCGGTTAAGGAGATAATTGGTGATATAAGTATTGATAAACTTGCCGAGATAGCCTACATAAAATGGGAGGAGCTTAAGAGTAGGCACTTTAAGAATGCCCTTAAGCAGGTAATAAGCGCCTGCAGGAGTGTTGGCGTTACGATCAACGGCAAAGACCCAAAGCAGGTCCTAAAGGAATTAGAGTCCGGTTCCTATGACAACATTATAACTAAGTATGAGGAGTTACTTAAACAGGAGGGCAGGTTATAATTCAAACCTTTAAGCTGTATTTTGCATTATTGCCTTAAAATAATAGGTCGACAAGTTTAGGAAAAATGCTTTAATAAGGGGTATTCTTACAGTGCAATGATTATGAGCCTAAACCTTGATGCAATAACAAAGGCTGTCACGGAGGCAAAGTCGAAGGCCAAGAAGAGGAGGTTTAAGCAGAGTTACGAGTTAATAGTTAAGTTTAGGGACTTTGACGTTAAGAACCAGGCCAATAGGTTTAACATGACTATTACATTACCCCACGCACTGCAGGGCAAGGAACCCAAGATCTGCGTTATAGCCACAGGCGCAATGGTACTTGCAGCCAGGGAGGCCAAGGCCGATGCCATACTCACTAGGGAGGACATCGAAAAGCTATCCGGCAACAAGAAGGAGGTTAGGAGACTAGCTAATTCCTATGATTACTTCATAGCAACCCCAGACTTAATGGTCCTAATAGGTAGGGTCATGGGTCAAATACTCGGTCCTAGGAACAAGATACCTGAGGCTATTCAACCTAATGCTGACATTAAGACCGTGATTGATAGACTGAAGAGGAGCGTTAGGATCAGGGTTAAGGATCAACCACAGATCATGTGCAAGGTTGGTACTGAGGACATGGACCCAAAGCAGGTCGCCGAGAACATAGCCGCGGTCCTAAGCGAAATACTCAATAAAGTTAGACCTGAACAATTGAGAGCCGTGGTCATAAAGCTAACTATGAGTTCACCTGTAAGTGTGAATCCGTTTATATCACGATAATTAAAATTTATGACTAAGTTCAAACTCGGTTTCCCGCGTTCATAGTTATGTCATGTAGTTATCATACTATTGAATTATATCGTATGCCTTTATTGGGCGAATTGGTCCTTCCCATCTGACTCCCTTTTGTGGGTACTTGGGTTGAATACCATCACGGCCTTATAGATCACCCAAAAATATTTCGGCACCATTCTCACTATTTTTCTTTAATTTACTTAATTTCTTGAGAACGAGATTCTTAATCAGTGGTGGCATTGATTATTCCCTTAGCCAAGTTAATGGTGTAATACCCATTTTCGTTCCATGTTATTTAATATCCATGGCTTCAACGCATCAAGCATGGCTCCTAAGCCTTAATCATGTTGGAACCCTTCTGGCTTAATGGAGTTTGCTGAGCATTGTGGTACTTATGAACCTCATTATCCAGTTCCCTTACAATCCTTAGAGTTTGCCAAGTTTCGGTAATTATATGTTGGAGTTCCTAATTGTCTTATTTCAAATAATAACTCCCTAGCAGTAGGAGGCTTTTTAAATGCAAGAACGGTTTGTAAAGATTTGTGAGGAACAACTTTAAGAAAATTATCGCTCTTGAGGAGCACTTTTCCGTTCCAGATAAAATTACTAAAAAATACAAGATGGTACCCCCCTCATTTAGCTATGCTCAAGATCCTGGTGTTAAGAGGAGGCTACTAGATATTGAGACCCTTAGGATTTCTGAAATGAACGAAGCAGGGGTAGATCTGCAAGTACTCTCTCTCGTAGCTCCAGGAAGGGAACAATTAGAGATTGAAGAAGCCGTAGCCTTTTCGAGGGAGGTTAATGACTACATTGCAGATATAATAATGAAATATCCTGAAAGGTTTGCCGCCTTTGCCGCGCTCCCAATTGACGATCCAGAAAAGGCAGTTGACGAACTTGAAAGGACAGTAAAGCAATACAATTTTAAAGGCACGATGATAAGTGGTAACTATAAGGGTAGGTATCTTGACGATCCATTTTTTGAGCCCTTGTTACAAGGAGCTGAGGATCTTGGGGTTCCTATATATCTGCACCCAAATATGCCTCCTGTCCCTGTCTTTGAAGCTTACTATGAAAATGGACTGAGGAAGGAGGTCGCGATGATTTTTTCCACAGCAGGTTTTGGTTGGCACATTGACACTGCTGTTCATGTACTGCGGATGATTCTTGCCGGAGTTTTTGATAGGCATCCTAAACTCCAGGTCATAATAGGCCACCTAGGAGAGGGAATTTCATTTTTTATGGAGAGACTCGATAGAGTACTTCCTCCAAGGCTAACAGGTCTTGAAAAACCCATTAGCGCTTATCTTAAGGAGAATGTAAACTACACGATAAGTGGGTTCAACTTTATTCCCGCGTTCCTTGACCTTTATATGCACGTTGGGGCAGAAAGAATAATGTTTTCTACGGATTACCCATACTCATCTATGAAGGAAGCTGTCCAATTCCTTAATCAACTACCAATAAGCGATAAGGATAAAGAAAAGATCGCGCATGAAAACGCAGAGAGACTTATGCGTTTCTGAACATTTCGTTTAATAATCCTCTTACCTAGGATGCTAGGTTGCACTAACCCTAAGGTAAACAGTGCCATTAAATAATGGAAGTATTACCTTCAATACCGTTGGTGGAAAGACACTGCCACTTATGAACTAATAAAATTAACTAAAGTGGCAATGAGCATTAAAAGCAAGGGTTCTGTTATTAAGTGGTCCATCGGCCCAATCCTCCGATTGTCGATGCCTGTTGGTGTTGCGGCTATGGTTATTAAACCCAATGCGCTAATTACGTGGTTAATAGTAGGTATCCACATAAACCCTCGGTACAGGGCAACCAGGTTATCAGTGACGCTACCATTTAACCGGTCTTGATAATACTACGATGATGTTAAGTTGACGGGCTTAGCCTAACCCGTAAGAGTCAGTGGTGCTAATCTATATATTACGGGAATTAAGTAAAGTCAACCAAGTTAAATAACCCATGAAGTCGCAGTATTAATGTAACCAATTACGTTAATCCATTATTGGCGGTCTAGGTTGGGTAAATTAAAATAACGACCTACTCCCTGCCCTGAAGGGCAAGGAGCCGTCAGCATGTCCAAGTCCACTGAAGCCCTTAAATCACCATTACCTGCGAGGTTATGCTCCGCCTCAACGGGTATGTATGCGTACCAAGCCCTCCTAGCCTTATTATAGTGAATCTCAAGCCTATCCTGCCTTTCATGTCACTTCAACCTGCCCCTGAACCTAAGGGCTAGCATGCTGCTTGGTGAATGTTAATGCCTACTTACGTATGTCGTATTATCATGCTATTCATTGGAAGAAAAATTAATTAAGTCATGCATTGGGCGGTTCTTGCTAGTATGGCTTCACAACCAGTATTTAAGCGCACATACGTTAGGACAAAGCCCTATCCGGAGGAGAAGGTTAGGATTATTAATGAATTGAAGGAGTTATTTAGTAAGTATGAGACTGTATTCGTGATAGACCTCCACGAAACATCAAATAGGGTTCTCCAGGAGTATAGGTTCTGGCTTAGGAGGAGGGGTGCGAGGGTCATTAAGGCTAAGAATACCCTAGTGTTAATAGCGCTTAGGCAATTAATGGGTAGTGTTAGTGAGGATATTGAGAAGTTATTTACTGGCGAGAACCTGCTGGTATTCACCAACGAGAACCCATTTGAACTGGCTAAGTGGATTTGGGGAACTGGCGTTAGGAGGGAGGCAATGCCAGGTGACGTGGCGCCATTCGACTTGGTGGCTCCTGCTGGCAATACCAACATGGGCCCAGGCCCAATAATGAGTAAGTTCGGTAAGTTGAAGATTCCGATAAAGGTCCAGGATGGTAAGATTTGGATTGTTAAGGATACTGTGGTTGCCAAGAGGGGTGATAAGATTAATGAGGATGCCGCTGAGATACTGAAGAAATTGAATGTTAAGCCAATATTCGAGACACTGAACATAAAGGCTGCAATAATGAAGGGCAAGTATGTAATAACCACGGATGAACTGAGGATTGACACGAAGGCCTACAGGACCATGATTGAGGATGCAGCCAGGGGCGCATTCAATCTAGCTGTTAATACGGCGTACCCAACACCGGAGGTGCTCAGAGTATCCATCGCGAAGGCACACATGGAGGCCATAAACCTAGCCGTAAATGCCAGGTATGTAACACCAGAGACCGCTCAGTACATAATAAGTAGGGCTGCAGCAGAGGCAAACGCCCTTGCCTCGGTAATAGCTCCCAAAGCGCCTGAGCTCGGTTTGCAAGTTGTCCAGCAGGCTCAGCAGACAAAGACTGAGGCAACCCAGGCGGCTGCGGAATCCAAACCGGAGGAGAAGAAGGCTGAGGAGAAGAAGGAGGAGGGCCCGAGTGAGGAGGAGATCGCCTCAGGACTTTCAAGCCTATTTGGCGGCTAATCAAAGGGTCTTTCCTTAATAGTTATTAATAATGATATATAGCTTGGTATAGCTTATTAACCTATATATTTAAGATACACTATGGTGCGGATAACTGAAATAATGAGTAACGTATATCAAATAGACCTTGAGCCCGGTGGATTCAGTAACCTAGTATCCGTGTATGCAGTAAATACGGGTGGGGGCATTATAGTGTTTGAGGGAGGACCAGCAGTATCTAGCAATGACCTGAGGAACGCCCTGAGGAGACTACCGGGTAATGTTACTCATTCATTCATAACCCACGTACACATTGATCACTATGGCGGAACCGGCTCATTAACCATGTTAAACCCAAACGTTGAGGTTTACGTTCATCCCAGGGGCTCTAAGGTACTGCCTAATCCAGACATTATCTGGGCGCCTGCCAGGGAGGCCATGGGCTGGCTTGGCGAGTTGTACGGTAGACCGCTTGAGATACCTAGTAGGAACACTAGGGAGACTAGGGATGGTGATAGGGTTACGATTGGTGACGTTACCGTGGAGGTAATGCATACGCCGGGTCATGCCAGTCATCACCAGTCATTCATTGTCGAGCCCTGGAACATACTTATTGTTGGCGACGCAGCTGGTATTTACATTAAGGATCTTGATTACATAATACCAACCACCATGGAACCACTTAGGTTTGATCTATACGTTGACAGTATCAAGAAGCTAATTGCCAGGAATCCAAGGTACATAGCCTATACGCATCACTTGCTCGTTCCCAACGCCACTGACTTATTGAATAGGCACCTTGGGCAGGTGGATGCTTGGGGTAGGGCTGCTGAGGAGGCTGTTAGGGAGGGATTGAGCGTTGATGACCTCGAGAGGGTGCTTGTGGAGAGGGACCAGGACCTTAGGAGGGTTTATGATAGGCTCAGGGGCATGAGGGCCCATTACCACCTATTCAAGATGGCCATTGATGGCCTGTATAAGTACTTCCGCGACCTTGAGACAAAGCGTAAATAGTGAATTTTAATTGCGACAGAAACAAAAATATAAAAAGAATCCTGGTTTTAATTATCGTTAAGTTATGGAGGAATTAAGAACCAAGCTGTTTGATAGGGCGGGATTCTACAGGAAACAATGCCCATACTGTAAGCATTACTTTTGGACGCTTAATAAGGAGCAAGAGACCTGCGGTGACCAACCATGCACGCCATACCTATTCATAGGCAATCCACCAGGTAAGTTCAGGCCTGAGTCCATTAGGGATGTTAGGGAGAGGTTCCTAGGCTTCTTTGAAAAGCATGGGCACACCAGGATTAAGAGGTATCCTGTGGTTGCGCGTTGGAGGACCGACGTTTACCTAGTCGGTGCCTCGATATATGATTTCCAGCCATGGGTTACCGAGGGTATCGTACCACCACCAGCAAACCCACTGACCCTTTCTCAACCAAGCATTAGGTTTACGGACATTGACAAGGTCGGCCGCAGCGGTAGGCACCTAACTGGTTTTGAGATGATGGCTCACCATGCCTTTAACTATCCTGATAAGCACGTTTACTGGATTGATGAAACCGTTGAGTATGCGCATGAATTCTTCACTAGGGAACTTGGCCTTAGGGATGATGAGATTACGTATAAGGAGAATATCTGGGAGGGCGGTGGCAATGCGGGCGAGTGCCTTGAGGTTCTTGTAGGCGGCCTGGAGGTGGCTACGTTGGTTTTCATGCATTATAGGACTGTTGATGGTAAGTATGTGGAGATGCCCATGAAGATCGTGGACACTGGTTACGGTCTCGAGAGGATCTATTGGCTACTCACGGGTAAGCCCACTGTCTATGATGCAGTATTCGGTACGTTTATTGAAAAACTTAGGGGTAGGCTTGGGCTTCCTAAACCAAGTGATGAAATGTTGATGCACATGGCTACGTACTTTGGGCAACTGGATCCCGAGGTTACGAGCATAGAGAAGGCCTATGAATATATATCCAGTAAGGTTGGTATGGATGTCAATGAGGTCAGGAGCATACTTAAGGCCCAGGAAACCCTTTACATGCTTGGTGATCATGGTAGGACTCTATCATGGATGATGGCTGATGGCGCAATACCAAGTAATTCAGGGGTCGGTTACCTGGGCAGGTTATTGCTTAGGAGGATGCTGAGGAGCATGTACGTGGTTGGCATTGAAATGCCCCTCACTGAATTAATGAGTATGGAGCTTGAATTCCTCAGGGATGATTATCCGGAAGTTTATGAGGAGAGGCAGACGATTATTGAGCTTGTTGATCTTGAGGAGAAGAAGTTCAGGGAATTACTTAGACAAGCACCAGGTATAATTGATAGAGTGGTTAGGGATAGGGAGAGGAGGACGGGTAAGAGGGAGCTCACGGTTGATGACCTCATGACGCTCTATGATTCGCAGGGTCTACCACCGGAGATAGTGCGTGAGGTTACATCAAGACTTGGGTTGAGTGTTGTGGTTCCTGATGATTTCTACTCAAGGCTTGCCGCTAGGTATCAGAGGCAGGTTGGTGAGGAGAAGCCTAAGGTGGATGTAAATCCCGTGGAGGTCCAAGACCTACAGCAGACCAGGGAATTATTCTATGAGAACATGAGGCTGTTTCAATTCAGCGCAAAGGTTCTTAGGGTAATTAGAGGTAAATACGTAGTCCTTGATCAAACGGCCTTTTACCCGGAGAGTGGTGGGCAGGTTGCTGATCACGGCATTATTAGGCATAGTAGGGGTGAGGCTAGAGTGATCGATGCTCAGAGGGTTGGGCCTGTGATTGTGCATGTCATTGAGGGCGAACCACCAATGGAGGGCGAAACCATTGAGGGCGTTATTGATTCTACCCGTAGGCTTGACCTAATGAGGATGCACACAGCGACGCATATACTTCTCCAAAGTATCAGGCGTGTACTTGGTAGGCATGTTTGGCAGTCTGGTGCTGAGAAGAATGTCCCCCTCAGTAGACTCGACGTTACTCACTACAAACTGCCCAGTAGGGATGAGATTAGGAGGATTGAGGAATTGGCAAACCAAATGGTTCTCTCTAACTACCCTGTGGTTATTAGGTGGTTGGGTAGGACTGATGCTGAGTCAAGGTTTGGAGTCTACATATACCAAGGCGGTGCAGTCCCAGGCGCTAAGTTGAGGATTGTCCAGGTTGGGCCTGATGATAATCCATACGACGTGGAGGCTTGTGGCGGCATGCATGTGGGTAGCACCGGTGAGATTGGTATGATTAAGATCGTTAAGGTTGAGAAGATTCAGGAGGGTGTTGTTAGGTTTATGTTCACCACGGGTAGACATGCACTCAATTATATTGAGTCACTTGAGGACTCAATAAGCAGTATTTCAGAACTAATTGGTAAGAGTAGGGAGGAGGCTGTTAAGGGCGTTAAGGAATTGATTGAGGAAACAAACAAGATGAAGAGTAGGATAAGGGTTCTCACCAAGAAGGCTGTTAAGGGCGATATTGCCGATGCAGCAAGTAGGGAGGTTGTGGCAAATGGCATTGGCTTTACATACATGGAGTATGAGAATGAGGATAAGAATTACATACAGGAATTTGCCAAGGAATACCTAGGCGCTAGACCCAACACGGTACTACTGATAATTAACAGGGTAAGTAATGGAACTGAGTATATGATATACCTAAGCCCTGAAACCGCCAAGCGCATAAGCATTAGGGAACTAATGACTAAGATAAACTCGGGCGTCAATGGTAAGGGCGGCGGCTCAACAACCTACGGACAAGGATTCACCCAGGGCAAACCATCAATCGACACATTCATAAACACCATAAAAACTGCACTACAATCATTATAAACTCCTCCTAACATTTTTGCCTAATTCATCCCTAAAGCACCAAGTACCTTCACCAATATCCAGCAGAACAACACCCAACCTACTAACCAATTTATCACTTAGTAATGCCTCATCAGCCCGTTCACTAATAGTTACGTGAGCCGTAACCCCACCAACCTCCCTATCGTCCTCAATAATCCAGACCTGCACGGCATTGAGTACTAATATCAACCTGGTCACAGTACCATCAGCCAACACATAATTCCTAACCTCAGAACCACTGGGAAGCCTTGGCAGTAGGTCCAGGTCCTCGGCAATACTCCTCGGTATTAGGATCTCCGGTTCCCGGGTTTCATAACCCGTGGTCACCAACGCCTTCGTTATCATGATCCTTCCCATGCTGGATAATAACTTAACCCTCAATCTAATAGCCATTAATCACTACTACCACCATCACCCTTATTATGTCTTTCCCAAGGAATCCAGGGACTTGTTAGTAAGGTTTTTAATCCAATCAATACAAAAACAATGGATTATGTCGAGCAACAAAAATACGAATCGGGTATTGCTAATAGCCGTTGTAGTACTTGCAGTGGCGCTTGTCGGCGTACTAGTCTACTTCCTAGTCCTTAAATCGCCATCTACGCTAACAGTACCATCATCAAATAACAACCAGGGAGCAACGCAGTCTTCCCAGTCCACACAAGCATCAATGATCACACTGGCATTTGAGAGGGGTGTTGAGAATTGGCTTGGTTTAGAATGTATTTATAATAAGTATGGTGGTAACGCTACATTGAATGCTATAAATGATACGTATAAGATAGCATATAATTACTTATATGAATATGAGTATACAAATAATATTACTTATTATATAGTGTATCCCATAGCTCAGTATCAGTACCTAGTCAGCAATTACGCTAACTGCGCAGTAAGTGAGAGTGACCAGAGTCTCGTTAGTACCGTCACCAGTGCGTTGAGTAATTTTGGTACTGTAGCCATGGAATTAAACATGGAATCAAACATACCGAGTAATTATATTGGTACCCCCTTGTTCATTGTCTTTAATAGAGCGAATAACATAACTTATGTAATAGTTGGTGCATCGCCATCGGTCTTCTATGCAATTAACTACAGTAAGGCTGGGAACATAACTACATTCACCTACCAAGGCCATGAACTCGGTTATGGATTCAAGGCCAACTCAACCCAGGTGGCCTTTATTAATGAACTGTCATCGAGCGGTTTGGGTATTGGTAACTCAAATGCAAATGTGACTGTTATCGAATACCTAGACCCAGAGTGCCCAGCTTGCACGATCTTCCAGTTGGAGTATGGCGGGTACCTGGACCACCTCATAGGCAGTGGTTCCATATATTACGTAATCCAGTACTTCCCAACCCACGTACTTGATTACGGATGCTCATCACCAACAATAGAACCAATGCTAGGAACAATATGCCAAGGCTGATGAAAGTAGAGTACCATGGAAAGTTAAATTCGCTTCTCCTTATGCAGGGAAGAAATTGTTTTAAATAATGCTACGTGTTGCATAATACGTGGGGTTAAACTCAAGGGAGGTAAAGAGATTGCTTAAGCGATTGGGCATTCAGGATCTGAACCTTGAGGAGGTTAGTAATGTTACCAAGGTGGTTATTTACCTGGGTGATGGTTCCACAATAGAGATCAATAAGCCCGTGGTGGCTAGAATGAAAATGCAGGGGTTATCCATATACCAGGTACAGGCGGTTGATGCGGAGACTAAGGTGGTAAAGCCACAATCCACAACACCACAACAGAGGTCGTCATTAATAATGCAACAAACGCAGCAACCCACGGTGGCTAAGACACCACAACAATACGAACCTAGCGAGGACGATATTAAACTCGTTATGGAAGAAACTGGGTGCACAAGAGAAGAGGCCATTAAGGCTTTGAAGGAGACAAACGGTGATATTGCAGAGGCAATAATCAGGGTACAATCACAAAGAGACACCAAGTAATGAACTACTGGCTCTTGCCATACTCCTTCTCACAATCGCGTTATTTATTACGTCCTGGATTACCGTATTCCTTGGTTATGCGGAAGCACCTATGTGGTTTTCACGATCATTGCTGTGGTCATTACTATCACCATTACATTAGCCCTTGAGTGGGATGGCTTGGTCAATGATGTTAAGAAACCGTGGTCTCTCGGTGGCTTAATTATTAAGCTCAGGTGGCTCTACCATGAGCTCCAGGGAATCCAGGCCTGGTCTGTACGTATTGGCACGCATTATTGAGGCCTTGGTTAGTAATGGGCCTATGAAGAGGACTAGGTTAGCCACGGTCTGTGGATTATCGTATGACAAGTTGGAGAGGTACCTTAATTGGATGATTGAGAGGAACCTGGTTCTCATTGACGGTGATGGTATCGTTAGGCTTACGAGGGATGATGAGAGGACGTATGAGGAATTGGTCCTGTGGATTAAGAGGTATGTTGGTTCGTTGAGGATTAGTAGGATTTAATGGGCGTAGTGTTTAAATACCCATAGAGTTCATCAGTGCCTTAATGCCACTTAGACCTGCGCGTTGTTATAGGAGGTTGAAGAGACCATATACTAGGACTGAGTATATTGCCGGTGCTCCCTATGTTCAAATACCTAGGTTTGAGCTTGGTAATACGAAGCCCAGGGAGAGGGCTAGGTTTGATCATGTGGTTGAGCTTGTTACTGAGGAGGTTGGTCAGATAAGGGCCAATGCCCTTGAGGCGGCTAGGCAGATGGCGTATAAGTACCTGTCTAAGTACGTCACTGACCCGAACTTCTACCTTAAGATAAGTGTTTACCCGTTTAACGTGATTAGGGAGAACAAGATGTTAGCTATGGCCGGTGCTGATCGTCTTCAGCAGGGTATGAGACTGTCCTTTGGCGTTCCCTCTGGTAGGGCTGTTAGAGTGCTTAAGCCGGGTACTGTGATTATGCATGTGGAGGTTGAGGGTAAGAACCTGGCCCATGCAAAGGAGGCGCTCAGGAGGGCGGCGGCTAAGTTACCATTACCAACACGCATAGTGTCCTTCCCAAAGCAATCGGGACAGGTTAAGGCCGAGGCCTAGGTATTAGGTATTTCGCCTTGAAGCACAAGGGTTATAAGGCACTGGATTTTTGATTGCTTGGGATAGGTGAATTGCTAAATGAGTAATGGCTTAGATGCCAGACAGCTGTATAAAAACCGCATTGAGGCTGCCACGGAGATATGGAGCAAGATAATGAAGAATGAGGTTAGTACTAGGAATCAGCTTGAGGAGTTGGTGTACATTGTTTATAAGCAGAAGGGTGTTGAGCCGTTCAGGGGCTTAAGTAAGGTTAGGATTTACGATAAGGAAATAGCCACCATATACATAGTTGGTAAGTATGGGCTCGGCATACTAGACGGCGAGTTGGCGAGTGCCTTCAAGGGCATTTTTAATGTGGAAATAACATGCGACGAAATATACAACTTCCTCAAGGGAAGGAATTTCCAGTTGAGTAATGATGATGCTGAGCAGGTCAAGAAATTGCTTGATAATGAAGCGTTGGGACCGGGTATTGAGGAGAGAGGCTTCAGGCTATTGAGGTACGTATTCACCGGGACCATAATGAGGTTCTTCCCTGAGGAGGACTTCATTGGAGTATATAGGGCATTAAGCATGGTGTTTCCCGACCTCGCCCCTAGGTTCATGAGTTATGTCAGGTTTTACGTGGCTTTCAGGGTAGCCGAGGACATTGCCCTGGGTAATATCAAGAAGATAGAGGAGAAGAAGATAATGAAGTACACCCACTGCCTAAGGCTTAACCTAACCAAGTGCGCACCTCATGATAAGTTAATCAAAGAGGTGGCTCTCAGGGTGTATAAGGTGCCTAGAAAGGTACTTGATAGGTTGTTCCCAAACGAGGACCAGAGATCGTTTATACCAAAGGCCCAGTAGAATTATCCCTTAAAAATTAGTATCTTCTTTATTCCTTAACAACCTTAAATATCGAACTCCAAATACCACCCTGCTCAACAACCCTCTCGTTGATCAACCTAAACCCATACCTCTTAACCAACCTCCTCACTATTGATTTCCTAACCGTGATCAGAACAAAGCTGGACCCATTCCTGAGAATGTGATTAAGTGAATTAAATAACGAGTCATAAAAGCTTGCTATTCCCTCCATGGGTTCAATACGAATGCCAAAGGGTGGATTAAACACTGCATTATGGCATGCATGTTCCCTAAGGGCGGGTCTCGTGGAGTCCATAACCACGAAATCTATTAATGCATCGACGCCGGCATTCCTGGCATTCATGATCGCGCCGTTAACATAACTATAATCAATGTCGGCGCAAAGGAAGGATAAGTCCTGCCTCGTTAGAGCTCCCTCAATTACTATTGTCCCGCTTCCACACGTTACGTCGCATACCCTAGATAGTGAATTGGGACCTAGTGTTCTTAGCATGGCGTTGGCTAGTATTGGGTTTATTGATGCTGGGTGATTGAACACCCTATATGGTCTATCCTTAAGCGTTCTACGGGTCATTGACAATCCAAGTATGCACTTATCCTGTTCAATGATTAGCCTTAGGATTAAATCGGCGTTATCAAGATTGAATATGGGCTTAATTCCCTTACTCAGTAGGAATTCTGAAATTCTCTCGCCAAGTAATGCCGCCGTCTCTGGGCTCTTGTAGTCATGGGTCCCCGTCCTATCCACCGTGACGCCAATTGTTGTGTTGGGCGTGTAGTAATTAGGTAGTCCATCAAGGTTCAGGTTCCAAATGCATTTCCTTAGGCCATTGATGTCCTTACTGGTGATCCCACTATCTAGAACCAGGATAATGTGCTCAACAGTCCTTAATTGCCTTAGGTCATTGGTACTTACGTCATTGATATTAACAAGCACCTTGCCTGTAACCCTGGAGCTTCCGAATACCTCCGCGCTAATTACCCTATTACCGAAGCGTTCCTTGATCTCCTCAATGACGAGATCCTCAATGCCTGGGACTGTCGTAAGCAGTATTAGCATTCACGGTAATGGGAACCTAGATAATAAAGGTTTTTCGTGATCATGACACGTGAACAATGCCTGGGTTAATTGGTATCACCCTAAGTGTAATTAATAATTGGGTGATCCCCGATATAATAAGTACGACAAACGCAGGTAGGGCCACTGCGTAAAGCAGTAGTTTAATGAGTATGGCAAAATACTTAACCAAGTGATAACTGGCGTAGTATTGCGGCCTTGGTTTACCCCACATTAGTAGTTGGTATATTGTTATAACCGTAATTAGGGATGATTCTATTGATAGTAGATTGCTGAGGAGTGTACCGAGACTTACCGAGAAATTGAATACCAAGTACCCAACGAAAGAACCAATAAGTAAAGCCACCAAGTATTTAAGCACGGAATAATTACTAAGCTTGAGTACCAACATTGCATAGTTAGCCAATTCATTGGTACCCAGCTTACTTGTACCGTAGACCCTATTCCTGAAGGTATACGGTACTTCAATAACCCTAAGCGAATCGCCATACTTACTATGCATTAGTGTCAGTATTTCAAGGATCAATTTATAGCCAGAGGAATCGCTCAGTAGGTCGATTATGCCTTTCAACTTATCAGCATTAACGGCAAAAAAGCCACTTATTGGGTCCTTAATACTTCGCGTCCAAGGCATTAGTAACCTGGCCAAATACGTAGCCCCCTTACTGATTATAAATCTCTTTAATGACCAGCCAATTATCCCACCGCCCCTAACATACCTACTGGCTATTGCCAGATCAACGCCACCAAGCACAGACTTCACTAAATTGGGAACAACCTCAGGCGGGTGCTGTAGGTCGGCATCCATCACCACTATGGATTTGGCGCCCATGTCCATACACGCCCTAATGCCAGTTTTTATTGCGCTACCCAACCCAAGCCTTGTCCCCCTTTCTATTAATTTAACCCTGCCTGTTGATCCCGCGAAGTCATTGACAATATCCTGCGTTCCATCAGTACTACCATCATCAACAACAACCATGAACCAATCATAGCCAGTCAATACATCATTCAATCTAGGCAGGAGAACCTTCAAATTCTCAGCCTCATTTATTGTTGGCAATACTACGCACGTATCCACACCTGGTAAAAACACCTGGGGAAATTAAGCATTGTTATCCCATTAGCAATGGTAAACCTAATACAGTATTGAATGGCTTATTGATAAATAAAATATTTACTAGTTACCTTAAAATCATATTATTACCGATGGACTTTAATGCGTGTACTAGCCGCGGTTTTAAGGGAGTTCAATAAGCCCTTCAATATTGAGGAGTTTGATATAGGCGACCCAAGTCCTAATGACGTTGTTGTTAGGGTAAGAGCCGAGGGTATTTGCGGGCGCGACTTGGTTATTTGGAAGGGTGGGTTTAGGAACCTAAAACCTCCCCTGATTCTTGGACATGAAATATATGGAGAAGTTGATGGAAGGGCTGTTGGTATATTCGGCGCCATTGTTGATGGTACGTGTCCCTACTGCAGGGCTGGCAAGGACAACCTATGCCTAAACCTTCAGTTCTTTGGCGAGAACAGGCCCGGTGGATACGCCGAGGCCGTAATTGCACCGAAGAATAATGTATTTGAACTACCGGATAGTGATTATATTAAATATGCGGCTGCCGTATGCCCATTGGCCACGGCGATCCATGCCAGCAAGCTTGGCAATGTTGGCCCGGGCACTAGAGTCCTGGTGACTGGAGCCGGAGGTGGAGTCGGCATGCACACAATCCAATATTTAAAGAGTCTTGGTGCATACGTAATATCGATAACATCACCAGGTAAGGCGGACCTTGTTGCTAAGTTCTCCGATGAAACCATTACGGATAGGGAGTTCTCTAGGAAGGTTAGGGATGTTGATGTGGTGCTTGAGAACGTTGGCGCCGCTACTATAAATGAGAGCCTCAAGACACTGAGGCGTGAGGGTACGTTGATTCTCATTGGCAATACTGAGGGTGAGGAGATTAGGCTCGCAAGGCCTGCACTCACTGTAATGAGGGAACATAGGATAATTGGTTCAGCGGCTTACACAAGGGGCGAGATTCTTAAGACTGTTGAGCTTCTCCATAAGGGCGTGGTTAAGCCCATTTACAAGACCTACAGCTTTAGGGATGTTAATCAGGCTTATAATGACTTATTAAACCAGAAGGTGCTAGGTAGGGCCGTATTGGTATTTTAAGTACTTACAAGAAAATTAATTTAAAAGGTCAAAATAACTGGAATCACTGTGATGCTCAGAAGGTCTCAATTATTTGTTCCAGGTAATAATGAGCGCATGATAAGGAAGGCAGCACTGGAATTGAGACCTGACTCTGTGATTATTGACCTTGAAGATGCAGTCCCGGTTGACGAGAAGGAAACTGCCCGTAAATTAATAAGGGAATTATTACCACAACTTGATTGGGATGGTAAGGAACTCTGTGTTAGAGTTAATGACCCAAGGACCCCATTCTTTTACGCGGATATTGATACCGTATATAGGATAGACCCCGTTAAGTGCATTGTGATTCCCAAGGCTGAGTTTGACCTTGGTTTCGTGTATAAGGCTACTGGTAGGGAAATCGAACCTCTTATAGAGACTGCAAAGGGGTTATTAAGGATCGAGGACGTAGTTAGGAGCGAGGGCGTCACTGCAGTGTCATATGGCATTGCTGACTTTGCACTTTCTGTGGGTGGTTCATTAAAGGCCTATGAGCCTAACCAGGTAATAAAGACCTTCGTTGTTTCCGCAGCTAGAGCTTATGGCATTGATCCAATTGACAGGGTATACTTCGACATTAAGAACTTGGAGGGTTTCAGGATGGACTGTATGGAGGCTAAGTCCCTTGGGTTTGTTGGTAAGCAGGTTATTCATCCAAGTCAGGTATTGGTGGCTAACGATGTTTTTTCACCAAGTGAGGAGGAGGTTAATTGGGCCAGGAGGATTGTTGAGGCTTATGAGAAGGCGGTTAGGGATGGCCGTGGGGCGATAAACCTTGACGGTCAATTGGTTGATTATGTGCATTATAAGCTTGCCAAGAGGGTCCTGGAGTTCGTTAGGCAATCTGGTTAAGTTTCATTATTTCCCTCGAGCTCTGTGAATAGTCTTTCAATTGCTAGTACCCTTGGATCATTCTCACTGAGCCTTATTATTCGTATCCTACCAAACCTCTTCTCCTCAGCAACACCCAGCCTTTTGAGGGCCTCTATGTGATACTCAATGACCTTATGGTTAATCCCCAACTCCCTTGATAATTTCGTTATGTTGACCTCCTTATACTTAATCAGCGTCCTAAGTATCCTTATCCTAACCCTTGAGGAGAATATGTCCTCTATGAAGTCGATGGTCACGTGCCCAACTCACCCTCTATTATCCTTCTTAGTTCCTCGTCAAGCGTCATTAACGGTTCTGAAGGTATTGAGACAAGCGTGGTCCTACCTCTCATGCCCTTGCTCGACGTCCTGGTCTCCACAAATCCCTTCAGATTTAGGTCCCTTAGGTACTCCCATAGTTGTGTGTGTTTCCTGGGTTCTTCATTATACTGCTCACAGAGCATCTTATACTCATCCTCGGCAATCCCAAATGGTATGTATGGTGAGTTTGGGTTCTTCATGAGGCTCTTGACTATGGCTAATAGGAATATCTTCTCATGAAGCGGTAGCATCCTCAATTCATCGCTCCTAATGCCCCTAAGGGTATTCTTTATGGCCTCCCTGACGTGCTCGGGTAAAATCCTATCTGCGCCCTTTATCTCTGCGAGCTTTGATGCCCTCCATAGTATGTCAATGGCATATCTAGCATCACCCCTATGATCATCAAGAACCTTCTCATCTATACCGGCGACATCCGCTATCATTTCCAGGATCTCCTCATCATATGCATCATCTATTAAGGCTTCCTGGGCCCTTACAAGTAGTATCTCAAAGATTTGATCCTTGGTGTACGGCTCAAATCTAATAACGGTATTACCAAGGGAACTCTGCGAGCTCCTATCAAGTTGATCTCTGAAGGATAGGTCCTGGCTTATGAGTATTATGCCAAACCTATACTTGTCGCCTCTACTTACGTATTCCTCACCAAGCCTTATTAACGTACCCAGTGCATGAGGGCCACTGTTATTAACTAAGTGGAATACGTCATCAAGGGCTACAATGGCGTAGATGTTCTTCTCCCTAACCATGTCCAGGAGCATCTTAAGCAGTTCCTCCGTCGAGTAACCCCTCTTCGGTATTGCTATATTCAGTTGAACGCCAATGTCCTTTAGCACCGAACTCAGTGTTCTATTGAGGAAGCAGGACACATGTACATACCTAACCATATTACTCAACTTCATCGCGTGGTTACCAAACTTCCTACTCGTCACGGTCTTACCACTACCCGGCCTACCGATCAATATAACCTTAGGGTACATGGAGCCTGGGTTTTCGAGAAAGCCACTGAAATATGCCTCGAGCTGCTTTAGTTGTTCCTCCCTATGCGGTAGCTTACCTGGTATGTATTCTGGCGTTAATGCAGCCTCGTTCTTAAAGATCCTTGGCAT